>DASYQM010000471.1:0-17373 GCA_036005525.1 Streptosporangiaceae bacterium
TCGTGGTCACCGACGGCGAATCGTTCCGCATGCGAGAAGCCCGAACCCGAGGAGGCACCCGGACAAACAAGCCATGATCAACCCGAGGGGTGGGGACTTTTAACTGGCCACCAGCGGAGACCGCAACCTGGCCATTGACAGGCAGTGCCTATCCCGGCGAGTTGATGTGATTTTGGCCGAGTCTGATTCTTCCTCAGCGACCTAAAAGTTACATTGGGTCAATCATCGTCCGCCCGGGGAGCGGCAGCCCACAGGGAGTGCCGGATGCCTGGACGCCACGAGTCGCCCGGACAGGGTGAGCAGCGCCTGGGCGCCGCGGCCGGGCAAGCCGCGCCAACGCCCAGCCCGAGCCCGCCGGACAGCCCGAGCCCGCCGGGCAGCCCGGCCAGGTCAGTTAGCCCGGCCACGGTGGACAGCCCGGTCCGGTCAGCTAGCCCAGCCCCATCGGCCAGCCCGGCCACGTCGGCCAGCCCGGCCCGGTCGGCCAAGGCGTCTCAGTCGGCCAAGGCATCCGAGTCAGCCCGCCCGGCCGATCCGCCGGGCCCGCCTGGCCCGGCCAGGTGTGATGCGCAGCGAGAGATCTTCCTGGCAAGGCAGATCCGTGCACGGGGCCTGGTGACTGGGCTCCTGCCCGATCAGATTGCACGGAAGATCCACGAAGAGTGCGGTCCGGCCGCTGGGACTAGCTGGATCCGTGCCCGCCGCCTGGCACTGGGGATCTCGCTCGCTGACGTAGTCGCCCAGGTCCGTGCCTGGTATGTCAGCGAAGGCCGGGCCGAGCCGAGGTTCAGCGAGACGCTGCTCTCCGCCTATGAGAGCGGGCACAAACGGCCGGGACCGGAGTATCTCCACTACCTGTGTGCCGTTTACCGGGCCGACCCGCCCGACCTTGGCTACCCCGATCCCTGCTTCTGCGGACGGGAACACGGCGAGGAGCGGACGGCCGGTGCGCCCGTCGGCCCCGGTGTGGCGGAAGCGGCCGGAGCGGGCGGGACCGCTGGTCATCTGCCCGCTGCGCCCGGCTACTACGGGGCCAGCCCAGGCCCGGAAGGCGGCCCGGGCCCGACCAGGCGGGGCCAGGCGGGCTGGCCGGACCAGGCGCCCCAGCCCAGCCTGGTGGATCCTCATCCGGCTGGCCGCCACATCGCCGCCGTCGGCGCCGCCGGATCCTTCGGCATCGCCGAGACCGGCCCGGAGGACGATGACGACGTGGTCCGGCGGACGCTGCTGAGGCTGATCGCCAATCCCACGGTCGCCGTCGACGGGCAGTTCTTCGGTTCGGTCGACCGCATCCGTCGGCGCATGGATGACGCGCTCGTGGGTGGAACCGTCTCGGCGATCATGCTGGATGAGTGGGAGGACGCAACCCTCGGTTACGGCAGGCAGTACATGACGGTTCCGCCGCTGCGCCTGCTGTGTGACGTCCTGCTGGACTTCGGTGACGTGCGGCGGATGTCGGAGCGGCGTCAGTCCCTGGAGTTCAGCGAGCGGCTGTGCCGGCTGGCGGGCCGACTGTCCGGGCTCATTGGAATGATCATGATCAATGTCGGTGATCAGCGGCTGGCCAGATCGTTCTTCCGCACCGGCCGGACCGCTGCGGACGAGACCGGCGACCGCCACCTCAGGGCCTGGGTGGCGGTCCGGGAGGCGCTCGTCCCCCTCTATTACGGTGATCCGGCGGAGGCGAGTGCGCTGGCCCGGGCCGGGGCTGGCCTGGCAGGCCACAGCCCCTGCGTGGCCGGGGTGATGGCACCGGTCCTGGAGGCACGGGCGCTGGCCTGGACGGCGGCCCGGCGCGAGGATACCGGCACCGGCTCAGCGCTGCGCAGGGTGAGGACCCTGCTTGGCCCCGCTCACGAGGCCCTGGCCCGGCTCCCGGCTACCGAGCGGGACGACACCGCATTCGGATACACCGAACGGCAGTTGCTCTTCCATGAGGGCGACACCCTGGTCATGCTTGGCGATCATCTGCGTGCGGAGAAATCGTTCACGTGGTCGCTGGATCTGTACGCGCCCGACGAGGTCCTCGACCGATCACTGATCAGCCTCGGCCTGGCCCGGTGCCGGCTGGAGGCGGACGAGCCCGAGGAGGCCCTGCGGCTGAGCTTGGACACCCTGCTCGCCGTGCCGCGCGAGTATCGCTCCGAGATCATGATGCGCACCGCCCGGTCGCTGGGGGACACGGTAGCCGTGCGCCACGGTGAGCAGAGCGCGGTCCGCGAGTACCGCGAGGCGCTCGTCAGCGGCTGATGCGACGGGGCGGTGCCGCGCCCAGATCGTCGACGCCCCAGATCGTCGATGCGCCAGATCGTCGATGCGCCAGATCACCGACGCACCCAGATGCCCGGCGCCCGGGTGAACGGCTTCCGGGTGCGCAACCTCTCCGGGCGCCCTCAGCTGGTACCTCTGACGGTGAGCCCGGTGTGGAAGGCGAGGAACGCCAGCGTGTCCGCCGACAAGCCGACGGACCTGCTGACGGCGCGTGCCCCATGGCCCACCCGTGATTCGCGGCGGAGCAGGATCGGGCGGTCGGGCAGCCGCGCCGAGGTGGCGTGCTGGAGCGCCGCGCACATCTTGCTGGCGTGCATCGGATCCACCCTGGTGTCGCCCTCGAAGAGGGCGAACAGCACGGCCGGGTACTGGGCGTGCCCCCGGACGTGGTGGTAGGGCGAGTAGGAAAGCAGCCAGCCCAGCTCCACCGGGTCGGCAGCGGTTCCGTACTCGTCGTACCACAGCTGGCCAAGCCCGAACTTCTCATAGCGGACCATGTCGAGCAGCGGGGCGGAGCAGGCCACCGCGGCGTAGGTCTCCGGCCACTGGGTCAGTGCGGCGCCGACCAGCAGGCCGCCGTTCGAGCCGCCGGAGATCGCGAGCTGCCCGGGGGTGGTCCAGCCATCGCCGATCAGCTTGGTGGCGGCCGCCTGGAAGTCGTCGAAGACGCGCTGCTTGTGCTCGCGCATGCCGGCGCGGTGCCACGCCTCGCCCTCCTCGGACCCGCCCCGCAGCCCTGCGATCGCGTAAACGCCCCCGGCCTCCGCCCAGGCGAGGGCGGCGGGGGAGAAGGCGGGCGTGAGCAGGCTGATGGAGAACCCGCCGTATCCGGTGAGGATCGTTGGCCGGGGAGCCGCCTTCCCTCCGGCCGCGGGCGGCTCGATCCCCGGGGGGCTGATCACGACCATCCTGACCTCGGTGCCATCCGGTGAGCGGTAGGTCACCTGGCGGGCGCTGACCGGCGGGATCCGCGCTGAGCCTGGGGCGCGCGCCCAGAGCGCGACCTCGCCGGTGCGGGCGTTATAACGGTAGATGGTGACCGGGGTGCTGTGATCTGTGTAAGCGAACCAGGCTTCGTGGCCTCCCTCCGGCCGCTCGGTGATCTGGCTAATGGCGCCTAGGCGGCCGGCGCCGGTAGCACCGGTAGCGCCCGGTCCCGGCACGGTGATCACACCGCGGCGGGTGCCGTCGGCGAGGTCGTGGACGGTGATCTCGCTGAAACCATGCCTGGCCCACACGGCAAGCAGCAGCGGCGGTTCTGCCTGATCGCCGTCGAGGATGGCGAAGTCCTGGAGCACCGCCTCTGGGTCCTCGCCGATCAGGTCCCGCCAGCCGCTCCGCTCCGGCTGGCTGGGATCGGCCACGGCCAGCCGTCCCCGCGGCGCGTCAGCGTCGGTGAACACATATGCCCGGCCGTCCCGGCCGACATGGATGCCGGTGCGTGCGTCCACACCGGCCTGGACCACTCGCATCGCGGGCGCGGTACGCGGCGAGGCAGCCAGGTTGGCCAGCCATACGTCCGTGCGGGGGGACGTCCCCTGGGCGGCCGCGATCGCCAGCCAGCGGCCGTCCCAGCTGACCGACACCTGGTAGTAGTCCGTCTTGTCGCGCCCCTCCCCGAAGACGAGCACGTCCGCGGCGGCCGGTGTGCCGACCGTGTGCAGGTAGACACGGTGGTGGTACTGGGCCTCGCCTGCCGGGACGGCCTCCGGTGGTAGCCGGCGCACGTAGTAATAGGACGCCCCGCCCGGCAGCCACGCCACCTGTGTGTAGCGGCAGCGGTCGATCGGCCCGTCGACGTTCGCGCCGGTGATCACGTCCATGACCTGCAGCACCGACTCCTCGTCGCCGCCGTGGGAGATCTGGTAGGCCAGCAGCCTGCCGTCGTTGTCCGGTGCCCAGGCGTCGAGTGTCGTTGCCCCGGAAGGGTCGAGTGCCATCGGGTCGAGAAGCGTCCGGTCCGGTTCACCCGGCGCCAACGTGATCAGCGCGGCGTGCTCCTGGCCCGGCTCGCGCCGCAGGAAGAAGCAGCGCTCGCCGCGCCACGCGGGGCTGCTCACCAGGCCGGTGGCGGCCAGGTCCGCGATGCGCGCGGCCAGTGCGGACCGCCCCGGAAGGGCCGCCAGGTACTCGGCGGCCAGCTCGTCCTGCGCCGCGAGCCAGACACGGCTCTCGGCAGAGTCAGGGTCCTCCAGCCAGCGGTAGGGATCGGCCACGCGGTGGCCCGCCAGCTGCTCCACAACGTCCGCGCGCCGGGCCGGGGGATAGGCAGGCCCTGGCAGGGCGTCCGCTCTCGGGGAAACGGCAGGTCCGGTCATGACCCGACTCTACGGGCCCTCGCCGGTGGCCCCGCGTGCCCGCCTGCCCGGTGCATCCCGGTTGCTAGGTGCCCGAGGCGAGGGGCCATTAGGCTGTGCTTGGTGTGCACACCAGGCGGGAGGCGGGCGTGCGACGGGTACTGCTGCTCAACGTGACGTATGAGCCGCTGACCACGGTCGGCCTGCGCCGCGCGGTGTGCCTGGTGCTCGGCGACAAGGCCGAGGTGGTCCACGATGACGCCGGCGGGCTGATGCTTCGGTCCACCTCCGTGGTGCTCGCCATGCCGTCGGTGATCCGGCTGCGCCGCTACGTCCGGGTCCCCTACCGCAGCCGCGTCCCGCTGACCAGGGGAGCGCTCATGCGCCGGGACAACTACCTGTGCGCGTACTGTGGCCGTCGCGCGGAGACCATCGACCATGTGGTGCCCCGCAGCCGCGGCGGCACCCACGCCTGGGAGAATTGCGTCGCCTCGTGCATGCGGTGCAACCACAGCAAGGCGGACCGGCTGGTCGAGGAACTGGGCTGGACGCTGCGCTGTGATCCGGCGGTGCCGAGGGGCGCCCACTGGCGGCTGATCGGCGCCGCCCATGACGGTGACCCGCAGTGGGCCGCCTATCTCACCACGGCCGCGTAGCGCGCCCGCCGTTCTGCGCGGAGGGCGTTACCTAGTCACGCGGGCCCTCGGTGGCGGCTTCCCACTTCTGCTCGATGTGGCCGAAGTGCCAGATGGACAGCGCCACGGCCCAGGTGAGGACGAAGATGCCGACGATGATGAACCCGGCCTTGTTGAGGTCGAAGTTGCCCATGAATGACCAGAACCCGCCGGTCAGGTTGAGCTCGGCGCCGAGGAGGCTGAGGATCTCGATGGTGCCGATGAAGAACGCCACGAACACCGACAGCCCGGTGATGGTCAGGTTGTAGAACACCTTGCGGACCGGGCGGGCGAACGCCCAGTCGTAGGCGAAGTTCATGAAGCAGCCATCGGCGGTGTCGAACAGGCACATCCCGGCTGCGAACAGGATCGGCAGCGACAAGATCGCATAAAACGGCAGGCCGGAGACCACTGCGGTGCCGGCGAGCACCAGCAGGGTGACCTCGGTGGCGGTGTCGAACCCCAGGCCGAACAGGACCCCAATCGGGTACATCTTCCAGCCGGTGTCGATCTTCTTGGCGTAGCCGCCGAAAAACCGGTTCATCAGGCCGCGGTTATCGAGCTGGCGTTCCAGTTCCTCGTCGCTGTAGCGGCCGGTGCGCATCTCGCGGAACACCTTGATGATCGAGATCAGCACGATCAGGTTCAGCAAGGCGATCAGGTACAAGAACGTCCCGGACACCGTGGTGCCGATGAACCCGGTCGCCGTGTGCAGCCCCGAGCTGTCGTTTTTCACCTCGCTGTTGAGAGCCCGGATACCGAAGCCCAGCAGCAGCGCCATCACGAACACGATCGTGGAGTGGCCCAGGGAGAAAAAGAACCCAACCGTCAGTGGCCGCTTGCCGTCCTGGACCAGCTTGCGGGTGGTGTTGTCAATCGCGGCGATGTGGTCGGCGTCGAAGGCGTGCCGCATCCCCAGGGTGTAGGCCAAGATCCCGGTCCCGAACCCGAAGACCTCCTTGGAGGTGATGTGGTAGTGCCCGCCCACCGCGGCTGCCAGCATCACCCAGCCCGCCACGTTCAGCCCGATGATGGTCGCCACCATGGCCCCGGTGCGGGCCCACTCGGCGGGGGTCAGCCCGTTCCTGATGCTGGCGAAACGGGCGCGTACGTCGGCCATGGGCGAGCATCCTCCTGCAGCGGGCACGAGATGTGCTCACTCTAGGGAAGATGCAAAAGACTTGCAATAAGCAATACTCCGCAGTTGCGTCTCAGGCTCTCCAGGCAGGCCTGCGCAGGGCTGTGGGGCAGTGCCTCTGGCGCCAGGGCCCTGCTGCCCAGGCCGTGGTGCCCGGACGCTGGTGCGCGAGCCCTGATGTTACCGTCGCAACTGACTGGTAAGGGTCTCCGCTGTGGGCGTGCCCGGCCCTTCGCGGCTCCGGATGCGATCACCCGCGCGTGCCCACTGCGCAGGAAGGCGCGCCGATGCAGCGTGACATCTTCACCCCTGAGCACGACGCGTTCCGCGACATGGTCCGCACCTTCATCGCGCGTGAGGTCACCCCCTACCACGAACAGTGGGAGCGGGACGGGGTGGTGTCCCGGGACGTCTGGCTCGCGGCCGGCCGTGCCGGGCTGCTCGGGATCGAGATCGACGAGAAGTACGGCGGCGGCGGCAACCCGGACTACCGCTACTACCTCATTCTCAACGAGGAGCTGGCGGCGGCCGGCGCCACCGGGCCCGCGTTCGCCGTGCATAACGACATCAACGGGCACTACCTCAGCAGCCTGTGCACGCCCGAGCAGCGCGAGCGATGGCTGCCCGGGTACTGCTCCGGCGAGCTCATCACCGCGATCGCGATGACCGAGCCGGGGGCAGGCAGCGATCTGCAGGGAATCCGCGCCACCGCCGCCCGCAATGGCGATCACTACCTGCTCAACGGCACCAAGACCTTCATCTCCAACGGGCAGCTGTGCGACCTGGTGATCGTCGTCGCCCGGACGGATCCCGGCGCCGGCCATCAGGGGATCAGCCTGCTGGTCGCCGAACGGGGGATGCCCGGCTTCGAGCGCGGCCGCAACCTTGACAAGATCGGCATGCACGCCCAGGACACCTCCGAGCTCTCGTTCACCGACGTGGCCGTCCCGGCCGCCAACCTGCTGGGCGAGGAGGGCGGCGGCTTCATCGCGCTGATGCAGAACCTCCCCCGGGAGCGGATCTCGATCGGCGCCACCGCGCTGGCGGGGGCGGAGAAGGTGTTCGCCGACACGCTGGCGTACTGCCAGCAGCGGCAGGCATTCGGGCGGCCGATCGGCAGCTTCCAGCACAACCGTTTCGTCCTCGCCGAGCTGGCCACCGAGCTCGCCGTGGCGCGGGCGTTCACCGACCGGGCGGTGATGGAGCACGTCGGGCGGGCGGCTCACCAACGAAGAGGCGGCCATGGTCAAGTGGTGGGACACCGAGAGGTGCAACCGGGTCGTCGACCGCTGCCTGCAACTGCACGGCGGCTACGGCTACATGCGTGAGTTCGGGGTCGCCAGGGCGTTCGCCGACAGCCGGGTACAGACCATTTTCGGCGGCACGACGGAGATCATGAAGGAGATCATCGGCCGGGGCCTGGGGGTGTGACCGGAGGGCCCGGAGGGGCATCCGCGGGGCCCGGTGGAGTGTCCACGGGGCCCGGAGGGGTGTCCGCGGGGCCCGGTGGGATGTCCAGAGTCCCCGGTGGGGTGTCCGCGGGGCCCGGTGGCATGTCCACAGCGCCAGCCGGTGTGTCAGCAGGGCCCGGTGGGGTGTCCACAGGACCCTGGTGTGCCGCCGCTGCCCCCCGGCGGTGCGAGATCACTACCGGGGAACCGCCGGAGTCGGCCAGCACCTCGACAGCCGGCCCGAACACCGGCCCGAGCACGTCCGTGCGCAGCACCGTCCGCGCGGTTCCGGCGCCGGCTACCTGCCCGTCGGCCAGCAGCAGCAGCCGGTCGGCGAACTGGCCGGCGAGGGTCAGGTCGTGCACCGCGGACAGGACGGTGAGGGACCGCTCGCGCCGGATCTCGTCGATGAGTTCCAGTGCTTCCACGCGGCGGCCGAGGTCCAGCGCACTGGTCGGCTCGTCGAGCACGAGTACCGGCGCCTGCTGCGCGAGCGCCCGGGCCAGCACCAGCCGCTGCGCCTCGCCGCCGGAAAGGGTGGCCAGCGGCCGGCCCGCCATCGCGGTCAGCTGCAGGCGGTCCAGCAGGTCGCCGCAGATGCGGCGGTCGGCGGCGGTTTCCATGCGCAGGTACCCAATGTGCGGGGTGCGGCCCAGCAGCACATAGTCACCCGCCGTCATCTCCGGCGGCAGAACGGGCGACTGCGGCACGTACGCGACCAGCCTCGCCAACTGGCGGCGCGGCAGCCCCGCGACCGGGCGGCCGCCGACGGTGACCTGCCCGTCGTGCCGGGCCAGGCTCGCCACGCAGCGAAGCAAGGTCGATTTGCCCGCTCCGTTCGGCCCGATCACGGCCAGCCATTCGCCGTCCGCCACCCGCTCACTGACCCCGGCCAGGGCCACCGCTGCGCCATAGCTGACCCGCACCCGCTCGATGCCGATCATGCGAGGTCCCGACTGGCACGACGGGAGCGGAGCACGAACAGGAAGAACGGCGCGCCGACCACGGCGGTGATCACCCCGATTGGGACCTCCGCCGGGGACTGCACGGTGCGCGCGGCGATGTCGGCCAGGATGAGGAACGCGGCCCCGCCGATCATCGACACCGGGAGCACGATGCGGTAGCTGGCGCCGGCGGTCAGCCGGACGGTGTGCGGCACGATGATGCCGACGAAGCCGATCAGCCCGCTCACGGCGACCGCGGATGCGGCGCCGAGGGTGGCGGCGGCCACCACGGTGATCCGGAGCCGGGCGACATCCACGCCAAGGCTGGCGGCCTCCACCTCGCCGACCCGGAGCACATCGAGCAGGCGCCGGTGAGCGAGCAGCACCCCGGCCGCCACCACCAGGTACGGCAACACCAGGCCGATGTCCGACCAGGTGGCCACGGCAAGGCCGCCGAGGATCCAGGAATACACCGCCTGCAGGTCGGGCGTGTGCTGTTGCTGCAGGTAGGTCTGCAGGGCGGTGAGTAGGGCGGCGACCGCGACCCCGGCCAGCACGATGGACGCGGACGCCGCCACGCCTGGGGCGGCGCCGTCACGGCTCGCGCTGGCGCCCAGGAAGTAGGTGAGAGCGACCGCCCCGACCGCACCGGCGAAGGCGGCCGGCGGCAGCAGGGCGGAGTTCGCGCCGGTAACGATGATCATGGTTGCGCCGAGCCCGCCGCCCGCGGCCACCCCGAGCAGGTAGGGGTCGGCCAGCGGATTGCGGAACACACCCTGGTAGGCGGCGCCGCTGCCGGCCAGCATCGCTCCGACCAGTGCCCCGAGCACTACCCGGGGCAGCCGGACCTGCCAGACGACGGCGACGTCGACCGCGGATACCGGCACCGCCGGGTGCCAGGGGAGCCGGCTCAGCAGCGCCTGCGCCACGGTGGGCAGCGACAGCCCAGCGGGGCCGACGGCTACCCCGGCGATCACGGCCAGCACCAGTACCGCCGAGGCGACGGCGATCGCCCGGCCTGGCCTGATCCGGCCGACCACGGCCCCCTGCCCGGCCATGCTGGCCACGGCACCATGCCCGGGCGGGCCAGCCGTTGCCTCCGGCCCGGCCGGGCTGGCTGTGGCCTCCTGCCCCGCCTGGCCAGCTGCGGTCGGCGAGGCGGCGGGGGGCGCCCGCCGGGCCCGGTCTGCCGTCACTGCCCGCCGCTGCGGGCCAGCGCCGCGGCGACCGTCCGCAGCAGGACCACGATCCGTGGTCCCCACCGGGACGCGATGTCGTCGTTGAGCGCGATCACATGCTCCGACTTGACCGCTTTCAGGTCACCCCATCCGGGCCGTTTGGCCACGGACGCCGGGCTCTGATGGCAGCAGAGCGTGTCGGCGAGCAGGATGTAGTCCGGGTTCGCAGTGAGGATGTACTCGGCGGACAGCTGCGGGTAGCCGCCGGACGAGGCCTCGCCCTTGGCCGCGTCCGCGATGCTCTTCATGCCGAGCAGGGCGAGCAGGCGGCCGATGAAGGTGTCCGAGGTGACCGAGTAATAGGTCTGGTCGAGTTCGTAGTAGTAGGTGAGCGGGCGGGAGTGGTGCGGCGCCGCGGCGACGATGCGGGCGATCTGCTGGCGGATCGAGGCGTTCTCGGCCTGAGCCTGGGCCGGATGGCCGGTCGCTTGTCCGAGCTGGGTGAACTCGCTGTACACGCCGGAGAGCTGGCTCGGCGCGGGCAGCTCGAGAACCGGGATGGAGAAGGCCGCCAGGCGCTTGGTCAGGTTGCCGGTATCGGCGTACTCGACGACCAGGTCAGGCTTCTCGGCGACGATCGCCTCCACGTTGGGGGACAGGCCGGACAGCTTGGTGCGCGGCGCCTGCGGGGGGTAGTTCGAGTCGGCGTCCACCGCCTTGACCTGCGGCCCGGCACCGATCGCGTACAGCATCTCGGTCACCGCGGGAGAGAGCGAGATGATCGCCTTCGGCCGGGCCTTGATGTGCACGGTACCGTTCGGGGCGGCGATGGTGGTGGGGAAGGTCCCGCCGGCGGCGGAACCGGCCGCGGAAGGCGTGCTCGCCGCCGCGTCGGTGGCTGGCTGGCTGCTTCCGCAGGCCGCGCAGGCGGCGGCGAGCGCCGCTGCCAGGGCGAGGGCCGGAAGCTGGCGGGAGATTGCCCGCATGGTGATCATCCTCCGTCGGGAGCGTGGAGGACGAAGTGCGCCCCGCTGCGACACCCGGCGAGGTATCGAAACGAACCGCCCTTCCTCCGAGGACAGCACGTCGGCACCGGCCAGGCGTCCGGGCTCATCCCCTCTGTGGGGCATCACCGTTGCGGGACAGCGCCGGCATCTCACCGGCTTCGCTGGCTCAGCACCATCCTGGGCGGGACCCAGGACAACCGGTACTCTAGCGCGGCCGGGAGCGGCACGCGCGCGCCGGGAGAGCGCGCCGGGCGGGTGGAGCATGCGCCGGCACGCGCGCGATCTCCCCCGACGACCCCGCACCCCGGCGGTTCGCCCCGTGACGACACGCCACAGGGCCGGCCTTAACCTGTCCTATGAGTGGCATTCCGGGCCACGGGACGCCGGACGGAGCAGCCGGCGACACAGGACGGAGCATGACGTGGCAGATGCCGAACACGACCTGGTTATCCCGGAGGGCGGGTTCTGGCCGGCGCCTGCCATCCCGCAGCCGAACATCTACCCGATGGAATGGCGGGTCGAGACCGCCAAGCTCGCCGCGATCTACGAGAAGTCCAAGCTCGCCACCTGGAACCCCGCCGACATGCCATGGGACGGGCTGCGCGCAGAGGACTTCACCGTCGAGCAGCGGCTCGGCATCATGTACTGGTTCGCGGTCCTGGCGAACTTCGACGCCTCGGGCCCGGCGGTGTTCGCCCGGGCCACCATCCATGCGTTCGAGCAGCATGAGGAGGACCCGGTCCGCAAGTGCTTCTTCTCGATCACCCGGGACGAGATGAACCACGAGGAGTGCTGCCAGCGCACGATCGCCCGGTTGTGGCCGGGCGGCCCGCTGGACTGGACGCCGACGACCGCCCTGGAACAGGCCGCGCACAACAACATCGCCTGGCTGTACCACAACGGCGGCCGTTACTGGACGGGCTACAACAAGGCTGTCGGCAAGTACTCGCTGCCGGTCCTGTTCACCAGCTTCATGATGGGCGAGATGGCCGCGTCCACCCTGTTCCGCGGCATGGCGTCGGGCACCACCCATCCGGTGTTCTCCCAGATATTCCAGCGGATCGGCCGGGACGAGTCACGGCACCTGCAGATCTGCATGACGATCCTGGATAAGGAGTGGCCTGGCCTGACCGAGGAGGTCAAGGGCCTGATCACCCGTCAGCTCCGGGCCGGCTTCGTGTTCCTGTCGATGATCTTGTGGGAGCCGCCCGAGGGGTTCTGGGAACTCCCGCCGTACTTCCTGCCCAACCACCGGGTGCTCATGAGCCACGCACGCGACGCCGGGCTCGGCGTGCTGTCCTACGAGGAGCAGGCCGAGAACTGGCGAGTGGCGATGGCCCGGGTCCGGGCGATCGTGACCCGCTGGGGCATCGCCTTCCCGGCCATTCCCGAGCTGGACATCGAGGGCGTGGACGTGGCAGACGACATCAACCCCGAGGACATCATCCCCGTCTTCTGAATCACGTGTCCTGACGGCCGGCATCCCGCGGCGGGGCCGCGGCGAGTAGCGTTCGGTTCATGACAGGAACCCAGCACCCATCCACGGGCCGGCACGGCGGCGCCGCCTCTGCGGCCACGGCGCCTTTCGGCCGGATGCTGACCGCGATGATCACGCCCATGACCGCCGACGGCGCGCTCGACGCCGACGGCGCGGCCCGCCTCGCCAGCTACCTGGTCGACGACATGCGCAACGACGGCCTGGTCATCAGCGGCACCACGGGCGAGTCGCCGACCACGTCCAACGCCGAAAAGGACCAGTTGCTGCGCGCGGTCATCGACGCTGTCGGCGACCGGGCGACGATCGTGGCCGGGGTCGGCACCAATGACACCGCCCACACCATCGAACTCGCCAGGGCTGCGGAACGCGCCGGCGCCGACGCGCTGCTCGTCGTGACGCCCTACTACAACAAGCCGCCGCAGAACGGCCTCGTCGCCCACTTCACCGCGGTCGCCGACGCGACCGGCCTGCCGGTCATGCTCTACGACATCCCCGGCCGGACCGGGACTCCGATCACCACCGAGAGCCTGGTCCGGCTGGCCCAGCACCCGCGGATCGTCGCTGTCAAGGACGCCAAGGGCGATCTCGGTGCGAGCTCGCAGGTGATGCTCAGCACCGACCTTGTCTACTACAGCGGCGAGGACATGCTGAACCTGCCCATGCTGGCGATCGGGGCCGCGGGCTTCGTCAGCGTTGTCGGCCACGTCGTGGGTGACCGGCTGCACGAGATGATCGATGCGCACACGGCGGGCCGCGTGGACGAGGCGCTGGCGATCCACCGGGAACTGCTGCCGGTCTACATCGGCGTCATGACCCGCACGCAGGGCGTGATCACGACCAAGGCGGCGCTCAGGATGCTCGGGCTGCCCGGCGGCCCGGTCCGGCCCCCTCTCGCCGACGCGACCCCGCAGCAGATGGAGCAGCTGCGCACCGATCTGGTGGCCGGCGGCGTGAAGCTGTCCGAGGGGGCGGCATGACCGCAGCCGCAGGCGCCGGGCCGAACGCCGCGCCACCGGTGTCCCGGCGCCGAGGACACGCTTCCCGCCCTGCTAGCTGGCGCGCCTCTGGCACGACCAAGCGAAGCGCCCGCGAGGGAGGCAGTATGACCCTGCCGGCCTGGCCCCGGGCGGCCTGGTGAGCCACCCGCATCCCGGGCTCACCGCACCCCCCACACTGCCAAAGCGCGGACTGCGCATCGTCGGTCTTGGCGGTCTCGGCGAGATCGGCCGGAACATGACCGTGTTCGAGTACGCCCGGCGGCTGCTCGTCGTGGACTGCGGGGTACTGTTCCCCGAGCCCGACCAGCCCGGCGTGGATCTGATCCTGCCCGACTTCTCCTACCTGGACGGCCGCCTCGACCAGATCGAGGCCGTGGTGCTCACCCACGCCCACGAGGACCACATCGGCGGCGTCCCGTACCTGCTCCGTGAGCGCCCGGACATCGTGCTGGCCGGTTCGAAGCTGACCCTCGGCCTGGTGAAGAGCAAGCTCGCCGAGCACCGGCTCACACCCGCCACGGTGGAGGTGGCGGCCGGCACGCGCCAGTCGTTTGGCCCCTTCGGGCTTGAATTTTTCGCGGTGAACCACTCCATCCCGGACGCGCTCGCGGTCGCCATCCGGACACCGTCCGCGGTGGTCCTGCACACCGGCGACTTCAAGATGGACCAGCTGCCGCTGGACGGCCGGCTCACCGACCTCGGCGGGTTCGCGCGGCTGGGGACCGACGGCGTGGACCTGCTGATGTCCGACTCCACCAACGCCGAGGTACCCGGCATCGTCACCAGCGAGCGGGATATCGCGCCGGTGCTGGCGGAGATCTTCACGGGCGCCCAGCAGCGCATCATCGTCGCCTGTTTCGCCAGCCACGTGCACCGGGTACAGCAGGTGCTTGAGGCGGCGGCAGCACACGGCCGCAAGGTCGCCTTCGTCGGCCGCTCCATGGTGCGCAACATGGGAGTCGCCCGCGACCTCGGTTACCTGCACATCCCGTCGGTCCGCGGCGGCCTGATGGTGGACATGCGCGAGGCCGAGGAGATGCCGCCGGACCGGATCGTGCTCATCTCCACCGGTTCCCAGGGCGAGCCGATGTCGGCGCTGTCCCGGATGGCCAGCCGCGACCACCCCATCCGGGTGGCCGAGGGAGACACGGTGATCCTCGCCTCGTCGCTGATCCCCGGCAACGAGACCGCCGTGTACCGGGTGATCAATGAGCTGACGCGGCTGGGGGCGCGGGTCGTGCACCGGGGTAACGCGCTGGTGCACGTGTCGGGGCACGCCCCGTCCGGCGAGCTGCTCTACGTGCTGAACCTGGTCCGGCCCGCCAACTTCATGCCGGTGCACGGCGAGTGGCGCCACCTGCGGGCCCACGCCGGGCTCGCGGCCCTGACCGGCGTCCCGGATCGCAGCATCGTGGTCGCCGAGGATGGCGTGGTCGTCGACCTGGTGGACGGGAAGGCCGCGATCACCGGCGCGGTCCCATGCGGCTACGTCTACGTGGATGGGCTGTCGGTGGGTGAGGTGACCGAGACCTCCCTGAAAGACAGGCGCATCCTTGGCGAGGAAGGATTCATCTCCATCGTGATCGTGGTCGACTCGACCACCGGCAAACTGACGGCCGGGCCGGAGATCCAGGCGCGCGGCTCGGGCATCGACGACGCCGCGTTCGGTGACGTGACGCCGCGCATCGACGATGCGCTCGTGAAGGCCGCGGCCGACGGCATCAACGACCCGTACCAGCTTGGGCAGTTGGTACGGCGCGTGGTGGGCCGGTGGGTCAACGAGAACTACCGCCGCCGGCCCATGATCATCCCAGTGGTGATCCAGGTCTGACCGGCGGGCCCGTTCATGATGGCGGACGATCGTGTGCTCAATGCGCAGAGAATCGTCCGCGATCATGGAATGAGCCGGGAGCGGGCCGGCGCAGCAGGCCGCGCAGCAGCGGCTTGTAGTAGCCGAACGCGGGCGGGCTGGCGGCCGGGTCCTTGGCCGCGTCATCCCAGCGCCGCAGCCGCAATGCGGCGGCGGCCTGCGGATGCGCCTCGAATTCGGCCCGCTCGGCGGCGTCCATGGGGCCACCCTGCACGCCGAGCGTGTAGACCGACGCGGGGGACAGGGCTGCGAGATAGCCCGGCTCTACCGCGCACAGATAGCGTTTCGCCGCCACATGCAGCCTTACCGGCTCGGTGACCTCGTCGCCGAACCACTGGGCCAGCCAGTCCGCACCCGCCGCGCTGTGCCGGTTGTCGGTGCCGCGCATGAGGTCGTGCCCCCTGATCACCGAGGTGAAGTGGCCGACGTCGTGCAGCAGGGCAGCCGCGACGAGCGGCGGGTGCGCGCCGGACGCCTGTGCCAGCGCCGCGGCCTGGAGCATGTGCGACGCCTGCGTCACAGGCTCGCCGAGGTAGTCACGGGCACCGTCGCCGGCGAACAGGTCGGAGATCACCTGGATGCGGTCGGCGGTCACGAGCCGGCCCGGCCTGCTTCGTCGCGGGCCAGAACGGCCACGGCCGACTCGAGCCCGTCCAGGTCGGCGTAACACCCCTGGAGATGGCGGCGTCCCGTGGTTCGGGTGCCCCCGCCGTCGGCGAACCCCGTCCGGCCGTGCAGGACGCGGGTGTTGTCCACGATGACGCAGTCGCCGGGGGACAGCCTGGCCGTCATCACCGCTTCCGGGTCGGCGATCCGTTCGGCAAAGCCACGGTAGGCGGCGTAGAACGTCCGCGCCTGCGCCGCGGGCAGGCGCACCGGGGCGAGGGACCGGCCGTTGAACCGGATCTGGCGGATCCGCCCGCGTGGGTCCAGGCCGATCATCGGGCCGGTGGCCCGGAGCACGGTGGCCGAATCGGAGTAAGCGAAGGTCACCGGGGTGGTAGTGAGGCAGGCGAACGCCGCCGGGTCCCGGCTGCGCAGCACCGCGGCCGCGCGGAAGCCGTCGGTGAAGGTTGACTCGCCCCCGCCGGCGGCGGCGTGCAGGCAGTGCAGGAGCTGCACGGTCGGGACCGGGTCACGGTAGGGGTTGTCGGTATGCGGGGCGATCGGCAGCCTCGTGAAGGCCAGGTTGGCCGGCGTCGGCTCGGCGCGCACCTCGAAGAGCCGGCCGTAGTTGGTCTCCCGCACGAAGCCCAGGCTCTTGGCCACGGCCAGCACCGCCCCCGGCACGCACGGCACGTCATGGAGGACGACCACGCCGTGTGCCAGCACGGCCGACAGGCTTGTGCGGCGGTGTGCCGGGTCGGCCAGGTAACGCGGCCACCAGCCCTGCGGGAGCTCGCCGCCGAGATCGGCCGCCGCCCACAGGCGCTTGGCGTCCTCCGTCCGGTCGTCGTCTTGCCAGGGTGGCTCCGTGCCGTCCTGCGGGGGTGGCCGCGGGCCGTCGTGCGGGGGTGGCTCCGGGCCGTGCTCCACGGCCGGGTCGCCGTAGCGGGCGAGCCAGCCCGTGCCGAAAACGGCCCGGTGACCGTCCGGCCCGAAGACCACCTCTACCGCGGCGTCCGATGCCGCTACCTCTGTTACGGTCACACCGCCCGGCAGATCGGTGATGCTGACGAGCCGCTGCCCGCTCCCGGGGTCCTGGCAGGCGGCGCACGGGCAGTTGGCACGCAGCCATACTGCGGCCAGGCCCCGCAGCGCGGGATGATCCGCGCCATCCGGTTCCCGCGTCCCGGCCGCCGGCCGGCCTGACGTCGGCGGCTGGATGCCCGTCGGCGGCTGCTCGCCTCCCATCGGGCCGCTGGCCACGCTTGTCACAGGCCCTCCGTCGTCTCATGGCCTTGGCAACGTGCTGGCCATGGCGGTGGCGTGCGGCGCCGGGATGGCGGTTCGCCGGCCAGGCGGCTCCGGCGCTCCCGGGCTCCGGCTTCTTACCAGCGTGAATGCCCAGTGCCCGGAGTGCCAACCGGGCTTGACGCAGTCTTCC
>DASYQM010000472.1:0-5073 GCA_036005525.1 Streptosporangiaceae bacterium
AGCTGCAAGCCCTGATCAACTCCGTCGCGGCAGGCTGCGGCCTGCACCTCTACATCCTGAATTAACAAACTACCGCTAAAGATCTTTAATGCCGGGGGTTACAGGCCAGCCGCGGACCGCTCGTGATGGACTACGAGCGACCCAGGAACGCCCGGACCAGCATGATCACGGGGACGGACAGCAGTACACCGCCCGCGGCGGGGTTGTCAGCCGTGAAGAAGTAGATCGCCGCGCCGAGCGCGATGGTGGTGATCAGGGCAGCCATCGCCTGGCCGGTCCGTGCCCGTTCGATCTCCGCATCGGCGATCTTTGCGCGGCTCTTGATGTCGCTGGTCGCGACGGTCTCGGCCATGGCCGTTATCCGCTGCGCGAGGCCAGGCTTCACCATGTCGTACTGAGCAAGCGTGCTGGGCGAAGGCATCGGCCCTTCCCATTTGCGCTCGATCTGATACTGGAACGCTTCGAGAGCGCCGAGTTCTACCGACCGGGATTGCGGCTGAGTGTCTTCATCGCGTCGAGCAGTGTCAGGCCGACGCTCTTCCATACCTCGCTCGGCCCGCCGACTCAACTCGGGCTCGTTGACCGACGGGTCGGCGGCCAGCACTTCGCGGCGGAACCGCTCCAAGAGGCCCGCCAGAGCGCGTGCCGCGCTCGCCGCGGGGTTTTCGCGGGCCCAGCGCGTGAAGGCGGCGATGGATGCGCGCAGCGAGCGCTGCTCTGGGGTGAGACTCACCGGGGACACACCTCTCCTGGCGCTGCTCCGCTGGGAGGCGCGTGGAGAGGGTTTACGCGGGAGAGCCCTCTACCGGTCCCGTCACGACGCACGAGGCGCGGCGAATCTCAGTGATGTAATCCGCACTGTAGCATGTCGTTCGATGACGGTCATCGAGGAGCTACGAGCCGCCAGCCGGGCAGCTCGGCATGCGGTAGCGGCTGAGCGCCGTGGCCTTGCCGGCCAGGTGCGGGTGACGCTGCGGTGCGGCCGGTGTTATCGGCGGCTCGACCTGGTGCGCACTACCGGGGACGGCTATCAGAGCCTCGGCGGCCAGCCCGGGTACAACGAGGTCGCCGGGCCTTCCCGCGAAGGCGGCAACTTGCGGGACCGGCTGCTTGGCCCGGCCGGCGAGCGGGTGCGGTACCGGTGCCGCTGCGGGGCGGACTGGCCGGTGCGCCGGGACCGGCTTGGCCGCGCCGTGCGGGCTGCCGCGGCACAGGACCGCAGGCACCGCGTAGTCGTGATCCCTGCTGACCTATAGATTCCGAGGTTCAGCCGGCGGGCCTCGTCGGCGGCTCGGGCCTCGGACGTGGCGCGGTTAGCGGCGGCGGACCTGATCGAGGGCCGGGGCCGCACCTGCTCCCGGCGGGCTCGTTCGGCCGCAGTCAGCCCACCGCCATTGGGGTACCTCATGCCTCTGGCATAGCGCAGGAGCCCGCTGTCACCAGCCCTGTAACCCCCGGCATTAAAGATCTTTAGTTACATCGGCGCAAACTCGTGAACGGCCACGCGGAAGTGGAGTTCCCGAGATTCCAAGTAAAGCCCTATTAACTTGCCTCGCTGCCTGACTGGCTCACGCCGGCAGCGTGGCCGTAGCTATTCACGTGGGATGACGGCTTGATGGTGGGCGATCGGCCTGCCCTGCGCTCGGCGGCCCGGGGGTGGTGCCGGCGGGTGCCTGGTGTGGGCGGCCATCAAGAGTTGCCCAGTGACGGCCGTGATCGTCTGCCCGGAGACGGCCAGCTTGTCACGGAGCGTAGCGTGATGGGTGGTGTGCCGTTCCCCGGCGCACGCATACCCGGTTGTTGTGCTTCAGCGGGAGATGCGATCATCTCGGGGTGGACCCACCGGCCGGGCCGGCCTGGAGCGAGGCTGTCGAGGAAGCTGACTGGATCGGCGAGCGCCTCGCGCCGTTCGACGCGTTCAAGGTGATCTCGGTGGTGCCCGGTGGCTTCGACGCCTACGCCCGGGTGCTGCATCCTGCGGAGGATTCCCGGTGGGGGGACCGCCTGGTGCGCTGGGCCGAAGTGGCGGCCTGGAGTGGCATGCCGCTCCGCCCTGATGCCCAGTTCCACTCCGTCGCCCTGCCGCCGGCCCGGCCCGGGCGAGAGGCGCCCTGGTCGGGTCAGGGACCGCGCGAGGGCAGCCTGTACCTGCCCGACGCCGAGACCCTGGCAGGCATCCTGCGGGAGTGGACGCAGGCACCGGAGCGGTGCGGGTTCTGCGTGTGGGACGGTTACGACTGGGCCGGGACCCCGCTCACCCAGCCGGGTCAACCGTCCGTGCGCCTGCCTGACCCGGTCCCCGGACAGGTCCGGCGCGGGCACCGGGTGCACCTGCCGAACCGCGACTACCTGCTCTACACCGGGCCGGCCGAGGCCGTGACGGCGGCGGCGCCCCTGTCCGGCGACGATCAGACCGCAAACCTGTGGTGGCCCGCCGACCGGGCCTGGTGCGTGGCCAGTGAGATCGACCTGGCCTGGACCTACGTCGGCGGCCCGGCCGACCTGATCGAGCGCCTCATCGCCGATGGGCGCATCGAGGCGCTGCCCGCCGGGCCGGACGATTCCCTCACCCGGGTCGAGGACTGGGTAGCCAGCTGGGCGGCAGAAGCCGCCGCCGAACTCTTGTCGACCGGCGAGGCGATCATCACGACCTCCCGGGGGACGGTCCGCGCGTGGCTGCAGCGCCCCACCCGGCTCAGGCGCGGAGCGCTGCGGACCCGCGGCATATGCGACAACAACGGAGGCGGCTGGAGCGGCGGGCACACGCCGCTCAACCGCAGCGCCGAGGAAGGACTGCGGGCCGAGATCTCCTTGTATCTGAGCCACGCGGTGATCGGGCTGGTCGGCGGGTAGGCACCCTGGCCTGGCACCGGTCAGCTGGCCACACGATCGGCGCCTCCCAGGGCAGCAGGCAAAGGGCACGGCCGAACGCCGTCCACAACCACAACGGCCAGACCGGTGGTGCGCACCGCCGCAACCGCCACCGGCTCTCGCCCGATTAGCCGTCCCGGGCACCGATCCGCCGGTCGGCATGGACGCGGCTCCCAAGTGCCCGCCGCTCCATCACGCTGCGTGCACGAAGCCACCGCAGAACTGTTGGCCGTCACCGGGCAGTTCATTGTGGCCGCCAACAGCATGACGACACGCCGGGGCAGGGGTTGTTGATTGGCTGGCCGGAATGGTGATCATTGCCGGTGTGCCCGCGGTGCCTGGTGTTCCTTCCGAGGGGGAACTGTTAGTTCTGCCGGCTTCCGTGCTGGCGGCGCGGCTGGCTGAGGCGTACCGGCTGATCGCTGAGCTGACCGCGCAGGCAGAGCGGCTTTCGGCCCGGGTGGATGAGCTGGAGCGGCAGGCCCGCAGGGATTCGTCCACGTCGTCGCGTCCGCCGTCTTCTGATGGCCCGTACCGGAAGAAGGGCGGGGACCGGTCGCTGCGCGAGCGAGGGAAACGGCGGCCGGGAAGCAGCCGGGCGATCCGGGAATGACGATGAGCCTGGTGGATGATCCTGATGAGTCGATCGCCTGCCCGCCGGCGGCGTGCGGGGGGTGCGGCGCGGACCTGGCTGGGGCACCGGTGACGGCGCAGCGGCGGCATCAGGTCACCGACATCGCCCCGGCGCCGGCGCCGCGAATCATCGAGTACGTGGCGCAGGCGAAGGAGTGCGCGGGCTGCGGGGCGGTCACCGCCGGGGAGCTGGCCGCGCACGTGCGGGCGCGGGCCAGCTACGGGCCGGAGACCTGCGCGCTGGCCGCGAACTTGGTAGGCGGCCACCACATCCAGTTCACCGGGCCACGCTGCTGCTATGCCAGCTCGCCGGCATCGCGGTGTCGACGGGGTGGATGGCCGGGATGGGGATCCGGGGCAGGGCCGCCGCGCTGGTGGAAGCCAGCGGGTTCATGGAGCACGACCGGGCGCTGCTGCGGACCGCCCCGGCGGTGCACGCCGACGAGACCCCGGCCCACGCAGCGGGCGGCACCCGCTACCTGACCTGCATGCACACCGGTGACCGGTCAGCGGAGGCAATCGATGCCGGCGGGGTGCTGCCCTGCTATGAGGGCGTGATCGTCCGCGACGGCTACGCCGGGTACGGTCACCTCACCAGCGCCCTGCACGCCTGGTGCGCGGTCCACCTGCTCCGCGACCTCAAGGGCATATACGACTTCGAGCCCGCGCAGCAGGAATGGGCAGCCCAGATGGCGAGCCTGCTGATCGAGGCCCGCGACGCCGCAGCAGCCGCCCGCCAGGCCGGGCAGCCCGCCCTGGGCGCGGCCGTCCTGGACAGCCTGGTCACCCGTTACCGTGCACTTTCCGCCGCCGGGCTGGCCGCTAACCTCTACCGGCGTACCGCCACCGCGAAGGACGCCCGCCGCCTCGCCCGCCGGTTCCGCAACTATGAAGACATGATCCTGCGGTTCGCCACCCGCCCCGACCTGGATATCTTCTCCAACAACGAAGCCGAGCGGACGATCCGTCCCGCCAAAGTCCAGCAGCGCAGCTCCGGAGGCTGCTGGCGAACACTCACCGGGCTCGCCGAGTTCGCGCTCGTCCAGTCCTACCTGTCAACCGCCGCCAAATGGGGCATCAGCAAACTCGACGCCCTCCGCGACCTGTTCAACGGCCACGCATGGCTCCCGCCCAGCCTCGAATCCACCGGATAAGCCAGCAACACTCGCAGCTGTCACATCATGCCGCTGACGCTTGGTGAATAGCTACGCGTGGCCAGCCCGCGTGATGGTCGGGCGCGCCTAACGCCGACTACTTGCCTCTCCGCGTTCGGAGCGTCAGCACCAGCAGCAAGCGCATATCAGCCAGTTCGGGGCCGGCTGGCGGCAGGGTCGCCGGTGCGCCGCGGGCACCATCCACAACTTCCTTGCACATCTAGCATCTGCTATCACCCACCACGTTGGCCCGGGCAGAATCGGGGAGACTGGCCAGCTAGTGTCGCGTGAACGAGGTTCTCTTACCGGGTTTGCAGTGCGGGAGTAACTCGTCGGCGGTCTTGGTCCAGGTGAAGGGGTGGCAGCGCTCATTCCAGCCGTCGATGAAGTTCTCGATGGCGGCGACGAGGTCTTT
>DASYQM010000473.1:0-12563 GCA_036005525.1 Streptosporangiaceae bacterium
GGAAAGACCCTCGCCACTGCAGGCGCGGATGGCACCGCCCGACTGTGGGACGTGGCCACGCACCGCGAGATCGGCGCACCACTGGCCGCCGGGCTCGGCGCGGTGAACGCGGTGGCGTTCAATCCTGACGGAAAGACCCTCGCCACCGCGGGCGCTGACGCAATCGCCCGCCTGTGGGACGTGGCCACGCACCGTGAGGTAGGTAAATCCCCTCCCAACAACCTAGGGTTTAAATCGGTGGCCTTTAGCCCTAACGGCAAGATCTTGGCCACGGCAGGTAATAACAAGATCAGGCTCTGGACTGGGAGGCGGCATCTCCGGCAGATTAGCGCACCTTTGGCCTCCGGAAACGAGGCTATGAGGGCGGTGGCCTTCAGCCCTGATAGCAAGACGATAGCAACCGCAAGCGACGACGGCACAGCGCGCTTGTGGGACGTGGCCACGCATCAGCAGGTCGGCCCTCCATTGATTGCCAGCAGAGGCGGTGTGAACGATGTGGCCTTCAGGCCTGACGGGAAAGTTCTGGCTACTGCAAGTGGTGACGGCACGGCCCAGTTGTGGAACATAGCCCTGCCTAAAGACAAATATCTTGCCAATGCGGCTTGCGCTATCTCGGGTCGCTCTCTCAAGCGAAACGAGTGGACCGCACACATTAAATCCCTGCCATTCCGGCAGGTATGCCCACGATAGGAGATTGAACTTACTACTCTGGCAGGCATGCGGGACCAGGCTCGCAAGGTCAGGCGCGGCGAAGCCCAAGCACCATGAGTATGTCGGCGGCGATCTGGGCTCCGCTTAGGTGAACCGAACGTTAGCCGCGCTAACGAGATTGGGGAGCCAAACGGGGAGCCAACGCCGGTAGACGTCAGGCCACGCCAGGCGACGATGAGCCGTAGTTTCTGCAGCTAGATCGCCTATCAGGCCCCATCCAACCACGTGCAGCGACGCTGCGGATGCGCCTGAAAAGCGGAGGTCGGCGTTCAACCCCGCCCCCTGACCATCAGCCAATTTGGCCAGGTGTGGGAGGCAAGTGTCAGGCTCGCATCGCGTGCAGCCGGGCGCAGAGGCCGCCCAAGGACGCGATCACTTTGGCCGCGAAGGCTGCGGATGCCGCGCTCGCTTATAGTCTTGAACACCGCCGGACGATGTTAGGCACCGATCTCGCGGGCGAACATGGCGGTGAATGCGGCTGCGTCGGCGGCCCGCGGATTCGACGGGCTGCTGGTGTTCTGCTCCGCTTTCTGGCCGAGAAGCTCCAGGTCCTCGGCGCGAATGAGCTCCCGCATGGGCGGCACGTTCAGATTGCGGTTGAGCTTACGGATGTATTCAATGGCCCGCAGTGCAAGCTCCGTTTCGGTGGAGCCATCGGGTGCTATGCCGAAGGCGTGGGCCAGCCGTGCGTACTTCTGTGAGCTCACCGGCAGGTTGTAGGTCATGATCGGCGGCATGCTGTCGGCGCAGCAGTAGCCATGCGGGTGGCCGTACAGGCCGCCGATCGCCTCGGCCAGGCAGTGCGCGCCGGCGACGTCGGTGAGGCCAACCGCGATCCCGGCGGTCAGGCTGCCCTGGGCCATGCCGCACCTGGCCTCGATGTCGGCCGGGGAGGCGGCCGCCCGCCGGATGTAGCGCGCGACCAGGCGGGCGCCTTCCAGCGCCAGCGCGTCCGATGCCGGGGTCGCCAGGCGGCAGTGCAGGGAGTCGACTGCATGTGAGAGCGCGTCCATCCCGGCGGCCGCCGTCAGCGCCGGCGGGCAGGACAGGGTGAGATCCGGGTCGACAAGCGCGACCTTCGGGCAGTTGCGCATGTCGAAGAGGTTCATCTTCTTCTTGCGAGCGGTGTCGGTGATGACCGCCGACGGGCTCACTTCGCTGCCGGTGCCGGCCGTCGTCGGGAGGGCCAGCACCGGCAGTGGGTCATGGCGCAGGGCGCCGAAGTCTTCCCAGTCGCGCGGGTGCCCGCCGTTGGTCCGCAGCAGCGCGATGCACTTGGCCGTGTCGATCGCCGATCCGCCGCCGACGGCGGCAAAGCCATCGGCCGCAAAGTCGGCGGCCAGGTCCGCCCCGGCCAGGCAGTCGACGTCCCGCGGGTTCGGTTCCACCTGCTGGAAGACCGCCACCTCCAGCCCGGCGGCGATGAGGTGGTCGCGGACCGGATCGGCGAGCCCAGCGGCCTGCACACCCGGGTCGGTGACCAGCAGCACCCGGTGCATTCCGAGACCGGCCGCGCGGGCCCCGGCCTGGCCGGCGACGCCACGGCCGAAGAACACGCGCGTGGGCATGTAGAACTCGCCGTCGGCGGTCACGCCCTGGCCGCGCCGGGTGGTCGCCGGGTGCGTCGGCTGCTGCGGCGGTGTCATCGCCGCCCCGCCGCCAGGCCGGTGAGCCGCTGGTCGGCCCGGATCGCCTGAGCGGCCAGCATGCCCGCGCTGAGCAGGCCGGGGACTCCTGGGTGCACGCCGCCACCGCCAAGGTAAAAGCCCGGCACCGGCGTCCGTGTGTCCGCGCACAGTGGATGCGGCCTGAGGGCCAGCGTCTGCGAGGGCCGCAGGGCGCCCTGCCGCGCGGTGCCAGCGCTGGTGGTGGCGAACCGCCGCCTGAGGTCGCCGGGCGCGTCGGCGAATTGCGCGATCAGCTTCGCCTCGCGCAGCGCCGGGAACTCACCGCAGAGGAAGCGCCAGCACTCCGCCCGGTATCCCCGCCGGTTCCTGTCCCACGAGCCGCCTGGGTGGTTCAGTGGCGCGAAGGTGTCGAAACGCAAAGTGTGCAGCGGCCCGTAGGGGCCCGGCGATGCCTGGAGCGGGTCGTGAGCGGTGGTGACGCTGAGCACGCCGGCGGGTCGTTCCGGCAGCCGCCCGCCGCGCACCGCCGCCAGGTGATCGTCGAGATCCTGGACACCGTTGAAGCCCACCAGCCGCACGTATGGCTCATCGCCGTGCCGGGAAACCGGGGGCATCCCGGCGATGCCGAAGTGCGCGGTGAAGCAGGCCAGGTCGTCGAAGGCCCAGCCACGGCCTGCCGCGGCGAGCTCGGAAGGTACCAGGGCCGGATCGAGCAGCCCGGTGAACGTGGTGCGCGGGTCCAGCGTGCAGATCACGCTCCGTGCGCGGACCTGCCGCCCATCCCCGCAGGACAGCTGGAATCCCGCGTTGGCGCGCCGCACGTGCGTTACCCGGGCCGACACGTGGCAGGTCGCCCCGGAACTTGCTGCTGCGCGGAACAATGCGTTCGGCAGGGTCTTGGACCCGCCAGCGACGAGCGCCGGGCAGAACCATCGGGCGACCACGAAGCCGCCGACGGCGCCAAGGCGCTCACCGGGGGCCGCGAACCCGCTGGCGGCACAGGCGTACCGCAGCGCGAGCCCGCCGGGCTCGCTGTCCGCGAGCGCGGCGAGCGTAGATGGCGCGAGATCGGCCAGGTCGGCCGCGGCGCCCTCACCGCGCGACCGCCAGCCGCCCGTCAGCGAAACCTCCGGATCCGGCGGCCGGTACAGAGCCGGGACGCAGGCCCGGCTGATCGAGGCGAGCATGTCCTGAACGGCGCTGCCGAGCCCGGCCCCGCCACGGCCGACGGCGTGCTCACCGTGCCGGGTGATCACTTCGACGGCCACGCTGGGCTCGATGAAGGCCACCCCCCGATCGGTCAGCCCGAGCTCGGCCACGACGGGATTGTCCGGGCCGAGCGGAAGGGCCGCCTGGGCCTGGTTGTAGGTGAACGGGGTCGAGTAGTCGTCCGACGCCATCGTCCCGCCCCGCTCGAACCGCTGCTCGAGCACGACCACGTCCACGCCCGACTGTGCGAGATAGGCGGCAGCGGTCAGGCCGTTTGGGCCGGCGCCGATGATGGCGACCTCGCAGTCCCTGGCCACGGCGTTCCTCACTCGGCGAAGCTCGCCGCGGTGTCGCGCGCGAGCAGGCTCGGAAGATTGCGGAGGTACCATTCGCACGGCCGTGACGTCCACCACGGCTGGTCACGGACACCGGCGTCGGCGGCGACGGCCTGGGCCGCGTTGTAGCCAGCGGCCATCCAGCTCAGGCCGACCGGCCACACGCCGTTCGACATGTACAGGCCGCCTATGGGCATGCGGTACGGCATGCGGCCGAGGATCCACTGATCTTCGGTGAAGTCCCCGCCGACCACCTGGCCGAACTTCGCGGACCGGTTGAGCCGCCAGTTGTCCAGCGGCGTCCAGTCGTAGTAGTCGAGGACGCTGCCGTCCCAGTCCCGCACAAGCTGGCTCATCATTGCATTCCGGGCGGCCACGAGCTCGTGCCGCAGCGGCCCGTCCCACGCCTGCGGGCCGCCGAGGCCATGCAGCGCGTACGGGAAGCACTCCTCGGCGCGGAGCACCGTGTGTCCTTCGGGCGACGCGCTTGTGGGATCCGCCGGGGCGGGATAGGTGAACTCCATGAGCTGGCCGGATGCTTTCCAGGTGTCGTTGCCGAGCATGTCGACTAGGTACTGCTTGGTGCCTTCCCACGAGTCGAAGGCCCGGTACACCAGGATCGCTTCATCGATCAGCGGGTCGAAGCCGGCCGATTTCCACGACAGGCGCCGGTCGAGCAGCCACGACGTCACGTGCGATCCGCGCAGGCCCATCTGCCAGTACCGCATCTTCGCGGCCAGGAGCGCGTCAGCGGATTCCATCACCTGGCGCCCGACCAGCCGCAGCGTCTCCGGCACGCCCACGTTGCAGATCACGGCGAGCCGCGCGCTTACCTCCCGGCCCGGGCACAGGGATCGCTGCGACAGCCGGACGCCAACCGCACGATTATTCTCAACGAGAATTTCCTCGACTGCCGCAGACGTCCACAACTGCCCGCCGTGGTCGAGGAAGCAGCGGGTCAGCGCGTCTACCTGGACCTCGTTGCCGCCGATTCCGACCCCGGTCGTGTAGTACAGCGCGAACGTCGTGCCGAAGGCACCCTGCCCGCGGGCGAACGGCGCGCCGTGCTCCCAGAACGCCACCGGGGTCATCAGGATCTGCCTGCACGCGTCGGACTCGAACGTGCGCTCACACAGCTCGGGCCCGGTCATCTCCATCATCTGCCCGACCGGGAAGTCCATGGCATAGGCGCACAAATCGAAGACCCGCGGCAGCTTGCCGGGATCGGGGTGCGGTGAGAACGAGCTCAGCTCGTTGAATTCCACCATCGTCTCGTCGACGCGCGACTGGATCTCCAGCATCCGCTGGCCATCGCGGGCCGAGTGCCGGGCGAAGTTCTCCGCGGTCCGCTCCGGGTCCTGGCAGATCAGGCAGTTGGTGCCGTCCCGGTAGGTGGTGGCGAGGAGGACCGGCGACGCGGCGAACCTGAACCCGTAGCGTTCCAGCTCCAGGTCGGCGATCACGGGTGAGTTGCCGGCGAACGAGACCCCCACGTGCGGACTGTCCAGGGTCTGCGGCCACGTCTCATGCGTGCAGCAGAACGACCCGAGTTCGGCGTTGGCCTCCACGATCAGGACCTGCAGGCCGGCCTTCTGCAGGTACGCCGCGGCGGGCAGGCCGCCGGACAGCCCCCCGCCTACCACGATCACGTCGACGGCGAGGGGCTGCGTGGCGGGGGAGCCCGGCCCGGCCATCAGGACTTCCTGCCGAGCAGCGTCACGACGTCGAAGATCACCGTGGCGGCGGCGAGAGAGGTGATCTCCGCATGGTCGTAGGCGGGCGACACCTCGACCAGGTCGGCGCTGACCAGGTTGAGGTTGGTCAGGCCGCGCAGCACGCGCAACAGTTCCCGGCTGCTGAGCCCGCCCGCCTCCGGCGTGCCAGTGCCCGGCGCAAACGAGGGGTCGAGCACGTCGATGTCGATGGACAAGTAGACGGGCAGGTCGGCCACACGTCCGGTGATCGCGTCGATCGCCCCGCTGACGCCGAGGACGTCGATGTCACTGGCCCGGATGGTCCGGAAACCGAACCGCAGGTCGTCGTCGAGGTCGCTGCGGCCGTAAAGGGGGCCGCGGATACCCACATGGATCGAGTGATCCTCGATCAGGAGCCCTTCCTCAAAGGCCCGCCGGAAGATGGTTCCGTGCGTGGTGGGCGCGTTGAAGTAGGTGTCCCAGGTGTCCAGGTGCGCATCGAAGTGCACCAGCGCGACCGGGCCGTTCTCGCGCACCACCGACCGGAGCATCGGCAGCGCGATCGTGTGATCGCCGCCGACGGCGATGACCTTCCTGCCGCCATGCAGCAGGTCCGCGGCGGCTCCGGCGATCTGCTCGACGGCCTCGTCGATCGAGAACGGCGTGACCGGCACGTCCCCCGCGTCGACCACCTGGATCGCGGCGAACGGGCTGCAGTCGAGCTCCACATGATGGCCCGGCCGTAGATGCCGCGACGCCTGCCGGACGGCCATCGGGCCGAACCGGGCTCCCGGCCGGTAGGAGGTGCCGCTGTCGAACGGTGCGCCGAGCACCGCGACGTCATAGTCGGGGACCCGGTCGATCTCTGGGAGCCGGGCGAACGATGCGGAGCCCGCGAATCGGGGCACCTTCCTCCCGTCCACCGGCCCGACCGGCTGGCGGATGTGCTCAGGCATGCAATCTCCCGTGAGTGAATCGTTCGTGGTCAGGCCCGGGTCCGGGTCACGCCGCCGTTGGGCTGGAGCACCTGCCCGACGACCGCGCTCGACCCCGGCCCGGCCAGGAAGGCGACCGCTGCCGCGATGTCGGCCGGGCTGGCGAGCTGGCGCAGCGGGATCAGCTCCCGGTATCGCTGGCGTATCTCGTCCAGCGTGACGCCGGCGTCTGCGGCGTCGACGCGCAGCTGCTCGGTGTCAATGAACGAGGGCGCGATCGCATTGGTGAGGATTCCCTGCGGGCCCAGCTCCCGGCCCAGGCCCTTGGTCAGCGCGATCAGCCCGGCCTTGGACGCTGCGTAGGCCGTGGCGTTCGGGTGGCCGATCACGCCCCACCCGGAGCTGATGATGATGATGCGGCCCTGGCCCTGGGCGCGCATTCCGGGGATGACCGCCTGGATGACCCGGAAGTGCCCGGAGAGGTTGACGTCGATCTGATGCCACCACTCGTCGGGCTTGGCCTCCAGGAACGGGCTCATGGCCATCGCTGCGGCGTTGGCGACCAGGACCTGCACCGGCCCGAGCTGGCTGGCGACGGCCCCGGCCATGGCCGGCCCGGCGGCGGGATCGGCGATGTCCGCGGGGACGGCGATCCCGCCGGTTCGCCCGGCAAGCTCGGTCAGCCGGCCGTCGTCGGTGATGTCGTTCACCGCGACCGCGAACCCGTCCGCCGCCAGCCGGAGGGCGGTCGCGTGGCCCAGGCCCTGGGCGGCCCCGGTGACCAGCGCCACCGGGCGCCGCTGGCCGGTCCCGTCCCGGCCGGGCTGCCCGGCCATCTCAGATCACCGCCCCGGCGTTCGGCGACAGCACCTCGCCGCAGTACATGGACCCCTCGGTGGCCAGGTAGTACACGGTGTGAGCGATCTCCTCGGGGGCGACGAGCCGCCCGAGCGGGAGTGTGGCCAGGTAATCGGGCTTGCGCCAGAGCGAGTCCGCGGCCAGCAGCGGCGTGTCGGTCGGCCCCGGAGCCACCGCGTTGACCCGGATGGCGGTGTCCGCGACCTCCATCGCCAGCGACTTGACCAGGCCGAGCACGGCCCCCTTGGCCGCCACGTAGTGCAGGTCGGTCGCGCTGCCGGCCAGCGCCAGCTCCGACGAGATCGCCACGATGGATCCCTCGCCGCGGCTGAGCATGTGCGGCAGCACCGTGGCGCAGCAGTTCACCGTGCCGCCGAGGATCACCGAGAGCATCCGGTCCCACTGCGCCACGGTGATGTCGGCGACGTCGATGCCCTCCTCGTAGTAGCCGGCCGCGGTGACCAGGAGGTCGACCCGCCCGAATCGTTCGGCAATCTGATCGATCGCGCTGGCGACCGCGGCCTGGTCCGACACGTCGGCCCGCAAGGACAAGTCGGTGTCCGATGGATTCAGGTCGATGCCCGCTGTCCGCCAGTCGGCCCGCCGCATCACGCCCGCGCAGGCGCGGCCGATTCCGCTGGCCGCACCGGTGATGACGGCGACGGGCCCATCGGTGGCTCCGGGTGTCATGCCTCGTCCGCTTCGGCCCCCACGGGCAACCGGCGCTCGGTATCGCCGGCCGGCGCGCCCCGGCGGAAAGCCCACAGGCAGATCACCGCGCCGAGCACACCCAGCACGCCGGTCATGATGAGGCTGCCCCAGTTGAGATACCACTCGCTGAAGACCGGCCTGGGCCAGAGGAGGTTGACGATCTCGGCGGTCAGCCAGATGACGGCCACGGTCGTGATCAGGCGGATCGACCGCCCACCCCACGCGTCGCTGGTGGGCGATTGCCCGCGCCAGTGCTTGTAGGCCAGCCCCGCCACCGGGAACCAGTACGAGACGTAGAAGCCGAACGCGGAGAAGGTCACAAGCAGCGCAAACACCTTGGTCGTGCCGGCGAACAGCAGCGCGCCCGCGATGACAATCGTCAGGCCGATCGCATACCGGGGCAGGTGTTCCCGCCCGGAGAGCCTGCCCAGCAGCCTGGTCCCGGGAAGCACCCTGTCGCGGGCGCTGGCCCAGATGGCCCGGGTCACCGCCGTCTGAACGGCGATCATGCTGGAGGCGAAACCAATGACCAGCGCGATGAGCAGCGTGCGCCCGGCCGCCGACCCATAGCTGGTCTCCAGCGTGGTGGCGATCGGGTTGGCGTCCTTGCCCGACACCGCCGCGGACATGTCGGGGATCGCGAGGACCAGGCCGAGGCTGGCGAGCATAACGAGGACCCCCCCGACCACGAGGCAGAGCATGATGGCCTTGGGCAGCACGCGGCGGGATTCTTTGACCTCCTCGCCGATGGACGCGGAGGCCTCGAAGCCGATGAAGGTGTAAGCGATGTAGGCGACGGGCAGCAGGAAGGCGCCGGTCAGCCAGCTGGCACCGTGCCCGGTGCCCGCGGCGGAGAAGATCACCGACAACGGGTTGACCCGATGAAATATCAGGAGGGTGATGCCGATACCCGCCGACGCGATGACCTCCGCGGTCAGGGCGATGTAGATCAGGCCCTTCAGCAGCCGCCCACCATACAAATTCGCCACCGAGCCGAACAGCAGGACCCCCAGCGCGACCAGTTCGACGGTGATCTGTGAGGGGTTATCGACGCCGAACGCGCCGAGCAGATAGGGGGACGCCGCGAGCGGCAGCACCGCGAGCGTGAGCGTGAGCCCCCACATGTAGGCCCAGCCGGTGAACCATCCGTACCGCGGGCCGATCAGCTCACGGGACCAGGCGTAGACGCTGCCCTGAAGGGGCCATTTCGAGACCAGGTTGCCGAAGACGGCGCACACGAACAGCTGCCCAGCCAGCACGATCGGGAAGGCCCACAGGAACGCGGGCCCGGCCGCGATCAGGCTGATCGCGAAGATCGTGTAGATGCCGACGATCGGCGACTGGTCGCAGAACGAGAGCGCGAAGGCCGAGCGCAGCTTGAAGTCCCTGACCGGCCGTCTTTCTAGCGGGTCCTCGGTGATGGTGGTCTCGCTCATCGGGCTGTCCTCTCATGTCATAGCGGTGACGTCAGTCAGGCCGGGCGACCCAGTAGGCGTCCGCGGGTATGACCGGCTGCGGGCAGGTGCGGGGGGCCAGCTTCAGCGACGCCGTGTGCCTGGCCACCTCACCGACGGTGGTGATCCAGAGCCCGTCGAGTGACGTCATCCGATCGATGAGCCGCTCCAGCGCCTCGGCCCGGGATGGCCGCCCGGACAGGAACGGGTGACAGCACAAGACGAACGCGGCGCCGAGCCGGTGCATGGCCTTCAGCTCAAGAATCCACATCTCCAGCGCCTTCGCCGGGCTCTCGATGAGCCCGGAGCCGGTCAGCCCCGGCAGGAAGGCGTATTGCTCCCAATCGTCGAGGCCCCACGACACCGGGACCTCAACCAGCGTGGCGGCCGCTTCCGCATCAGCCTCCCCGTCCACGGCGAGGACGTAGGGATGATCTGAGTCCATGAGGCTGGAGTCGTAGCTGAACCCGCGCTCCACCAGCAGCTTCGGCGTGTGGTAGTTCATCTCCCACATCGGCGCGCGGTAGCCATCGGGCCGGACCCCGGCGACGTCATGGAGCGCCCGCAGCCCAAGGTCGAGCATCGCGGCCTCGGTCCTCTCGTCCATGCCGATGGTGTTCTCGTGGAAGTAGCTGTGGTGCGCGATCTCGTGGCCCGCCTCGGCGACGGCGCGGACCACGTCCGGGTAGCGGTGGGCCGAGTAGCCCGGAATGAAGAACGTGGCGGTGACGTCATGCGCCTTGAGCAGCGCCAGGATCCGGGGTACTCCCACCAGCGGGCCATAGGACTGGTGACTCATGGGAGTCATCCGCTTGATGGCAGAGATGTCCGTCGTCAGCATGGGCGCCTCGGCGTCCATGTCGAAGGTGAGGCAGGCCGCCGCGGTGGCCCCCGAGGGCCAGGCGATCGGCGCGGGCGGGACGGCGCTGCTGGCAAGCCCGGAGGCGGGCTGGGGCGGTTCGACGCGGGTCACGGCGGCTCCAGCGCTGTCGTTGCCGGTGAGAATACGGATCACCGCAGGTGGGAGCCATCCGACCCGGGCGCAAACCTTTCCCGGTGGCTCATACTGCGGTATGAAGAGCGGACTAGGCCCCACAGCCGGGCCGGGCCAACGGCGACGACGGCGCGCCGGCCGGGGCCAGGTGCCCAGCCGTGTGAGGCCGCGAGGAGCCCGGATGTCGATCACGGTCCGTGAGCTGCTGCAGCTCCCGCACCTGCGGCTGACGCTGACGGGCGGCCAGGCCGGCCTCGACCGCCAGGTCAGCTGGGTGCACAGCTCGGACCTGCCCGATCCGTGGGAATGGCTCGGGCCGGCCGAGCTGCTGCTGACCAACGGGACCAGCCTGAGCGCCGAGGAGGAAGCTCAGGTCCAGTTCATCGAGCGGCTGGGGGACACGGGAGCCAGCGGACTCGGCATCGGGCTCGGGATGCCCGGCCCGCCACTGTCCGCCGGGGCCGCCCGGCGTGCCGACGAGCTCGCGCTGCCGCTGCTGGGTGTCCCGTACAGCGTGCCGTTCACCGCAGTGGCCCGGGCCGTTGCCGATGCCAATGACCGGGAGGAGGCCCTTCTCCTGGGTAGGGTGGCCCGGCTCTACGAACTGTTGCGGACGTCGGTCATCGCTGGGTGCACGGGGCCAGAGATGTTCCGCAAGCTGGGCGGGGAACTGGGCGTGCGGCTCTATCTGGTCGATCCCGAGACGGGGACGTCGTTGTTTGGTGATGGCGAGTGCACATTGTTCGCTCCAGCGTTGATGGCCAGCTACGCCTCGCACGGGAACGCGATCCCGGGTGTGCTGCGGCTGAGCCGGCCGCAGGCCGCACCGGGAGAGCCTGCCGCCTTTGCCGTCGAGGTACCCGGTGATCAGCCCACCGCACTGGTCGCTGAGCCGATCGGCAGCCAGCTGCCGAGCCTGGTCCTGCTTCATCACATTGCGACCGGAGGCGCGCTCGAGCTTGCCCAGCTCGCCGCGGTCCAGGAGCGGCAATGGCGGCTGGACGCCAACCTGCTCAGCCAGCTCCTTGATCGCCGGATCGATCCACGGGTGGCTGAGCCCATGATCGCGGAGGCCGGGCTGGATCTGGCGGTTAGCGTGGTGGCGGTCACCCGGGCGGCCCATGATCGGACCGATGCCCACCTCCACCGCAGGCTGGCCCGCTCACACCTGCCGCATCTGCTGCTGAACCTCGATCGGATGCTCCACGTTGTGCTGCCGGAGGCGGCAGTCGACGCCCATCTCGTCTCCAAGCTGGCCGGGCCGACGTGCGCCGCAGGCAGTAGCAACCGCATCGGTACGGCTGGCCGGCTTCCTGACGCGGCACAGGAGGCCCGGTGGGCGCTGGGCGTCGCCGAGGCGGAAAACCGGATGTTGGTCCGGTACGGCGACCACACGACCCTGCTCCTGCCGCAGAGCGTGACCGAAGCCCAGGCGCTGATATCACGTGTCCTCGGCCCCCTGATCGCCCACGACGCCGAGCACGGCACCGCATATGTTGACACGCTCCGGGCTGTGTTGGTCAACAATCGCTCATGGCAGCTGGCCGCCGCGGAACTGCACATCCATAAGCAGACGCTGGGCTATCGGATACGGAAGATCGAACAGCTCACCGCCCGCGGTCTGACCAGCACCGAGCACCTTGCCGAATGGTGGTTCGCGCTCAGGGCGCATGACCTGCTCGCTGGCCGGAGCGCCAGCTGACCCGCGCCAGCGCCGCGTCACGCTCGGTGAGAGCGGCGCGTATCAGCGCAGCCTGGCCCATGTGGCAAGCCTTGCGGGCCCTCCGATCGGCCCCGGCTCAGGTCTACGGTGATTGAGAACTCGGCACGGCAGCGCAGCCGTGCAGATCATTCAGCGATGACCGGGCCGTCGCCCGCTAACTGGAGAAAATGAGCATGGGTGATTTTTACGGGATTGAACCGGGCGCGATTCCCAGCTTTGCCGAGACCGGAGCCGGAAAGTTCATCGGTGTGGGGGGCCTCCCCAGCAGCACGGTGACGAACATGGTGGCGTTCATGGAGAAGCTGCGCCGA
>DASYQM010000474.1:0-4702 GCA_036005525.1 Streptosporangiaceae bacterium
GCCGGCCTGGCCGCCGCCGTGAGCGGCGGGTGGCTGTTCCTCGGCACAAGCCACGCCCCTGCGGCCTGCACGCGTCAGGGCGTAGCCATCTGCTCGCAAGGGTTCGTCGTGCTTACCGGACCCCAGCTCCTCGGCGGTGCCATGGTCGTGGCTGGCATCATCCTCGGCTTCACCGCGCTATGGCTGGCCCTGCGTTAACGGCCGGAGCAGCCGGGCGCAGCGTGCGGACGGGCCAGCACCGCGCCGCGGTCACCGGCGGCGCCGGTGGCAGCGGCGGCCCCCGGGGAGCCGCACCGGGATTTTGCGAGTGGGTCCGTTGGTGGGTCATGCTCCCCGCCGCTGCACCGGCAGATCAACCCACCTGAGTACGCCGGTGCGGAAGCTGGATGCAGAGCACGTGGAGGCCATGTGGAGCCTCCCTACCTGCGGCGTCCTGCAGGCCGGTCTGATCGCGGCCGGGATTATCGTGCGTGTTAGGCGCCCGGCCGGGGTGGGCTTACCCGCCTGGCGGTGGCGCCGCCTGCAGACAGACGCGGCCCGCGCCATGCCTTCGCCCCCCCGAGGGTGGCGCGGGCCGCCCAGCCCGAGGCTGACCGGCGGTCAATACCGGCCAAAGATTAACCTCAGAGGGCTACAGCTAGCCGCAGGTCAGGTGCGGTTTGTCGAACTCGAGGCTCCCGCCGCCCGGCGTGGTGCTCAGGTGGAACACCTCGTGGACGCCCACCCGCGAACCGTCGGAGCCGGACAGCACCGCGTTGAAGGTGCTCGTTGCGGCCCCGTTCTGCAGGTTGCCGTTTTCGCCGAACCAGGAGGCGAAGTGCCCCGAAGCGCTCGCGTCGGCCGGGTTATCCGGGACGAACGTGATCGTCCCCTGCGCCGTGCCGGTCAGGTGGAAGGTGCCGTTGGGGAGCGTCGTCATGTGGAAGACGCCGGTTTTGGCGGTCCCGGTGACGGTGCCAGGAGCGCCGGTGCAGGGATTCACGTCGGGGTCACTGAAGATCACCTCGTTTTGAGATGCTCAGTGACGCTGACCGCACCGGCGGCACCAGCGCTTGCCGCCGATAGCAGCGGCACGGTGGCAGCAACGACGACGGCGAACGCAGCAGTTCTGATCCTCATGATCTTCCCCCCTCGAAGAGCTGGGCCGCGAGGCCGCAATGAGGTGTCCGATTCTCGCAGCCCGCCTGCCGCCACTCAACATCCCGCCCAAGGGTCTATAACCAAATGTGCGCGTCTCCATGCCGTCTCCATGCCTCCTCCATGCCTCCTCCACATGTTTGCGGCAGGCGCCGTCAACGGTGAAGTTGAGCCGCACGTGAAGGCCGCGACCGGGGAGTCAGGGCACGTGCCGCGGCCGGTACCACACCGACCGGCAGCCCGCCGTGGCCGAGCCCGTTTACATGCCCACGAATCGCGGTAGCGGAGAACGTAGGTGCCGCCGTCCGGGTTGCCCCGCGGGGCTGATCGAGTGCGGCGTCGCCGCTGGCATAAGGACGCGGCCCGCGCCATGCTCCACTGGCCAAGAAGATGGCGCGGGCCGCTCACCCCGCCCCCCCAGGCCACCGGCCGCGATCGGCGGCCGGCCGCGACGCTGCACATTCACGGCATGGCCCCGGGGAGTATCGCGGCCATCGTCGGCCAGCTCGGGCGCTAGCGAATCCGGCCCGGGACTGCGGGCGGACCCGGGGCGCCGTGTAGGGGGCGCGACCACCCGGTCCCCGGATCACGGGGGGCTTTGACGTTACGCCGGTTCGCGCTGGCGCTTTCCGCCATTTACCTGGGCTTTACCTGGGGCTCAGATAGCAGGTCCGTCCGGGTGAACCCGCTGCCGCGCCCGCGCGTCGACTTGCACAACCGCGCGGGACAGGCGAACGGGCCATGCACAAGAACGCCGAGCAACACGCCGACCGGCGCAGGCGGGCGTGGCGCCAGTGTCTCGTGCTCCTGTGGCTGGCCATGCTCGTGCTGCTGGCGTTGGCGGCTGCGGCGGTGGTTATCGCCGCCTACCGGGGCGGCGCAGCTGGCGGTTAACCCCGTCGGCTCGTGCCGCGGCCGGTACCACACCGACCGGCACCCAGGCGCGTTGCAGAACACCGCCGTGTGCCCGGTCGGCTCGTGCCAGGATGATGCGCCATGACCAGCGACACAATCCCCGAGGACGAATTCCGCGCCTACTGCGAACGGCTGACCGAAGCCCAGCTTGAAGAACTCATCGTCAGCAAGCTCGCCCCCCGCATGAATGCCGCCAGGGAGGCGGCCCTAGCGGAAGATGACAAGACCGGCATACCCGGCCTCGGCTATGAATGGGCAGACGCCCTCGCCTGGAGGGACGCTGCGATCATCGCCCGCGAGGTCCAGGCGGCCAAGCGCGAGCTGCGGTTCGAAGTGGAAGGGTCGGCCATGCAGTCACGGCCACTGACCCCCGAAGAACTGACCCCCGAAGAACTGCGCGAGGAAGGCGAGGAGTAGCTACCCCCGCGCTACAGCTGTGCTCGTGCTCGTGGGCGCCGCCCTGGCGGTGAAGTTAGCCGGGCCGGTCGTGGCCGCCGTGGCGGAGCTGGTCCACGTGCTCGTGATCGTGGCCGCCATCCTCCTCGGCGTGGTAGGCGCCGGACTGGTGGCCTTCATAACGTGGCGGTGGCACCGCTACCGCCATCCGGGCGCCGCCCGCGCCGTAGCCCCGCGCCCGAGCGGGTCCCCGAGTTTCATCTGCACCTGCACGGCATGGCCGCGGAAGGCATCGCCGCCATCCTCAGAAAGCGGCAGCTGCCCGGCCATTCCCACGAGTCCCGCGAGTGAATCGGGCGCCACAGCCTGCGTCATTTCAGACTGCTCCCGCAGGCATCTACTGGCCCAGTCGCTCGTAGCGCGGCCGGGGCTTGCTTAAGTGCCAGCGCCGGGCTGCCGGTGAGGGCACCCCGGCGCTGAGGTGGTGAGCGCCGTCAGTGGCAGAGTCCCGGCGGGTTCGACGTCGCACAGTGGTTGGCAGCGAAGGTGATGTGGGTGCCCGTGCCGTCCCAGATGAGATCGGCCGGATGGTTACGGAAGGCGGTGTTGTGGGTGATCGTGTCAAACCTCGGGTCACTTCCGCCGGTCAGCGCGTGGGCGCTGAGCACGACGATGCCGCCCGAGTTGACCTGCCTACCGGAGTTGCCCACCACCTTGTTGTGCGCAACCCGGGTGAAGGTGGCGCCCAGCAGCAGGATGCCGCCGCCCTTAAACGCCGGTGCCTCATCGTTCGCGGGACAGAACTTGTTGTTCCGGACGACTTTGTTGTGGCGGATGGTGGTGTTCCCGGCACCGCCTGGCTGACCATCATCGAGAACCAGGACGCCCTGGCAGTTCCCGCGGAGATGATTGCCGACGACGAGGACGTGCCGGGCGTGCCGGATGAAATGCCGAGCTGGTTGCCGGACGCGTGGTTGTCGCGCACGACCGTGTCGGCGTGCGGCGAGTCTCCGACGTAGAGCCCGGCCTCCTCGTTGCCGATGGCGATGTCGTGCGCGAACAGGGTCCTGGTGGAGGCGAACCGGGCGATGCCGTAGGCGCCATCGTCGATGGCCACCACCCTGGTGACCCGCAGGCCGCTGGTGCCGTACCCGAACACGCCGCTGGCCGGGAACCCGGTAATCCGCAGGGCGGTCACCGTGTTGTTGTGTACGGGCGTGATCACCGCGCCGGTCTGGGGGTTGAGCTTCTTCGCCAGGACGCAGACGCCGGACGGGCCGAACGCCTTGGTGCACAGCGTCTTGGGGAACGACTTCGGGGGCACCAGTACGGTGCCACCAGCGGAGCTGCCGAACCCATCCCCGCGACCCAGGGTGAACCCGCCGCGCCGCCTGCGCGTCCTATGGCAGGCAGGCGGATCATGCACGAGTACCACGGGCGGCACACGGGCCGACGGATGCAGGCGCGACTGTGGCGCCTCACGCTGGCATGGCTGGCCATGCTCCTGCTGCTGGCCGTGGCAGCAGCAATCGTGGTTATCGCCGCCTACCGTGTCGGCGCAACTGGCGGTTAGCTCCGCCGCGCTCTGAGGAGAGGCCATGAGGTATGGGGCGGCCACTCGTTATAGGAGATGCCTGTGCTGCGGGCTGAATCAGCCGCCCGCTCTGGATGCAACCGGCGTCACGGCTCGGGTGTGCGCCAACTGCACCCACCACCAGGGCGAGCAGAGTGCGCAGCGGCTTCGCCGCGCGGAGACGCACGAGCGAATGCTCCGGGAGTGGCTCGCCCGCTGCCACGCCAGTGAGTCGCAAGCCCAGGCGGCAGCAAAGCAATCTCAGGCGGATGCAAGGGAAGCGCGTGAGGCCACGGCCTCTGCGCTGCGCAGCCGGGCAGGGCTCGCCGCGCGCCTGGCCGGGGCGGCCGACGAGAGCGGCAACCACCGCTGCGCGGTGATGGGGATTGCCCGCGACCCGCAGGTGGTCCGATGGGCGCAGGAGGTTGAAAGCGATACGCGGTACTACCACTCCGGTCAGTAATGCCTACTCGCACCGGGGCCCGGTACCAGACCGACCGGCAGCCGGGCGGCGCGTAGCGGTACACCGCGAGATGACCTGCTGGCGCACGGGCGTGCGGACGGCCAGGGCCGGGCAGTCGCACATCACCCACGACGCTATGACCAGCCCCGGTCCTGTCCCGCTCGAAAATAGGATTCGGTTAGTGACCTGCAGGTCTTCGGTGCGTCAGGCGGCTCGCG
>DASYQM010000475.1:0-23915 GCA_036005525.1 Streptosporangiaceae bacterium
GGCACCTTTGTGGAACGCGAGCTGGGGCCGCTGGCCGCCTATGATGCCGCGCACGGCAGCGACCTGACCGGGGTGCTCGAGGCCTATCTGGCGGCCGGCGGCAACAAGGCGGTGGCGGCGGCGCGCGCGCATCTGGCCCGGCCCACCCTCTACGAGCGGCTGCGCCACATCGAGCGGATCCTGGGGGTATCGCTGGCTGCCGCGGATTCGCGCGCCTCGCTCCACGTCGCCCTGCTGGCCCGCGCGTCGCGCTCCCGTTGACCGGCCCAGTCGCGCGCCTCCAAGCCGCCGCGGCCATCAATCGTCAGGAATTCGCATGGTTTCGCGGCGTGCACAGGGGGAAGCTGTTAGCAACGGCCTAGCGGGAGCCCCGATCGGGTTTCATAGAGCAGTAGGACTGGCCGCACTGAAGGAACTGTGCCGTGGAAAGCGGGCAGCGGGTCATCGTCGGTGTCACCGGGTCGGTTGGCAACCTGCAGGCGTTGCGCTGCGCGGCCGCGGAAGCGCGCCGCCGGGAGACGAGCCTGATAGCCGTGCACGCCTGGGTTCCCCCCGGCGGTGACCTGGCCGAGCGGCGGTTCTCCGTGCCCGAGCTGCGCCAGGTATGGCGGGACGCGGCGAGGAGCCGGCTCCGGGACGCCTTCGACGCCGCACTCGGCGGGCTGCCGCCGGACCTGCACATGGAGCCGGTCATCATGCGCGGCGACCCGGGCCGCGTCCTGGTCACGGCGGCCAGCCGCGAGAACGACCTGCTGGTGGTCGGCGCGGGACGCCGGGGAGTCTTGCAGCGGCTGCCGCACCGGCAGGTGAGCCGCTACTGCCTGACCCATGCGGCATGTCCCGTCCTGGTCGTGCCGCCGAGCCAGCTCGCCCAGGAGATGGAGCACCGGCTGCACGCCTGGCTGGTCAGGCACCGGGCTCTCATCCCCGGCAAGGATGAGCTCAGCGGCCAGCACGGCTGAGTGCCGCCGGCAGCAACTCGGCGGGGAAGCCCTGGTACGCGACGGGAACGAGCCAGCGGCGGATGGCGGCGGCGCCGACCGAGGTGTAGGCGGGGGCGGTGCTGGCCGGCCAGGGCCCGCCGTGGTGCTGGGCGCGGGTGACCGCGACCCCGGTCGGCCAGCCGTTGAAGACCACCCGGCCCACGGTCCGTGCGAGCACGTCCGCCACCTGCCTCGCCAGTTCCATGTCGGCCGCGGACGCCTCGTCGGCGTGCACCACACCGGCCAGGTTCCCGCCGAGCCGGGCCAGCACCAGCAGCAGGTCCGCGGGCGACCGGTAGGTGATCACCAAGCCGACTGGCCCGAACCGCTCCTGCGCGAGGCCCGGCAGTCCGGCCGCGAAGTCGGCCAGGCCGACCTGGAACACGGCGGGCGTGGCCGACCAGGGACCCTCCCCCGCATGGCCCTCGGCCAGCTCGGCCACGCCTGGCCGGGCGCCAAGCTCGGCGACGGCATCGGAAAACGAATCGTGGATCCGGGCCGTGAGCATCGGGCCGCCCGCGCTCGCCTGGATGGCCCCGGCGATCGCCGGCCGCAGGCGCTCGTCCCCGGCGGGGACGAACAGCAACCCCGGGTTCGTGCAGAACTGGCCGACGCCCAGGGTGAGCGACGCCGCGTACCCGGCGGCGATGTCGGCGGGCCGGGCAGCCGCCGCGCCGGGCAGGATGACCACCGGGTTGACCGACCCGAGCTCGCCGAAGAACGGGATCGGGACCGGGCGCTGCGCGCAGATGGCGGCGAGGGCCAGCCCACCACGCGCCGACCCGGTGAAACCCGCGGCAGCGATCGCCGGGTGCTGCAGCAGCCGCACTCCCGCCGCCACGCCGAACACGACGGCGAAGGTCCCGGCGGGCGCCCCCGCTCCGGCCAATGCGCCCGCGACGATCCGGGCGGTCAGCGCCGACGTCCGCGGGTGGCCCTCGTGGGCCTTGACCACGACGGAGCAGCCGGCCGCGAGGGCCGACGCGGTGTCGTTCCCGGCGACCGAGAACGCGAACGGGAAGTTTGACGCCGCGAACACCGCCACCGGGCCGATCGGCCGGTTCACCCGGCGCAGGCCCGGCACACCCTCGCCGCCGGGGCTGACCACGGCGTCGGCGTACCCGCCGTCGGCGAGGACGGCGGCGAAGTGGCGCAGCTGCCCGGTGGCCCTGGCGACCTCACCGGTCAGCCGGGCCGTTCCGAGCGCGGTCTCGGTGTCCGCGGCCTCCGCCAGCTCCGCCGCCGCACCGTCCAGGGCGGATGCCACCGCTTCCAGTGCTGCCGCGCGCCCGACGGGCCCCGCCTGTTCCCACGGGCCGCTGGCCGCCGCGGCGGCCTTGGCGATCGCGTCCACCTGGTCGTCGGCCGTCTCCGGCACCGGATCCCCGGCCGGCTGGCCCGTGCGCGGGTCATATCCCTGGATCATCGCTGCCATCCTCGTCTACCCGGCGCCGGTTCGCGGTCGGCCGGTGCCGGCGCGGCCCCCCGGCGGCCTGACCCGCCCGGCACGCCTCACCTCAGGCGGGCGGCATCGTAGACGGGCAGGGTGAACTCACCGCCAAGGTAAGCGAACACGGGGTCGGCGGGGTCGGGCTCCCCGTGCTCGGCGATGACCTCGGCGGCGTGGTCCTCCGCGTCGTCGCGGGGCTCGTATCCCAGCGACCGGGCCTCCGCCAGGCTGACCCACCCGCCCCGCGTGTTGGCCGAGACCCCGTAGGCCACCCGGAAGCCGGGATCTGCCACGGTCAGGCAGGCCTCGAACAGCCGTCCGGCGTCGCCGGGGGAAAGCCAGGTGGACAGCGACCGCGCACTCCGGGGCCGCTCGGAGCAGGTCAGGATCCGCAGGCAGATCGCGTCCATGCCATAACGGTGATGGTAGAGCGCGGCGAGCGCCTCGCCGGTCACCTTGGCCACCCCGTAGTAGGTGTCGGGCGCGGGGAACGCGTAGTCAGGCACGGGGAACCCCGAGCGCGGGAAGAACCCCACCGCGTGGTTCGAGGAAGCGTAGATGACCCGCGGCACGCCCGCCCGGCGGGCCGCCTCGAAGGCCGCATAGCTGCCCTCGATGTTCACCGCCAGGATGCGCTCCCACGTGGCCTCGTCCGCGATCGCCGCCAGGTGGATGACTGCGTCCACGCCCGCGCAGGCGGCGGTCATCGCGTCGAGATCGGCGACGGAGGCCGGCACGCTCTCCTCGCCCGGCCCGGCGGTCAGTGGCGCCGTGTCCAGCAGGCGCAGGGTCCGTCCCGGCCGGGCCAGCCGGGGCCGCAGCATGGTCCCGATCTGGCCGGCGGCCCCGGTGATGAGGATCGTCGGCACGGCAGCCAAGCTTAGCGGCCGGTAACAGGCCCGGCCGGCTTCGGCGGGAACCTGGCAGCGGCCGCCGGGCCGGGTCCGGCCGACGGCAGGCCGGCGTGCTACCGGCCGATGATGGGCTGGAAGATCGACAGGTACTGCTGCTGCTTCTTGCCGCTCACGTCCGCGTAGTTGCGCAGCCGGGCATATTCGGCGGCGCGGAGGAAGACCAGGTCACTGGTCGCGACCTTGGTCAGCAGCGCTTTCTGGCTGCCCGCCGCCCTGGCAGCGTCCGCGGCGACGACGGGCTGTGCCGCGGGCACGGGGGGATGTAGTTGATCGCCTCGGTCAGCATGGCCGCGATCGCCGGGCGGTAGTACCAGTCCATCAGCATCATCGCGTCGACCGGGTTCTGTGCCCGCCGCGGGATCATCATGTTGTCGGTCCGCATGTTGCCGCCCTCCCGGGGGATCACGAACCGCAGGTCCGTTCCCGAGGAGAGGTTCTGCAGGAAGACGTCGCCGGACCAGGCCATGGAGATCCAGGTCTCACCCTTGCTCAGGATGTCGATGTACTCCTGCTGGTAGTACCCGCGGACCAGCCCGGCGTCCCGCTGGTCGGCGAGCGCCTGCGCCGCCCGGCGCCAGCCCGCCGGGCCGGACTTCTCCGGGTTGATGCCCTGCTTGATCATGCCGAAGTTGCCGAGGTCCAGGAGGTCCGACATCATCCCCACGCGGCCCTTGTATGCGGGGTTCCACAGCTCGTCGATACTGGTGATCGGCTTCTTGATGAAGTTGGGGTTCCACGCGATGCCGGTGGCTCCCCCGGCCCAGGGCATGCTGTGGGTGTTTCCCGGGTCGAACGACCGGTTTTTGAACCTGGGCCTGGCGTAACGGTAGAAGTTGTGCATCAGGCGCTGGTCGAGCGGCATCAGCTCGCCCTGCGACACCAGCTCGGAAAACTGGAATCCGTCGGTGACCACCATGATGTCGTAACCGATGGACTCGCCAGCCCGCAGGATCGGGTTGATGTCGTCGTACCAGGATTCGTCGTCCTGGATGACCTCCCCCGTGTGCCGTCGCACCAGTCAGGTCATCGTTTATTGCTCACGTGATCGTTGTTCGCGGGGCGGACGACCGGATTACTCAGCCGGTCGGCGCCAGCCGATCACGACGCTGGCGATAGCGCACAGAATACCGACTGTGAAGATCGCAGTCCCGAAAACGAAAACCTGCGGCGGAATCCCGATCCGGACCGCGCCGTAGACCCATACCGGGAACGGCGGCGCGGCGCCGCTGACGAAGTTGGACGTCACGAAGTCGTCAATGGACAGCGCGAACGCCATCAGCGCGCCGGCGAGGATACCGGGCCTGATGAGCGGCAGGGTGATCTTGCGGAACGTGACCCAGGAGTTCGCCCCGAGGTCGGCGGCGGCCTCCTCCAGCGACCGGTCGAACCCAGTCAGCCGCGCCCGGACCGTGACCGCGACGTACGCGATGCTGAACGCGACGTGCGCCAGCAGCAAGGTGGCGAAGCCGCGGGCCAGGTTGATGGTGACGAACAGCCCGAGGAGGGAAGCACCCAGCACGATCTCGGGGGCGGCGATATTGAGGAACATCGTCTGCTCGACCAGCGTCTTGCCGCGGAAGCGTGGCGGCCGGTAACGGACCAGCGCCAGCGCGAGCAGGGTGCCCACCACCGTCGAGAGCAGGGTGCTCACGATCGCCAGCCGGAGCGACAGCCAGAACGAGGATGTGAGTCCCGGGATGTTGCTCCACTCCCGGTACCACTTGAGCGTGAACCCGTTCCAGGCGAAGCTCACCTGGGGCAGGCCCGTGGTGACCTGGTTGAAGCTGTAGAGGATCATCACCGCAATGGGCAAGACCAGGTAGGCGATGATCAGCCAGGAGTAGACGGGCAGGATGAACCGGGTCCACCGGCGGCGCGGCCGCCGTACTGGCCCGGCCGCCCGGGTCTCACCGGCGGTGGCGGCGGTGGCGACCACGCTCACAGGTACTCCTCAATGGTGCGCGAGCCGATTATGCGCGCATACGCAAAGATGCCGATGAGCGCGATGGCCATCAGCACGGTCGACAGCGCGGATCCGCCCGCATAGTCGAGGCTCACCAGGAACGAGTTCTGGATGACCGTCCCGATCATCGTGTCGCCGGTGCCCCCGAGGATCTGCTGGTTGACGTAGTCGCCGAGGGCCGGGATGAAGGTGAGCAGGAATGCCGCGAACATGCCCGGGATGGTGAGCGGCAGGATCACCCGCAGGAAGGCCTCCCGCTTGGTCGCGTACAGGTCGTAGGCGGCGTCGAGCACCCGCTTGTCGATCCGCTCGATCGCCACGTACAGCGGGAGCGCGGTGAACGGCAGGTAGTTGTAGGCGAGCCCGGCTATCACCGCCCATCCGGTCGCGAGGATATGGAAGCTCTGCGGCAGCAGGCCGGCGTTCTTCAGGGCGCCCAGGATGATGCCCTGGTCGGACAGGATGAACTGCCACACCACGGTACGGATCACGAACGACACGAAGAACGGCACCAGCAGCATGAGCAGGAAGAAGTTCTTCCTGTTGCCGCCGTAGAAGGCGATCCAGTAGGCGATGGGGAACGACACCACCAGGTCGATCAGCGTCGCGGCGCCGGCGAAGTAGATGCTGGTGACGAACTGGGTGTGGTACAGGCTGAGCTGCTGGCCGAACTCGCCCCAGTGCCAGGTCATGACGCAGGCCCCGGTGGCCGGGTCGCAGGTCTGCAGCGACAGCGACAGCATCACGACCAGCGGGATCAGGAAGAACACCAGCAGCCAGAGCCCGGCGGGCAGGGTCAGGAGGTAAGGCGCGAGCACCTTCCCGGGCCTGACCCGGCCACGCCGGGGGGCTAGGCGCCCTGCGTGATCGGCAGGAACAGGTCGTTCCACGCCTTCACTTCTTCCGCGTTCTTGTACGAGCGGTAGTTCCTCGCCTGCTTGAGGTAAGCCTCCGTCGGGAACACGGTCGGCGCGTTCGCGGTCACCGACGTCGGCAGCCCGATCTCGGGCTTCAGCGCCTTGAGGTCCTCCTTCGCCCAGCCAGTGGGGTTCAGCAGCACCTCCTTGGCCGCGGGCACCGGGCACACGTAGTCGTTGTAGTACTCCACCACGGCCTGCGCCTGCGGGTCGTAGTAGTAGTCCATGACCGCCATGGCATCCTTGGGGTTCTGGGCGTAGAGCGGGATGCACATGTTGTCGGTCCAGAACATCATGCCCTGCTCCGGGACCATCATCTTGAGGTCGGCGTACTTGCTGTTGAGGTTCGCCTGGAAGATGTCGCCCGACCAGGCCTGGGTGACCACGGTGTCGCCGTTCTTGAGACGGCCGATGTAGCTCTGGTCGTAGTAGGCGCGGACGATGCCGTCGCTCTTCTGTTGCTGCAGCTTCTTGGCGGCCTTCGCCCAGTCGGACTCGGTGGAGGTGGCGGGGTCGATCCCGAGCGCGAGCAGCCCGACACTGCCGAGTTCGTACACGTCGGACATCATGCCGATCTTCCCCGCGTACTTCTTGTCGAACAGGATGTCGACGCTGTTACCGGGGTTCGTGATCACCTTGGAGTTGTAGGCCACGGTCGTGAAGCCCGACTGCCAGGCCATCGTGTACTTGTTGCCCCGGTCCCAGGCGGGGTTCTTCACCAGCGGACCGGCGTTCTTGTAGAAGTTCGTCATCATCGACTGGTCGAGCGGGATCAGCCAGTGGTTCTGGAAGAGGTAGCCGAGCGCGTTGGGGGTGTTGTTCGTCATCACGATGATGTCGAAGCCGGTGTACTGCTGGGCCGCCAGCGACGGCCTGATCTTGGCGTAGAAGGACACGTTGTCGTTGATCGGCTCGGTGTAGGTGACCTTGATGCCGCTGGTCTGCTCGAAGTGCTCGAGCGAGGGGTGCTTGCCTTTGAGCACGTCCATGTAGTACGGCCAGTTCGCGAAGTTGACCGTGTGGTGCAACTGCTGCTTGGACCACCACGCCGCGGTGCCGACCCCGCCGGCCGGGCTGGACCCGCTCGGTGCCGCGTTGCCCTTCACGCCGCAGGCGGCGAGGAACGCGGCCAGGCCCATCGCGCCTGCCCCGGTGCCTGCCGACGCGAGCACCTGCCGGCGGGAAAGCCGTGGCTGGCTCAGGCCCCGCCACAGGGATGGGTCCATCGGAGCCTCCTGCCGCTTGGGCTCGGGGGCATCCTGTTCTTTCATCTTGTTCCTCCTTGCGGGCCGGCCCGACTAGCCGACCGGGTAGGAATGCTCGGGCTGCCAGGACAGCCACACGCTGTCCCCACGGGCGGCCACGTCGGCCGCCGTTGCCGAGTTCTGCTGGAAGACGACGATGTCGGAGCCGGCCGTGGTGCTCACCGAGAAGTTGGTCGACGTGCCGAGGTAGACCACCTCGGCGACGGTGCCGCGCAGGGCGCAGCCCTCCCCGGGCGGGCGCTCGGTCGTCAGGTCGATCTTCTCGGGCCGGACCGTGAGCTCAAGCTGGGAGCCCGGGCTCACCGCCCGGTCGGCGACCGGCACGATGATCCGCTCCTCCGGGCTTATCTCGATGATCGCGCGGTCGCCGTCCAGCCGGGCGACGGCGCCGGCGATGAGGTTGGAGGTGCCGATGAAGCCCGCGACGAACCGGGTGGCCGGGTGCTCGTAGATCTCCCGCGGTGTCCCGAGGTGCTCAATGAGCCCGTCGTTCATGACCGCGATCCGGTCCGACATGGTCAGCGCCTCGCCCTGGTCGTGCGTCACATACACGAAGGTGATGCCGACCTCGCGCTGGATCCGCTTCAGCTCCACCTGCATCGCCTGGCGCAGCTTCAGGTCAAGCGCGCCCAGCGGCTCGTCCAGCAGCAGCGCGCGGGGGTGGTTGACCAGCGCTCTGGCGAGCGCCACCCGCTGCTGCTGGCCGCCCGACAGCTCTCGCGGGCGCCGCTCACCCCGCCCGGCCAGGTCCACGATCTCCAGAATCTCACCCACCCGCCGGGTGATCTCGGGCTTGGCGACCGCCTTACGTCGCAGCCCGAAGGCCACGTTCTCGAACACGTTCATGTGCGGGAACAGGGCATAGGACTGGAACACCATGTTCACATCACGCTTGTTCGGCGGGATGCCGATCACATCGGCGCCGTGCAGCCGGATCGCGCCCGCGGTCGGCTCCTCGAACCCGGCGACCATCCGCATCGTGGTGGTCTTCCCGCACCCCGACGGGCCCAGCAGCGAGAAGAACTCCCCCTCGGCGATCGCCAGGTCGATGCCCGCGACCGCGACGACGACCTCGCCACGCGCGCGGAACTCCTTCACCACTCCCGACAGTTCGATCGCCGGCAGTGGCCCGTCCCCCTGCCCGCTCCAGCGGGGTTCCGCCGTCTCCGTGCGCGCCGTGGCCAGGCTCGGCTCGGCCACGGGCCCGGTTCCCGCTACCGCGGGCACATGCCTCTCGGTCATCTCAGGCCGGTATCCCTCTTCTCGCCGGGGTCGCCGCCCCGCACCCGAATCCTACGGGCCGGGCAGCCAACCGCCGGCCAGCGTAGAACGAAATGATCTTCGCGGTACATGTCAGCAGTATCAACCGAATCAGTTGTGCGATCCGTAGAATACAACGGATCCAGCAACGTTATCGACGGGGCGGATAACGATCCGGCCGCGCCTCGCAGCTCAGTCACCGAAGTAGCTCATCACGTGCTTGATGCGGGTGTAGTCCTCGAATCCGTATATCGACAGGTCCTTGCCGTACCCGGAGTGCTTGAATCCGCCGTGCGGCATCTCGGAGACGAACAGGATGTGGGTGTTGATCCAGACGGCCCCGAAGTCCAGCTGGCGCGCCACGCGCATGGCCCGGCCGTGGTCCCGGGTCCAGACGCTCGCGGCCAAGCCGTACTTTACCCCGTTCGCCCAGCGCACCGCCTCCTCCTCGGAGCTGAACTGCTGGACCGTGATGACGGGGCCGAAGATCTCCTCCTGGATCATCTCGTCGCCCTGCTGCAGTCCGGCGACGACGGTCGGGGCGAAGCAGTAGCCGCGGTCCCCCACCTGGTGGCCGCCGGTCACGACCTTGGCGTGGTCCGGCCGCCGGTCCAGGAAGCCCTGAACCCGGGACAGCTGCACCGGGTTGTTCAGCGGGCCGTAGTCGGCATCCGGCACGTCCAGCCCGCCCACCGTGGTGCCGCGCGCCTGCTCGGCGAGTGCGTCCGTCAGATCGTTATGTATGCCGGGGCCGGCCAGCACCCGGGTGGCCGCGGTGCAGTCCTGGCCGGCGTTGTAGTACCCGGCGCTGGCGATGCCGGCTGCAGCGGTCGCGACGTCGGCGTCGTCGAACACCACGCCGGGCGCCTTGCCGCCGAGTTCCAGGTGGACCCGCTTGAGCCCGTCCGCGGCGGCCCGCGCGACCTCGGTGCCCGCCCGTACCGACCCGGTGATGGATACCATCCGCGGGATCTCGTGGCTGACCAGGGACCGGCCGGTGGCGGCGTCGCCGCAGATCACGTTGAACACGCCGGGCGGCAGGAACTCCGCGGCGATCTCGGCCATCATCAGGGTGCTCACCGGCGTGGTGTCCGACGGCTTGAGCACCACCGTGTTGCCTGCTGCGAGCGCCGGGGCGAACTTCCAGACCGCCATCATCATCGGGTAGTTCCACGGCGTGACCTGCGCGCATACCCCGACCGGCTCGCGCCGGATGAACGAGGTGTGGCCGGCCAGGTACTCCCCCGCCGCGCTGCCCTGCAGGATGCGCGCCGCACCGGCGAAGAACCTGATCTCGTCGACCATCGGCGGGAGTTCCTCGGCCATCGTGAGGGCCACCGGCTTGCCGGTGTTGCGGCATTCGGCGGCCACGATCTCCTCCCCCCGCGCTTCGATCGCGTCGGCCAGCCTGAGCAGGGCGAGGCTCCGCTGCGCCGGGGTTGTGTCGCGCCATCCCTCCTGGGCGGCCGCGGCCGTCGTGAGCGCCGTGTCGACGTCCGCCGGGCCCGAGACGGGCGCCCGCGCGTAGGCCTCGCCGGTGCTGGGGTCGACCACGTCGCTGGCCTGACCGGAGGCTGCGGGAACCCGCTCGCCGTTGACGAAGTTGGCCAGGTCCGCCAGGCGGACCGATGAGTGCGCTGTGGCTGTCAACGCGGCCTCCCGGCAGGGGAACCTGAGGATCCCGTCTTCGTTGTTCTGGTCCGACCCTGACAGAGAATCAGGACATCCACAAGTGATTCCGTAGCAGATAGCATTTGTCTCCACGGATTCAGTTGACAAGCCACGGATGCGTGACACGATTGCCTTTGCAAAGGAGGGACCGCATGGCTCACACGCCAGGGACTGCCATCATCCCGGGCGGAGAGAGCTCCGATGGGAGCCGGCGGGTCCGGCCCGAGCGGCATGACCGGCCCGAGCGTCAGGACCGGCTAGACCGGCCTGAGCGATACGACCGGCATGACCGACTCGCCCGCGACCGTGGCCGCGGCAGCACGAGGACCGCTCTCGACGAGATCTCCAAACGGATCATCGAGCAACTGCAGCACGACGGCCGGCGCTCATACGCCTCTATCGGCAAGGCTGTCGGCCTGTCCGAGGCCGCCGTCCGGCAGCGCGTGCAGCGTCTCGTCGACGGCGGGGTCATGCAGATCGTGGCCGTGACCGACCCGATGACGCTCGGCTTCCACCGGCAGACCATGATCGGCATCAAGTGCGAGGGCGATCTCGAACGGGTAGCCGACCACCTGGCGGGCATGGACGAGATCGACTACGTGGTGATCACCTCGGGGTCGTTCGATCTGCTGGTGGAGGTCGTCTGCGAGGACGACGACCAGCTGCTGGAGATCCTCAGCCGGGTGCGCATGGCACCGACCGTTACCAGCACGGAGACCTTTGTGTACTTGAAACTGCGCAAGCAAACCTACAGCTGGGGGACGCGATGAGCACTCCGCACGGCGCCGGCGGCCTCAGCGGCGAGGCCCCGCAGGCGGCTGCCGACCGCCACCTGCAGGCGGCCGCCCACCGCCACCTGTGGCTGCACTTCACCCGCATGTCGTCCTATGCCGAAGGCGACATGCCCGTGATCGTCCGGGGGTCTGGACAGTACGTCTACGACAACCGCGGTAAGCGCTACCTGGACGGCCTATCCGGGCTGTTCGTGAGCCAGATCGGGCATGGCCGCGCCGAGGTGGCCGAGGCCGGCGCGCGCCAGGCCACGGAGCTCGCCTACTTTCCGCTCTGGTCGTACGCGCACCCGCGGGCAATCGAGCTGGCCGAGCGGCTGGGTGCACTGGCGCCGGGCCAGCTGAACCGCGTCTTTTTCACCACCAGCGGCTCGGAAGCGGTCGAGTCCGCCTGGAAACTGGCCAAGCAGTACTTCAAGACGATCGGCCAGCCCGGGCGGTACAAGGTGCTCAGCCGTGACATCGCCTACCACGGCACGTCCATGGGTGCGCTCGCGATCACCGGGCTCCCCGGCATCAAGGAACCATTCGAGCCGATGGCGCCCGGCGGGGTGCGGGTGCCGAACACCAACTTCTACCGGGCACCCGAGTTTGTCGCCAGCGACCTGGAGGCGTTCGGCCGGTGGGCCGCCGACGAGATCGAGCGGGCGATCGAGCGGGAGGGCCCGGAGTCGGTCGCCGCCGTGTTCCTGGAGCCGGTGCAGAACTCGGGCGGCTGCTTCCCGCCCCCGCCCGGGTACTTCGCCCGGGTGCGGGAGATCTGCGACCGCCACGGGGTCCTGCTGGTCTCCGACGAGGTCATCTGCGCATTCGGCCGGCTGGGCTACTACTTCGGCTCGCAGCGCTATGGCTACCAGCCGGACATCATCACCTTCGCCAAGGGCGTGACCTCGGGTTACTCCCCGCTCGGCGGCATGATGGTGAGCGATGCCCTGATGGAGCCGTTCGGCTCAGGCCGCGAAGACATCAGCGGCTTTGAGTCCCCGCGGCGCACCGGGCACGCGCAGGGGCGCGGGCCCAGCGGCACCGCCACGTTCCTGCACGGGGTCACGTTCGCCGGGCACCCGGTCTCGGCCGCGGTCGCCCTCGCCAACTTGGACGTGTTCGAGAAGGAGGACCTGCTCGGCAACGTCCGCGCCAACGAGGGTGCCTTCCGCGCCACGCTGGAGAAGCTCGGCGACCTGCCGATCGTCGGCGACGTCCGCGGCGACGGCTACTTCTACGGGATCGAGCTGGTCAAGGACAAGGGCACCCGGGAGACCTTCAGCGACGCGGAGTCCGAGTGGCTGCTGCGCGGCTTCCTGTCCCCGGCGCTGTTCGAGGCAGGCCTGATCTGCCGGGCGGACGACCGCGGCGACCCGGTCATCCAGCTCGCTCCCCCGCTCACCTGCACACAGGAGCACTTCGACGAGATGGAGCAGATCCTGCGCGCAGTGCTGACCGAGGCCTGGTCCCAGCTCTGACCGGCTTGCCGGCCGCTCGTCGCAGCGGACCGGCGAGGGGTCACGGGCCGGTCCGCCCGGCCCGCGCCGGGTTGACCGGCCGTGGCCCGCTACCGTCGTCGGGTGCGAAGCATCTGTGTGTTCAGCGGCTCGAGCCCAGGCGCCCGCCCGGAGTACGCCGCCGCTGCCACGGCACTCGGCACGGAGCTTGCCGGGCGCGGCCTGCGCGTGGTCTACGGCGGCGCCGGCGTCGGGCTGATGGCGAAGGTGGCAGACGCGGCGCTCGCCGCCGGCGGTGAGGTGATCGGCGTCATCCCGCAGCGCCTGCTGGACTCCGAGATCGCGCACCGCGGCCTGCGCGAGCTTCGGGTGACCGGCTCGATGCACGAGCGCAAGGCGACGATGGCGGAGCTGTCCGACGGCTTCATCGCCCTGCCCGGTGGCCTGGGCACGCTGGACGAACTCGCCGAGGTCCTGACCTGGTCGCAGCTGGGCCTGCATTCCAAACCGTGCGGGCTGCTGGACGTCGCCGACTACTACGGCTTGCTGCTGGCGTTCTTCGACTACGCCGTCGCCGAACGGTTCGTCCGGGCCGAGCACCGTGCGATGGTGCTGGCCGACACCGATCCCGGGCGGCTGCTGGACGCGATGCAGCGGTGGTCGCCGCCCACGGTCGGCAAGTGGCTCGACAGGGACGACGTGTCCCCGCCCTGAGCACCCGCTCCGGCGTCGGATCAGCGCCACCCGGGCCCTCCTGGCGCGGCCGGACGGTTGCCCGGAAACTGCGCGCGGAAAGGCGTTCGCCCGGTCGTTTCGAAAAGGACTAGGAGAACGGATTTATCGACTTACAGCCCTTGCCGAACTGAGGGTTGGCCTTCACCGGGCTGGTGAGGGTGCCCCCGAAGCGGGCCAGGTTGGGCTTGCCGTACTCCGCGGTCTTCCCGAAGTTGCGGAAGGTCGAGCCGGAGACGTTGCCGAAATTCCAGACGCAGGCACCGATCTTGGCCAGGCCTGGCACGGTCTGGCTCCGGTTCAGCGTCCAGAACGGGTAGAACCGCGCGCTCAGGGGCGGGGCGGTGCAGTTCTTGCCGGTGGTGACGTTGCACAGTCGCGACGAGGCGGCCGTGTTCGTCTCGAACTGGATGCTCGGATACCTGCTGCCGTTGGTGAACGGCCCGACGTATCTGATCGACGTCGGGCGGTTGCTCTTGCCGTTGGGCCAGTCCGCCCGGTAGCTGTTGCCGTCGAAATCGAGGTCCCCGTTCTGGAAGGCGTTCTGGTAGCAGATGGCTACCCGCGCGCTTTCCGTGGCCGGGCTCCCGTCGATCATCACCGTGCGGCTGCCCTTGGGGAAGCAGTTGGCGTCGGAGTACTCACAGAGATCGCCGCTGTTGAACTTGTTGGACGGGCAGGCCACAGGACCTTGCCTGCCCTGGGTCCTGGCGTGCTGGCAGATTCCCGTCGTGGGGCTGCACGGGCCCTCGCCCGTCTTGCCCTTGCCTTCGGTACCGCCGTTGCACGTCTGGAAGACGTTCGGGTCCGTATAAGAGGAACCGTCGCTGTAGGTGGCCGAGAAGCCGAGCTTGTGCGTGACCGACGAGCACGACTCGCCGTGCCCTATCTCCTGCTCCATGAGCACGCCACCCTCGAGCGCGGCCCACGGCACCTGGTTGGCCTTCTTGGCGGTGTTGTACTCGGCGTGGAAGCTGAACGGGGTGCCCGAGCAATCGGCCATGCTGGTGTTCTGGAACCCGTTCGCCGCGCTGGCCACCACGAAGCCGGTCTGGCCGGTGGTGAGGTCGGCGACCGAGGCTTTAAGCCCGCCGACGTCGGGAGACCCCGAATCAGGCACGTCGCTGATCGACACCTTGAGTACGTCCCCCGGGTTCATCTTCAGGGTCTGGGCGTTGCCGAAGAACGTCGCCCGGTTCGGATCCTGCGGCGCGGGCGGCCCGGGCGGCACGCCGTCGAGCTGCATGAACGAGAAGTTGACCGGCTCGATGCAGTTGTTGTTGCAGGTCACGAAGTTGAAGTTGCACGCCAGGCTGTCGATCGTCAGCGCCGCGCACCACTTGGTCTTGCTGCAGCTCGTGGAGTCGGTGAACGGCGTGAACCCCGGTGGGTAGAACTGCAGCTCCATGAACGCCGATCCCGCGGCGGCCGGGTTGGTGATCGACCCGGAGTTGCTGTCGCTGAGCGGGGTGCATCCGTTCTGCGGGTAGGACTGCGGGTCGCAGATGGGCAGGCCGAACCACGGTGCGATGCTCAGCTCACCGTAGTGGGTAACACTGCCGGAGGCGGTCGGGGCTTTGGACGGATCCCTCGACAGCCTCATGCCGTAGGTCATTGTGTTGCCGGAGCCGGTCTTGCTGGAGATGAACTTGACGCTCGGCTCGTCGTGTCCGACGTAGACCCCGGTCTTGGGATCGCGGAACCGGCTCGCGTGCCCGTCGTAGTACCCATGCGGGTCGGTACACAGCCGCCGGAGGACGGTCAGGTTGCAGTCCAGCAGGTTCGACTGGCTCGACACGGCCGCATGGCCCGCCGTCGCGACCGTGCGGGTCGCTGCTGCACTGCTTGAGAAGGCCAGCTGGCCCGCCACGGCCAGGCATGTCGCCGGGATGGCCAGTTTCCAGGCCAATCCCCTAACCCTTACCAAGCGCGTTCGCACACGCATCTCCTCTCGGTCCGCCGACCGGCGGGCAGCCGACAATTTTCCCTATTCGCGGCAAGGAGGCAATCCCGGAACCCGGGATTGCCGTGGGGAATCTAGCAACTTCGGTATTCTGCGGTCAAGGCCCAATCAAGCGTGTCATTGGCTGGCCCCGGCGGGCGCTGCCTGGGCGGGTCGGCGGCCCCGCCGACGGAGCGCGACCCAGCGGTCGGCGCCTAGTCGAGTGTGGGTCAAGCAGGAGTCAAGCGAAGGTAAAATCAGTCCGTGACCTGGCAACTTCCGCCACTGCTCACTATCAGCAACACTTCTATTACCACAGGCATGCAGCGTGTGACGCCCGATCGCGGCCCGACGCATCTATGGGTCGTAGGCCACATGCTCGCGGAACGCCAGGCCTGGCCGCGCGCATTAACGCCGTTCCGTGGACGGGACCGGTGCCGCATTTCCGGTGCGACATGAGGTTTATTCGCTCCTCATTAGCGAGCCTTTTTAATGAGTTGACTTTTTAAGGCAGCCGCGATGTGAGAAAGCGCGCTTGCACCGGCGGGCAGGTCGCGCCGGCTGGCCGCATGGACCGCCAGGCGCTGCCATTTTCGGCGTCACCGGCGCCGTCGTCTGCCCCCCGCTGCCTGCGGGCTCTCCGCCGCCACGGCCTGCCGGGCCCGGGCTGCCGACCCTTCCAGCGGGCAACCAGAGAGTCGGAGGAGTGCCTATCACGAAGCGATCTCGAGCACCGCACCGGACACGGTGGGGACCCGGATGGAACGGTGCCGGCGGCTACTCCCCCGTGAGCCCGTCCACCGACTCCCGGATGAGATCGGCATGGCCGTTGTGCCGCGCGTACTCCTCGATCATGTGGCAGAGGATCCAGCGCAGGCTGGGCGCCCGGCCGTCAGGCCAGGTGCGCCGGGCCAGCCGTCCCAGGCCGCCGTCGGCCATCGGCCGTCTTTGACATGATCAAGCTTGATGCGGGCTCTACGGGCGCGGTCACAAGGGCCATCAGCGGGCAGTCGAAGACGGCCGAAGCGGATTCGCTAACTACCGGGAACGATGACGGCGCCGGCCCGCTCGTCAGCGACCGACGGAAGGCCGGCCAGGATGAGCCCGACCCGGTCAGCCGCGCGCCCGAGCGGCGCCGGCAGCAAGCCCGAGGCGATCGGAGGCGAGGCCGATGGGCTGGATCGAGTCGGGCCAGGCCTGGGGTGAACGGGCCGCCGATTGAGCGTGCCTGATGGAGCCGTATGCGCGCCGCGCCAACGACGCGCTGTTTGACCGCGGCGGGGTGGGCCCGGGGATGCGGCTGCTCGACATCGCCTGCGGCTCCGGGTACGCGGCCAGCGTTGCGGCCGGTCGCGGGGCCACGGTCGCGGGGCTGGATGCCTCCGAAGCTCTGATCGCGATCGCGCGGGCGCGCACCCCCGATGCGGACTTCCGCGTCGGCGACATGTTTGAGCTGCCGTTCGAGGATGACCGCTTCGACGTGGCGACGAGCTTCAACGGGATCTGGAAGGGATGCGAGGACGCGCTGCGGGAGGCCCGCCGGGTGGCGTGGCCGGGCGGCCTGGTCGGGTTCAGCTTCTGGGGATCTCCCAAGCCGCCTGGCTTGCTGCCGTACTTCGCAACGCTGCTGGAGCTATCGCTGGCCGATCACGTCGACGCCACCCTCAACCAAGGCGACACCGGTCGGCCTGGGGTGGCCGAGGAGATGCTCGCCGACACCGGGCTGGAGTTCGTTGACCGGGGAACCGCGCAAGTCATCAACGAGTGGCCGGACCTCGACCTGGCGGCGCGGGCGCTCGCTTCGGCGGGGCCGTCTTGGCCCGCCTTGCGGCGGGCGGGCTACGACCGCTTCGCCGAGGCGATCCGCGAGGCGGTACGCCCCATGTACACGGTGGGTCTCGGTGTCCGGATCGTCTCAGAGTTCGGCTGGATCATGGGGCGGGTGCCTGGCGGCTGATACCCCTATGCCAGCTACTCCTGCGGCGGCTCGGCGCCGTATGAGTCGTGCCACCGCCACCACTTGTACGGCGGGGTCTGCGGATAGCCTTCGGGCGAGTCCTCCCACTCCTCCTGACGCCCGAGCGCGGTTATGTCCAGGTAGCTCCAGGTGCCCCCCATCGGCTCGTCGCCACGATTGTTGACAAAGTAGGTGCGGAACACCCTGTCGCCATCGCGGATGAACGCGTTCGTGCCGTGCCATTCGTCGACGCCGAAGTCCTTGTCGAACTCGTCGGTCATGGTGTACCAGGGCATCGTCCAGCCCATCCGCGCCTTCACACGCGCGATGTCCGGCTGCGGCGCCCGCGAGGCGAAGGCGAGCGTGGTGTCGCGGGCGTTCAAGTGGGCGAGGTGGGCGACCTGATCGGCCACCAGGGAACAGCCGGGGCACGCGTGCTCGGGCCAGCCGTACACGCCGGGCTCGAAGAAGGCGCGGTAGACGATCAGCTGCCGACGGCCCTCGAACAGGTCGGACAGGCTCGCCTTACCCTCAGGCCCGTCGAACACGTACTCCTTCTCCACCGCCACCCAGGGCATCCGCCGGCGCTCCGCGGCCAGCGCGTCCCGGGCGCGGGTCACCTCCTTCTCCTTAACGAGCAGCTGCTGGCGCGCTGCCTCCCACTCCTGCGGAGTGACGATCGGGGGGGTCTTCATTGTGGTATCCACCTTTCAGTCCGGGCCACGCTCACGCGCCGACCCGTCCACTCGTTTCAGTCCAGGCCACGCTCACGCGCCGGCCCGTCCACTCGTTCTGGTCCTTGGTGAAGTAGTTGTGGTGGGCCCGAGGGCATCCCGGTCGAGGTGCTCCTTCAGCACGCCGAGCGGGCTGTCCCAGTCGCGGGCCAGCGCGGCCAGGAACTGCTGCGCCGCCTGCATCGGCGCGGAGCGCAGCCGGTACCGCACGCGACGCCGCTCCCCCGGTTCGGCCGTCACCAGGCCGACCTCGGCCAGCAGGGCCAGGTGCTTGGCGATCGCCTGCCGCGTGATCGGCAGGCGAACGGCCAAGTCCGTGGCCGTGGCCGGGCCCCCTGAGGCCAGCGCGGCCAAGATGGCGCGCCGGGTGGGGTCGGCCAGGGCAGTGAAGACCTGCTCGGCGATCGCCTCAATGTCAGGCGGCATCGAGGTAGTCGACCAGTTCGCCGAGCTCCTTCGCCCAGCCCTCGGTGTTGCCGTCGTAGGACTTGCGGTAGACGTCGTCGGGCAGCTGGGCGAAACCGCTCTCGACCACCGTCAGCCGCGTGCCCGCACCGGCCGGTTCGAGCGTGAACTCGACGTAGGTACGCCGTGGATCGTCGTCGGGCAGCCCGTAGATGTGCCAGGTGAACCCGAACACCATCGGCTCCTCCACCCGTTCCACACGCATCTCGACCGTGGGCCCGTCGTTCCACCTCATCCGGGCCGAGCCACCGGGACGGAGGTCGATCGTCGCCTCGTTGCCGAACCAGGTGCCCAGACCCTCGGCCGTCGTGAGCGCCGCCCACACCTTGGCCGGCGGGTGAGCGATCTCCACGGTCCGCTCGATGCGATCAGGAAAAGCCATGACAGCCTCCATAGAGTAGCAACTGACTGGTTGCTACTCTATGGAAACCAGCCGGTTGCGTCAACGGCTTTGCCCGGGAAATCGCTGTTCCCAGCCCTACGTGAGCGAACGGCCTCCGCTCTTGATCACCGTCGCTGACGAAACCGGGTGCCCGTGGCACCAAGCTCAACCTCAAGCCGGCCAGCGCCTCGCGAGCCACCTCCGGGTCCTTGATGCCGACGGTGGCCACTTCCGCACACGTGGGCCGGCTCTTCCTGGTGCCGGGAGGCCCGGTCAATGGGAAGCGCAGGCAGGCCCAGTGGATCTTGTTGTGGCGACCAGGGCGTCTGGCTATGCCCAAGCGCGGCACCGTGACGCGGTCACGAGGCCGAGGGCGTTCAGGCCGGCCGGCAAAGGCCGGCCTGAACGTCACCGTTAGACCAGGTCGAACGGATCGAGATTCATGACCTTGTCCCACGCGGCAACGAAGTCGCGCACGAACTTCTGCTGTGAGTCGTCGCTCGCGTAGACCTCTGCGAGTGCACGGAGTTGAGAGTTGGAGCCGAAGACCAGGTCGAAGCGCTCTGGGCAACGGGAACGCTCCGTGGGCGTCTTCATACTGACGGCCTTCGTGGCAGCCGCCGGCATTGCGAATCTGCGTCAGCCGCGAGCGAATGGGCCAGGATCGCACCCACACGTCACCGGCCGTCCGCCCCGTCGGGAACATCCGGGCTGAGCTCCGCCACCGTCGCGGCCCGTAGGCTGCGCCCCATGAACGTTCTCTTCATCACGAGCATGGCCGCCATTGCTGCTGACCCGCCGCAGAGCCGCAAGCTGTTCATTGATGCCCTCGGCCTTCCGCTGGAAGGCGAAGGCGATGGCTACTACTCCAGCGGGAGCATCCCCGGCAGCAAGCACTTCGGCGTGTGGCCGCTCTCGCAGGCGGCCGAGGCGTGCTTCGGCACGCCGACGTGGCCCGCCGACCGGGTGATCCCCCAGGCATCGATCGAGTTCGAGGTCGAGAACGCAGACGCTGTCGCAGCGGCCGGCGGCGAGCTTGAGCGCGCGGGCTTCGAGTTGCTGCACCCGGCGCGCACCGAGCCATGGGGACAGACCGTGACCCGGCTGCTCACAGACGATGGCTTGATCGTCGGCATTTCCTACGCCCCCTCGCTGCACAACGAAGAACGTGCCTGAACGCCGAGGCCACGCTCTGTAGAGGCGTGTTGTTGCGCCAGATGATGTACCGGCGGATCATGCTGCACTAGCCCCGGCTACAGAAAGATCTAGCCGTCGAGTTCGAGCACGAAGCGCCCCTGCGTGTAGCTATTGGCCAACGGCGCGGGAACCTCCGCCGCCGCGAGCGCCGCCGAAACGCGCTCGACCCGGAGGCTTCCGAGGTCGAGCAGAACGTTGCCCGCCGTGAGCGCGGCCGCAACCGTCACGGCGGCGACGGCCGCCTTCCCGAATCGGCGAGTGGTGGTGGTCTCTCTGGCCACGCTGACCTCCTTGCGTGGATCGGAACCGGGGCGACGCTTCTGTTTGGCATTCGGCGCCGGTGGCGGCGCGGATTGGTCCAGCCGACGGGCAAACGTTGCCCGACGCGGCACTACCAGACGCCCGCGACGATGACAGATCAGCGAACGCCGCTACCTGTCCGAAGATGCCCGCCGCAGGGCATCCTGCTGGTAGCGGCATGTGGAGGTGATGGCTGATGACCGGCGAGACGATCCGCGACCTGCTCCAGCCCCTCATCGGTAAATCCGGGGCGATTTCCATGGTTGTCAGCCGGACCGGTCACATCGGGTTCGTCACAACCGAGAACGAGAAGCTGACCGGCGTGAAGGTCCGCCCCGACGGCCTTGTGCATCTTGAGCGCGAGACCGGCTGGGCCGTGATCGACCCGGATGAAGTCGTGGCTGTGGTGTGGGACAGCGAGCCGAAGACCTCGGCGGGCCAATTCCTGTGACCGAGACGCCTGCACAGAGTTGGCGATTCTAGATGTGGGGCGGGTGGAGCGGGTGGGACTCGAACCAACGACCGACGGATCATGAGTCCAGCCCGCCAGCAGCCCACGTCAGGGCGGCTGACCTGGGCAGATATGGAGAGCCGCGATCACGCTCAGGCCGATTTGGGCACGTATTTAGCATGTTCAAGCTCTATGCAGCCCGGTATCGATGATCACGGTTGCGGGCGGTGGTAGATCTCCGAGCGGTGGTCAGTATCGAGGACGTGGACAACGCGGCTGTTCTCGTCGATCCGGTAGACGACGCGATAGGTGCCGCGCCTGGCGCCGTGACAGCCAGCGAGGGGCCCGAATAGTGGCTTGCCGACCCGCTGCGGGTTGACTGCAAGCGCGGCATCGCAGAACTCCAACACGGCGGCGGCAACGGCTTCCGGAAGCCGCTGGGCAATCGCTCGCCGTGCGGCGGGCTGGAATCGAATCTCGTATCGCTGCGCGGGTTTGGTCGTCACGTGCCGGTGACGCGGCGCCGGGCCAGGTCCTGGCGAACCGTGGCCATGTCAGCGCCGGGCTCGCCACGGCCCAGAGCCGCCAGGCTCTCGGAGATGCGCGCGACAGCGTCGGTGTCACCGAGGATTTCCAGGGTCATCTCCAGGCCCTCAAGGTCATCCACCGACAGCAAGACAGCCTCGGGCTCGCCGTTGCGGGTCAGGGTGATCCGCTCGTGTTGCTGGCGCACTCGCCTGGCCAGCTCAGACAGGCGCGCCTTAGCTTCGGACAACGGTACAGGCGTCGCAGCAATCGTCATAGTTTGAAGTATAGACCTCTCTAGTCAATTCTTGGACCAACCGCGCGATGTGGGAGCACCGGCGCTGCGCGCTAGAGTTGTGGCCGGACACTGGCCTGTCGTTTGATGACGGCCAGCGGACACTAGGGCTGGGTGGTCACGATAAAGGCTTGGCCGCCGCTTCAACGCTGATGCTCTGCCCACGGCTCCCTCTCATGACACGGGAGTGTCAAGGATCAGCCGAACCAACTGTCAGGCATCAGCCGGAATACCGTAAAGATCAACCGAAGCACAGATGGCAAGCATCAACCGAAGTAGCACAATCTGGTGAGTGGGGCGGGTGGTGTCCAGCCTCAGGACATTGAGGACAGGCTCTCTCAAGACATAGAGGACAGTCACCTGACGTTGCCGGCGCGGCTGCGTGGCTAGCGGGCGGGCAGTCACGACGCTCCCCGGATGTCGAAAGCCCGCCTGGTCATCACGGCTGTCACCGTCGAGAAGCGCCCGGTCAGCGAGGTGGCCCGCAGTTATGGGGTCGCCCGGTCCTGGATCTACACCCTGCTCGATCGTTATCGCACCGATGGGGAGGCGGCGTTCGAGCCGCGGTCCCGGCGGCCGAAAAGCTCACCGGCCGCGACCAGCGCTGATGCGGTCGCGCTGATCGTCCGGCTGCGCAAGGAATTGTCTGGCCAGGGCCTGGATGCCGGGCCGGACACTATCGCCTGGCACCTGGAGCATCATCACCAGGTGCGGGTGTCGGCGGCGACGGTCGCCCGGTACCTGACTCGGGCCGGGCTGGTGGTGGTCCCCGAGCCGAAGAAGCGGCCGAAGTCCTCCTACATCCGGTTCGCCGCGGAGCAGCCGAACGAGTGCTGGCAATCGGATTTCACGCACTACCCGCTCGCGGGCGGGGCCGGCACCGAGATCTTGACCTGGCTCGATGACCACTCCCGGTACGCCTTGTCCGTCACCGCCTGGAACCGGGTCACCGGCCCCATCGTGCTGGCCACCTTCCGCTCCGCGGTAGCCGAGCATGGAGTCCCCGCCTCGACGCTGACCGATATTCAAGCTGTCTTTGTCCCCGGGAAGCCACGCGTTGTCCGGCCGGTGGTGTGAGGCTTTGCGGTGACCGGCGCCTGCCCGCCGTCGTTGCTGACCGATCGGAGCGCGCGTGAGCGTGACTTCTTGCCCGTTGATCACGGGGCGGGCAGGGGCACCGCCGAGGATGGCTAAGCCCTGTTGAGAACCCGGTGACCGGCAGCTGGCCGGATCCCTGTTAGCGAATGTCTGGTGCGGCCTCCTCGTGCTGCCAGCGCGCCGGTGCCGTTGCGACGATCGAGGAGGAGCCTGTGGGGCGGATGACGCTGGGAATCGACATAGCCTGCCGGGCTGCGCACCAGGCCAGCCTGGCTGATGAGGCGGGCCGGTTTGCCTGGAGCGGCCGGCGGTTCCGCACGTCGGCGGCTGATCTGCAGCGGCTGTGGGAGTCGCTCCCGGCCGGTGCTGAGCTGACCGTGGTGATGGAGCCCACCCGCAACGCCTGGGTGCCGTTGGCGGCGTGGTTCCGCCGCCGCGGCGCCACCGTGATCATGGTGCCGCCCGAGCAGTCGGCGGACCTGCGTGACTATTACTCCAAGCACGCCAAGTCCGACCACCTGGACTCGCGGATGCTGGCCCGGCTGCCGCTGCTGCACCCTGATGGCCTGCGGCCCGCCGAGGGCCTGGGCCCCGCGGACGCGCTGCGCCGGGCGACCAAGCTGCGCGCCAGCCTGGTCAAGCGCCGCAACACCATCGTGGCCCGGCTGGATTGCTATCTGGAGCTGCTGGGACCGCAATGGCATGCCGCGTTCGGCGGGGACCTGGCCCTTTATACGCCGCTGCGGTTCCTGGCTGCCGGCTACGCCGACCCGCACGCGCTGCGCCGGCTCGGCAAGGCCCGGCTGACCCGGTTCATCTGGCGCTACTCCCACGGCGCCTGGGGCGATGAGCACGCCGGCCGGCTCCTTACGGCCGCAGCCGAGACCCTGCACCTTTGGGACGGCGAGCTCAGCTACCCCGACCTGGCCGAAGACATCGCCGTCGAGGCCCGCCTGGCCCTGGCGATCAGCACCGAGATCCGTGACCTCGAGCGAAAGATCGCCGCGCTGCTCCACCAGCTCGACCCCGCCGCCATCATGACCTCCGCCCCCGGCGTCGGCATCATCAACGGAGCACAGATCCTCGCCCGGCTCGGTGACCCGGCCCGCTTCCAGTCCCTGGCCGGCGCCCGGTCCTTCAGCGGCCTGATCCCCTCCCTAACCGCCTCCGGCGCCAGCGGC
>DASYQM010000476.1:0-4149 GCA_036005525.1 Streptosporangiaceae bacterium
GTCCTTGCGGTCCCCCGAATCGTCGATCACCAGCACCCCACCCTCGTGCGGCGCGGTCGCCGGATCCGCGGCCAGCAGCTCTAACCTGCGGGCATTGACCTGCTCAGGGTCCCACCGGGATTCGGACAAGAAGAACTGCAGCCGCTGCACCGCCGGGTGGCCCGCCCCGGTCACCGGCTCCGCCCCGGCCAGCGCCGTCAGCGTCTTGTTCCGGTCCCGCGGCGCCAGCAGCCCGGCCAGGTACTCCCGGAACCCCCGCCGCTGCGCCAGCGAGCCGAACAGGTCATCAAACCGGGCCGCATACCCCTCCAGCGGGCCCGCCGCCGCGGGACAGGGCTGGCGTCGCGTCATCATTCATCCTTGAGCACCTCACGCCACTACCCACCGGCATACCGCCAGCCTGCTCCACAGTCAACAAACTACCGTTAGACCGCGATAAGCAGCTCGCGGGCGTCCGTCAGCGCGCCGAGATCATCCAGCTGCCGCCGACGACCCCTGCACTGGCCGACCGGACCTGGGTGCTGCTGACCGGGGCGCCCGAGGGCGGATGGGGCCTGGGCGGGCACGCGAACACGAACGCCGGACTCGTCAGCGCCGCAGGTTACCGTCCCTGCAGGTACCTGCCGGTTCCGCCGGAATCCAGGCAGTTGCGGTACTTCGATGCTGCACCCCGTGCCTTGGCTGCGTCCCGGCCCTTCAGTGGCGCGAACCCAGGTAGCCGGCTCGCCGTCGGCGTTACCGAGGTACCAGGCTTCGGGGTCGCGGACGTGCGCGCTTGTCGGGTCGAGGAAACGACTCAAAGAGACTTATGGAAGGGTCTCGTTTCCGGTGCTTTCGTGTGCTGTGGTTGGCGTGCTGGTAAGGGCGATCACGTCGCGTAGCTGGTGGCGGCTGGCTACCCCGAGCTTGGGGTAGGACCGGTACAGGTGCGAGCTGACTGTGCGCGGTGAGAGGAAGAGCCGGTCGCCGATCTCGCGGTCGGTCAGGCCGTCGCTGGCCAGGCGGACGATCTGGCGTTGCTGGGGGGTCAGCTCCGCTAGGGCATCGGGTTTGGCGGGCGCGCCTGTGACGGCCACCCCGCATGCTCTCAGCTCTGCCTGCGCCCGCTGCATCCATGACCGGGCCCTTAGCCGCCGGAAGGTTGCCAGGGCTTCGGTCAGTACGACCTTGGCGTCGTTGATCCGCCGCCGCCGCCGCAGCCATTCGGCGTAGTCGAGCCGAAGCTGCGCCCGCTCGAATGGCCACTGGTCCCCGGCGGGGTCGGAGAGCGCCTTGCTGAAATTGGCTTCGGCCCTGGCCGGGTCGGCGAGGATGCCGCGGGCCCGGGCGATGAGCTGCTCGAGCCGGGCAGAGGCCCTTCCGTCGAGGCGGCTGAGTGCGTGCTCGATGACGTCGCATCCTTCCATCCGCCGGTCGGCGCGGACCGCGGCGGCGGCGAGATCTGCCACACCCAGGTAGGAGGCGTAGTTGTGCAGGGACGTGCCGTCCTCGCTGAACAGCCCGCGGAGCTGGGTGAACGCTTGGAGGTAGCTGCCGTCGGCGAGAGCCACGACGCCGAGGGCACGCCGGGCCCGGGCGGCCACCAGCCCGCATTCGGCCGGATCCACGGTGGCGAGCGCCCTGGCCGCATGCCTGCGTGCCGCGCCGGAGTCGCCGCGCAGGGCGAGGACGGTGGCGGTGATCACGTCAGCGGACGCGGCAATGATTTCCATCTGGTTCGCCTCGGCCATGCCGACGGCTTCGGCGGCAACGTCCAGCGCCTCGTCCCAGCGCCCCGTGTCTATGTATGCCCACCCCAGCACGGTCAGGCTCCCGCCGCTGGTACCCCGCACGCCGGGAGCTCGGAGCCGCTGCATGGCGTCTTGCAGCAAGGTGATCGCCAGGTCGGATTCGTCCAGGAGCCACGCGACGGAGCCGATTCGCCACAAAGAGGGCTCTTCAATGGGCAAGCCGACGATCTTGCGCAGGTGCGGGAGGAGCTGGCTCCTGCTGCCGATCGGGTCGGCGCTGGCGCATATCCAGAGTCTCAGCACGTCGACATCAATGCCCGGGGCCCGGCCGGGAGGCGGCGGACCCTGGCGTTCCAGCAGGCCGAGGGCGCGGCTGACGGCCTGGCGGCTGGCGGGCATTCCGGACTGGTAGGCGACCGTGGCTGCACTCCCGAGCGCGTCCCAGGCGAGGGCCGGCTGGTCACGCGCTGCCTCTTCGGCGACGGAGATGAGCGCTGACAGCGCGGCGGTGCGCCGGCCCGACCAGGCCAGCGCCCACCCGGCGTAGTGCCGGGCGGTCAGCCGCAGTTCCGGGTCGGCCGTGACCGCGAGGGCGCGGGTGGCGAGATCCTGCACCCAGTCCCCCTGGCCGGTGGGAACGGCGGCCGAGGCGGCAGCTGCCAGCCTGCGTGCCCAGTCCTCGGGGTCGGGGCTGAGTTCGGCGGCACGTTCCAGCGCCAGCGCTGCGGCGGCCGCGCCGCCGCGGCGTTGCGCCTGGGCAGCGGTGGCCTCGAGCAGTGAAGCCACGTGTTCATCAGGGTCCAGGGCCGCTGCGGCCAGGTGCCAGGCCCGCCGGTCTGGCTGGTCGTGCAGTGCGCTCGCAAGCGCGCGGTGGGCAGCGGCGCGCCGGGCGAAGGGCGCGGAGTGGTAGATGGCGGACCGGACGAGGGGATGGGAGAAGCGGGGGCCGGTCCGGTCTATCTTGATCAGGCCCAGCTGCTCGGCCGGCGCGAGGGCTCGCGCATCGGGCCCAGAACCCCGGCCGGCTGCCGCGCGCAGGTCCGGGCCGTCGGCCACCGCGGCCCGCAGCAGTGCGGCCCGTGCTGGCTCGGGCAGGGCGGCGAACCGGGAGGTGAGGACGGCGGTCAGCCGGTCGGTCAGCGGCAGCGGCTCGGCGGCCCAGCGGCGGCTGGCCGCGGGATCGTCGGCTATCACCTTCGCCAGCTCGATCAGCGCCATCGGATTACCGGCCGCCTGGGCGAGTACCTGCGCCCGGGCCCGTCCGCGGGGCGGGCGAGGCTGCCCGTCCAGCAGGCGGCCGGCGTCGGCTGCTGACAGCGGCTCGAGATGCAGCTCCGGGAATCCCCGGTCAAAGCCGGACGGCGGCGCCTGCCCCCGGGCGCCCACCAGCAGCACGACCGGCTCGGCGTCCAGGGCGGCTGCCGGCGAAGGCCAGGGCGTCCAGCGAGCTGCGGTCCAGCCAGTGTGCGTCGTCAGCGACCACCAGCACCGGGGAGTGTTCGGACAGATCCGACAGCAGGGTCAGGACCGCCACCCCGGTCAGCAACGGGTCGGCAGCAACGGGGTCCGCAGCCAGACCGAGAGCCCCCAGCAGGGCCTGGGCCTGCCGGCCGGGAAGCCCAGCGGCGGCCGGCAAGACCGGCCGCAGGAGCTGGTGCAGCCCGGCGAACGCGAGTTTGGACTCCGATTCCCGCCCGGTGACCGGCAGTACCTGCATGCCCGCCGACCGTCCCCGTTCGGCTGCGTCGGCCAGGAGTGCGGTCTTGCCCATGCCTGCCTCGCCGGTGACGACCAGGACCTGGCTCGCCCGCGGGACCGGATCCACCAGCCCGCGCAGCCGGGCCAGCGCGGCGTCCCGGCCGATGATGGGTGCGGGCTGCTGTGCGGGGAGTTCACCCGGGCCGGGCATCTGCCTGTCCTCTCGGCCAGCGCGTTCGTCAATGCCGTCTCCAGGCTAAACCGCGACCGTGGCCCGAGCATGCCGGCAGCAAAGTGAAGTGACACCCCGGATGCCGCCCGTGCCTGCCTGGATCCACAGTGATGACTGGGCAGGCGTTACCACTGCGAGCACGGAACGGCGAGGACTGCGATGCCTTATCAGGCTGACCCGCTGCTTCGAGGTGGCCATCCGTTTGCCGGTGCGCAGGTAGAACGGCACGTGCCGCCAGCGGGGGTTGTCGATCCACAGCCGGGCGGCCACGAACGTGTCCCGGCCGGAGCGCGGATCGACACCTGGCACCTGCCGGCTGACGGGCCCATGCCCGGCGGCACCGCCAACCGCGGGCTCGTGCACCGTATCGGCAATACGGTCCGCAGGCCGGTTGCGCCCTGCCGAGTCGGATTACCGGAGTAGCGCCCGGAATCGCCTCGGAAGCGGCGGGATGATGCGGCTGCCTGCGGGCTGCTCGGCGGTGGCGCG
>DASYQM010000477.1:0-2744 GCA_036005525.1 Streptosporangiaceae bacterium
GTTCTGCCCGCGAATGACACGCTGGGAGACAACAGGCGACACTCAGACGATGACCGGCATCCCGGCACCCACCCTGTACCACCGATGGCTCGGCTGGCACGCCCCGCCATGCGGCGCGCACTCACGGTAGTTACCGCCAGGCTGATCGTCGCTGCCGCGCCCGGCTTGGATGGCGGCGTCCACGGCGGCCCGGCCGGCCAGCAACCGGGCGTGCTCCCGACGGTCAGCCGGTGACCTGGAGGTCGTCGCGGACGTCGATGACCCCGCGGGCCATCAACGCGGCGGCTACCACCGCGTCGCGTTCGGCCCACGTGCGGACATGGCCGGTCAGCGTGATGACGCCGCCCTTGGTGTCGGCCTGCACGTCGCTGCCGTCCGGGACCAGCGCCGAGCGGTCCAGCGCCTCCTGGACGTGCAAGTCGACGCCCACCGGGTCGATGTCGTAGCTGATTACGATGTCGTTCCAGACGTTGCGGACACCGGCTGACACGAAAACTGGGTCCCGCTGGGCGCGCGGCAGCGAACCCGGGCCCGTGATGTCGGCGAGGGTCTGGATGGCGTCGATGCCTGGCGTTGGCAAGGGCCGCAGGTTGTGGAGCGGCGGCTCCGGGGTGGGCGGGTTGTCAGGATGGCTTGGCCGGGCCCGCTGGTCAGGCGGCCTCCGGCGGGGTGATGGTGATGGTGGCGCCGGGGTTGAGCTTTTGCAGTTGGCGCAGCAGGTAGGCCTGGCGCTGTTCGGGTGATTCCCGCCGGGTGTAGAAGTCGGGGCCCAGGTCGCGGTAGGGCTGGCCGCTCTTGAGGACCTGGTAGGCGATCTTCAGCAGGGTGTGGGCGATCGCAGTGATCGCCTTCTTTTTGGCTGCCGGGTTTTTCTCCCCGCCGAAGCGGCGTACCAGCCGGTTGTACCGGGCCTGCAGACGGCCCCGGACCCGGATCGCCGACCAAGCGGCCTGCACCAGCATCGGCTTGATGTAGGTGCCGGCGTCCCCGGTGCGGCCGTGCTTGCGCTTGCGCGCGCTGATGTTGTTGCCCGGGCACAAGGTCACCCAGGAGGCGAGCTTGCCGGGGCTGGCAAAGTACCGGTGCGGTGCCGGGCCGATCTCGCCCAGCCACGCCCAGGCCACGATGTCCCCGAAACCGGGAACGGTCGTGAGCAGGCCCGCCTCCCGCTGCCAGCGCGCGGCCTTGCCAGCGATCCGCTCGCCGAGGTCAGCGACCGCGGTGTCGAAGACCGCGATGCGGTCTCGGTGCAGCCCGCACAGCAGCGCGTGATGTTCGGTGAACCGGCCGGTCAGCGCCATCGACAGGTCGGCCAGCTTCCCGGCCGTGCGCATCGGGCCTTTGGCCAGGTCCGCCAGCACCGCACCGCAGCGTTCCCCGTCGATGAGCGCTTCGATCATCGCCGTGGCGGACTTGCCGGTAATGTCGCTGGCAACCGAGCCGAGCTTGATGCCGGCCGATTCCAGCGCTTTAGCCAGCCGCTGGATCTCGGAGGTGCGGGCCTGCACCGTCTTCATCCGGTACCGGGTCAGGTCCCGCACCTCCTTCAGCTCCGCGGGCGGGATGTAGGACCCGCGCAACAGCCCGCACTCGAACAACTCCGCCAGCCGCGCGCAGTCCTTGGCGTCGGTCTTGTGCCCCTTCAGCGCCTTGGCGTGTGCCGGGTTGATCACCGCGACCTCGGTGAAGTCCCGCTCGCACAGCGCGTAATACACCGGCTCGGTATAGACCCCGCTGGCCTCCATCACCACATGAGTGACGCCCCGCCGGGCGAGCTCCCAGGCCATGTGCTGGAGCACCCCGTAAAACGTCCGGAACTCCAAGATCTCGGTCTTGCGGGTCCACGGCTTATCGCCCGGGGACCGGACTGCGACCTTGACCATGTCCTTGTGCACGTCGATTCCCGCGACGCGCTCATACAGCACTCTCATACCGGCGGCCACCTCCTGCAGCGGCAATCCCCCGTGCGGATAGGGAACAGGAGTGCCGCCCGCCAGAGCCCCAGATCAGTACAGGAGACTGACACACGCGCACGCAGCAGCAACGGGGGTTACCCGGCAAGGGGCTCGCGCGCCAATCTAGTACGCGGCCTCAACGGTCCATAGCCAGCCGGCGACGACGGACGGCACGCCGGCACAACTGTGCACCTTCCACGCCGCCCGCCGCCGCCCGATCATCACGAAAACCCCGGCCGCCTGCGACCCGCACCACGCCCACGGCGGGAGGGACCCAGCTTTCGTGGCCCACGGCAGCGCCACGGAGTGGCGCATGAATTTCTAGTACGGCCACCGCCGCTGCGGCGGCGTCGCGCTCCGTGCCATAGGACACGGTGCCGGTCAGGGTGACGTTGCCGTCTTCTGCGATCGCCTCCACGCTGTCGGGCACGGTGACGTCGGCGGCGAGCGCGTTGTTCGCCGCGGTGGTCAGCTTCACGTCATCGCGGTAGTCGCTTTCCGGCAGCACCACCTCCAGGTTGTTCTCCACGCTGGTCACCCCGGCGACCCGCCGCGCGGCGGCCGACGCCTGCAGGTATTGCGGGAAACTCGGCACCGTGCCGGTGAGGTTTACGTTCCCGCCGATGGTCATGACGTTGATATCTGAGGAGTCGACGCGGGGGTCGAAGCCGAGCTCCTTTTCGACCGCCGCGCGGACGTCCTTGGTCTTGCTCACTGCCTGATCCTTTCCCTGGGCGGCTCTTCCCTGGACATCCTGTCCAGGCAGGCGCCCCGATCGAATCCATGAAT
>DASYQM010000478.1:0-3939 GCA_036005525.1 Streptosporangiaceae bacterium
CTCATCCCCAACTTCACCGATCTGGAGGAGGCCCTGGAACCGGCACCTGCCGCCGCGCCCCGCCCAGGGCGCCGCAAGCCCCCACAGGGAATGCGCACCCGCGCGGACCGGCTGCCGCCCGATGCCGGCGCCGGAACCAGCCCGGCCTGACCCCGACCCCTCCACCTGTCCCCGGACACCGCTGTGCTCGTGGCGGCAATTCAGCAGCGGCGGCCGTGCCCGCCGCGGCCGAGTACCCGCCGCGGTACATCCTTGTATGCCTCAGGAGGCTCCAGCGGGCCAGGCTGCGGGCGCGCACCTGGACCACTTTGCGCTGACCCCGCCCGCCGGACTCCTGGACCCAGGACACCCAGGCCCACCAGGAACCATCCCGCTCGTGCCGTTCCCACGCGAGCAGCTGCCCGGTGATGCCGCCCGTCATCTCCACCAGGAAGGCTTGGCGAGACGGGTAAAGGCCCGGTAAAGGCCCAGTGTGCCGGGGTGAGCGAGCGTAACATCCGGTCCGCAACTCCCAGGGCCGGGCTTGCCCCCGCACCCGGCCCCCCTGGGCTGCTGGGCCGGGCCGGGCTGGCCACGGCCGGGCAGGAGGCGGCCAATGACCCATTCGGCGCTGGCTGACGCTGTCCTCTTCTGGCTCGTTGTTTTCATGACGCTGCTGCTGGTGATGTTCCTGTTCGCAGTGATCGCGACGCCCCCGGAGGATGCCGTTCGCGCCGAAGCGCCCGTGCTCAAACCGCCTGCGCCTGCACCCGCCGCGCCGCCCCCCGCACTGCCGGTCAGGCAGCCACAGGCCCTCACGTCCCCCGCTGGTACCGTCGGCCAGCCCACCGGGGCCGGTCATGCGGCCCGGCACGCCAGTGCGGCGGCGACCGTGATCTCCCCGCCGAAGGTCCCCGGCGGGCCGCCGTCGTGGCGCACCCCGGTCCTGCTGATCGCCGGCCTGACCATGGCCGTGATTGGCGGATGGCTGTTCCTCCGCACACCGCCGGGCGCTCTGCCCTGCTCGCACCAGGCCGCCGCGGTCTGCTCGCAAGGGTTCGTCGTGCTTACTGCCACCCAGCTCCTCGGCGGCGCCACCGCCGTGGCTGGCATCGCCCTCGTCTTCACCGCACTGTTCCTGGCCCTGCGCTAGCAGCCGGAGCCGGAGCGACGTCCTGAAGGACGCGATCGGCTGCAGGGAGGCCAGCCTCCTCGCGGGCCGCCAGGGCCCTGGCCGCCGGGCGGGTGAAAGACGCAGCCCAGAGACGCCCCAGCACCCCCGGGCTGCGCGCAGGCTGCTACCCAGGGCGGGCCAGGACGTGCCGCAGGCCAGCCGGCGCCGTGCCCCCTAGATGATCTTGGCGGGTTACGCCTTGCGCGGTGCCCGCTCATTCGTGATCGTGTGCCGGGTTCGGGTCAAGGTCCCAGCCCGAGACCTTCTTCCCGTGATGCGCGGCTAGCTCGTGCGCCCGTGCCCAGGCGTCGATCGCAAGGCGCTGGTCTTTCTCCCAGTCGCCGTCCGGGAACGTCCGGGAAGCCGAGCAGTCCACGCAGGTGACTCTTCTTTCCGCCATGGGGCGCAGTATCCGCCCGGCGAGCTAACGACCACGCCGCCGTTACCGGTTCGTTGCTGGCGCGCTGATCACCCCCGGAGGCCAGATGATCTTGGATCGTTTCGCCAATCGTTCCGCCAAACCCTCCCAGCGGTACACGGCCTTCGCTCACGAGCGAAGGCTCGCTGTGCTGGTTCGCTCGCGGGCGAAATTGGCCTCAACTGGGGATTTCCTCACTCACCTATGGCCAGTCTGAACGGAGAGCGGCCGGCCTCGCGCTCGGGGAACTGCTCGCCGGGCTGAGCGACGGGCGCCGGATCGAGCGCACCGGGGACGGCACCTGCCTGTGGGGTTCCAGAACTCGGCCATGGGTCTTGACCTGGGCGTCTACGCAGCCGGTTCGCATTCGTTGATGAGGCCGCCGAGGACGGCGCGGCGCCTGATCCGCTCCTGGGTGAGGTCGGCGGCGGGGTGGTCGGGCCGGGGTGGGCGGAGCTGGCGGCTGCGGTGGGGTCGTCGTCCGTTGTAGTGGGCCTCGTACTCGGCAAGGACGCTGCGCAGGTGGCGTTCGCCGAAGATGAGCATCCGGTCGGTGATCTCGGTCCGGGCGGTGAGCACGAACCTTTCGGCATAGGCGTTCGCGCGAGGACTCCGGGGCGGAATCTTCACGGCTTCGATGCCGGCGGTGGTGAGGACCGCGTCGAAGGATGCGGTGAACTGCCCGGCCCGGTCGCGGATGAGGAACTGGAAGTCCGCAGCATGGTCGCCGAGGTCCATCAGCAGATTGCGGACCTGCTGGGTGGTCCACGCCCGTCCGGGTGCGCGGTGACCCCGAGGATATGGACGTAGCGGCTGCCGACTTCGATGACGAAGAAGCAGTACAGGCGCCGGAGGGTCACGCAGTCCACGTGGAAGAAGTCGGCGGCGAGCATCATGGTGGCTTGCGCGTGCAGGAACTGGCGCCAGGTCGTGTCGGTGTGTCGCTGGGGTGCCGGGAGTATTTTCAGGGCCTTGAGAACCCGTCGGATGGTGGACGCGCCGACCCGATGACCGAGCTTGAGAAGCTCGCCCTGGATGCGCTGGTACCCCCAGGCGCGGTTCTCGGTGGCAAGCCGCTCGATCAGCGCGGCGATCTCGGCACTGACCGGCGGCCGGCCCGTCCGGTGCGGACAGGTCCACTTCCGTGTGACGAGGCGGCGGTGCCACCGCAGCACAGTGCCGGGTGTGACCAGCCGGTGCATCCGCAGGCTGCCGGGCAGGAGCCGGGTCAGCGCGGCGAGGACCGCGCGATCGGCCCAGTCCAGCCGGGGCCTGGGCGTGGTACGGCGCAGCACCGCGACCTCGTGCCGCAGCACCAGCAACTCTGCGTCCTTGGAGGACCAGCCAGCCGCAAAGCCGGATGAAGATCAGGTAGAGCAGGCGAAGGGACACGGCCGATCATCATGCCCTACGGCTGACCGACGGCACATCGATGCAGCTCACAGACCAGGCATACTTCTGGCACCCCGCCGCCCCTACGACCTGCGCCACGCCGCCGTGTCGCTGTGGCTCAACGCCGGGGTGCCGGCCACCGAGGTGGCGCGCCGCGCCGGCCACGGCGTCGCCGTCTTGCTCAAGGTCTACGCCAACTGCATCGACGGCCAGGCCGGCCCCTCCAACCAGCGCATCAGCGACGCCCTCGACGGACACGACATCGAGTGAGGAAGGCACTGCGCGCAAGGCCAAGCAGGGTGGCGGTCGGGCGGGGTGCGCAGCGGGTCGATGGCCCGCGTTCGCCGTCCCGGTCGGTGTCATGAGGCCAACATCCGGAACTTCGGGCACTATGTGTAGTTGTCCACTCTGCGAGGCCGAGCGCTCGGAGTGCGAGAGCGGCTACGGCGTCCTGGAGGCGGTACGGTCCGGCATGGCGGTGGCAGGAAGGACCGCGCGGACAGTATCGACAGCAAGCAACCATGCGGCCGCCTCGGGTCGGCGTCGGCGCGGATGTCACCGTCCGCCTGGCTGGCTCGGTGAGATCGGGGTCGGCGGTCAGGGTGGCCGCGTCAGCTTCCCTTTACCTGCCAGGACTGAGCGGCGAGCTGTGCTCAGCGCCGGTATCTGCTGTGCCAGCGGGCTTTACGGCGACCAGTTCGATCCCGAAGTCGCGCAGCCGGTCGAGCAGTCTGTACAGCTGCGCCTGGTCGCGGACCTCGCCGACGAGCACGGTCTGGTTGGGGCCGGGTTCCAGGGCCATCCCCTCGAAGGCGGTCTCGAAGCGCTCGCTCAGCCGACCCCGCAAGATGATGCGGTATCTGCTGGGGGTCACGGGGTCAGCTCCTGTGCCCCTGCGCCTCGCCGGGGCTGCCCGCCGCCGCCGGGTTGGGGTGGGCGGCGCGTTCCTGGGCCTGGCTGATGGCCCAGGCGGCGT
>DASYQM010000479.1:0-1763 GCA_036005525.1 Streptosporangiaceae bacterium
TTAAGCGACAACTCGCGTTGTCGCCGGGACGCCCGGGCACCCCGGTGCCCACCCCGGTCGGCGCGCTCCCTGGTCCAGCTCCTGCAGGAGCGCGTCTACCGTGCGGGAGTGCTCAAACCCCTCGGCGTCCAGGCAGACGGTGGCGATCCCGGTCGGCGCCGCCCCCAGGACCCGGTAGCCTTCGAGCTGCCAAGCATGGCGGGCCACGCCAAGGGCGTAGGTCTTGCCGGTGCCGGCCTTGCCGACCACCACGCTCACACCCTGCCCGCCCTGGGTAATGTCGCGGACTATCGCCGCCTGGTCGGCGCCGATCGTCGAGTTGGCCGCGAACGCCTGCCGCACGCTGTCATGCGAACACAGGCCCGTCTGCTCACCGGAGCGACTGACCGCGGCATCGATCAGGCGACGCTCCACCGCCAGCAGCTCCGGGGTGGCATAGCGGCGTTCCCCGACCGCGTGATCGGCCATCACGCTGACCGCGCGTTCCTCGAGGAACCGGTCCGCCAGCCGCTCCAGCTCGGCGGGGCCGACCGCGCCGGCGACGTCGGCGGGCAGCTCGCGGCCGACCGCGCCCAGCACCTCCCGGCGCGCGAAGGTAGAAGCCTGCTCGGTCAGCCCCTGCGGGCCGGCCAGGCGGTCGAACACCTGGCTGATGGTCCGCTCGGGCAGTCCCGCCGACGGTCCCGCCGTCTCGCCGGAGTGCTCCGAGTGTCCCGCCGTCCCGCCCGGCAGTGCGTCGGACTCGCGGTCCCGTCCCGCCGTCCCGGCCAGTTGCTGGTCGCGGTCGCGCGTCGGCGTGGTGACGTCGCGGACCAGCCGCTCGGGCTCATACCCCAGCGCGCGCTTCCTGCTGCCAGCGGCCATACAGCGTCTCGGGCGTCTCATGCGACTTGGGCGGCCGGGTCGCATGCACCACGTGCTGGACCAGCTTGGCGGTCCGGTGCTTCCCGCTGGCCTCCTGCCGCGCCAGCTCGGCGCTGATCTGCTCGTGGCGCTTGGAGAAGCCGCGGCGCAGCTCCTCCGGCATCCCCGTGATCGCACGGTTGCCCCACCGGTCCGGCGCCTGCCAGCGGACTCCAAGAGTTCTGGTCAGCTCGCTCTGGTAGGCGGCCCGGTACATCGCATCCGCCGAGGCACGGTGGGCCAGCAGGTCGCGGGAGTCCAGTGTGCGCCACACCCCGTCCGGCCCGCGGGTGCGGTTGGTGATGATCAGGTGGGTGTGCAGCAGCGGATCACCCGCCCGCGAGGTGCGGTGCGTGAACCCGACCGCCAGCAGGCCGTCGCCCTGCACATGCTCGGCTCCGTGGCGGCCGGTGCGGGTGCCGACCTGCTGGTCGAGGTAGGCGACCGCGGTGCGAACGCCGGCCTGGTGTGCCTCGGCGACCGCCGCGCCGGTGCGCTGGTCGCCCAGCGCGTACAGGATCGACACGTCCTTATGCGGGCGGAACACCAGATCCCATGCGGGCATGGCGTCCTGGTGGGGTGCGCGGCCGAGCTGCTCACCCGTGCGTGGGTCTTGCCAGGCGAACAGCCGCTGGAACGCCTCCGGCGAACACTCACCCTCCAAGCCCAGCGCCTGGGCGCTGCCACCGTGGAACACCCCGGGGACTCGCCGTGGCCGGACAGGTACTCCTCGCGGTTGCGGGCGATCTCGCGGGTGTAGTAGTGCTCCCGCCCGGCCGCCAGCTTGTGCAGATCCGCCGCCACCGTGTCCTACTCGTCCCGGCACGCGCTGATCTCGCCAAGCGGCCGGGCCGGCGCGC
>DASYQM010000480.1:0-50238 GCA_036005525.1 Streptosporangiaceae bacterium
CCCCGTAGTTCCCCGCTGAGGCGGCAGGCGCCATCGACTCTCCCGTCGTCTCATCCGTCGACGCGTTCTCACATGCGTGCGGTCGGGACGACGTTGGCCCTGCCGCGGGCGGCGTGATAAGCGCCGCCACCGGCTCGTGGAGCTATAGCACGGAGATTACATGCAGATGCGCTACCGGTGAATACTTGCCCGCCGGTGAATACTTGCCCGCCGGGCGCGGGCGCCGAAACGCCGCCAGGCGCCGGTCAGCTGGCGCGGCCGGCGGACCGGGCGGGCCGCCGGACGCCGGCGGCGAGGTCGCCGGCGAGGTCCCGCACCGCGGCGATGCCCGCGGCGAGGCTGGGTGCGTCCAGCAGGCGCTGGACGAACGCCGAGCCGACGATGACGCCGTCGGCGAAGGAGGCCACCTCGGCCGCCTGTGCCCCGTCCCGGACGCCGAGCCCCACGCCGACCGGCAGGGTTGTGCACGCGCGGACCCGTGCCACCAGGCCGCCCGCGTCGCGGCTCACGGTGTCGCGGGAGCCGGTGATGCCCATCAGCGACGCCGCGTAGACGAAGCCGCCGCACAAGCTCGTGATCAGCTCGATGCGCTCCGGAGTGGAACTGGGCGCCACCAGGAAGACCGGGTCCAGCCGGTGGGTGGCCGCCGCGTCGAGCCACGGGCCGGCCTCCTCGGGGGTCAGATCCGGGGTGATCATCCCGGACCCCCCGGCTGCCGCGAGGTCGCGGGCGAACGCGTCCACCCCGTAGTGCTCGACCGGGTTCCAGTAGGTCATGACGAGCGCGGGGACACCGGCCGCCGCGACCGCCTCGACGGTGTGCAGCACGTCGCGGACGTGAACGCCGCCGGTGAGCGCGCGGTGCACGGCCTGCTGGATGACCGGGCCGTCGATCAGCGGATCGGAGTAGGGCAGCCCGATCTCCACGATGTCAGCGCCGGATTCGGCCATCGCGAGCGTCGCGTCGATCGCCCCTTCCACCGTTGGGAACCCGGCGGGCAGATAGCCGACGAGAACCGCCCGGCCGGCCGCCGCGGCCTCCTGGAAGGCGACCCCAACCGCGGTCATGAAGCGGCCTCCGCCCGCCTAGCATCGTCGGCCAGGTGGCCCAGCCAGCGGGACGCGGTGGCGACGTCCTTGTCGCCGCGGCCGGACAGATTGACCAGCAGCAGCGCATCGGGGCCCAGTTCGCGCCCGGCCTGCAGCGCCCCGGCGAGCGCGTGCGCGGACTCCAGGGCCGGTATGATCCCCTCGGTCCGGCACAGCAGGGAGAACCCCTCCATCGCCTGGGCGTCGGTGATGGACCGGTAGCTCGCGCGGCCGGTGTCCTTGAGCCAGGCGTGCTCCGGCCCCACCCCGGGGTAGTCAAGGCCGGCCGAGATGGAGTGGGTGGCCAGCGTCTGGCCCTCGGCGTCCTGCAGCACATAGGTGCGCATCCCGTGCAGCACGCCTGCCGAGCCGGCGACCAGGGTGGCGGCGTGCCGGCCTGCGGCGATCCCGTCGCCACCCGCCTCGCACCCGATCAGCTTCACCTGAGTGTCGGGCAGGAACTCAGAGAAGATGCCGATCGCGTTCGACCCGCCGCCGACACAGGCGATCACCGCGTCCGGCAGGCGGCCCGCGATCTCCTGCACCTGGCGGCGCGCCTCCACCCCGATGACCCGCTGGAAGTCCCGGACCATCATGGGGAACGGGTGCGGGCCGCCGACCGACCCGATGCAGTAGTGCGTGGTCGCCACGGTGGCGACCCAGTCACGGAACGCCTCGTTCATGGCGTCCTTCAGGGTGGCCGTGCCAATGGTGACCGGGACGACCTCGGCGCCGAGCATGCGCATCCGCGCGACGTTCAGCGCCTGGCGGTGGGTGTCCTCCTCGCCCATGTACACCACGCAGTCGAGGCCGAAGAGCGCGCAGGCGGTCGCGGTGGCGACGCCGTGCTGCCCGGCGCCGGTCTCCGCGATCACCCGCCGCTTGCCCATGCGCTTGGCGAGCAGCACCTGCCCGAGCACATTGTTGATCTTGTGGGAGCCGGTGTGGGCGAGGTCCTCCCGCTTGAGCAGGACCGTGCAGTGCGCGACCTCGGAGAACCTGTGCGCCTGCGAGAGCAGGGTCGGCCGGCCGGCGTAGCCACGCAGCAGATCATCGAGCTCCGCGGCGAACCGCGGGTCCACCCTGGCCGCCAGGTACTCCGCCGTCAGCTCGGCCAGGGCCGCCATGAGCGCCTCGGGCGCGAACCGCCCGCCGTAGATCCCGAAGTGCCCGCCCGCGTCGGGCACCGGGCCTGGCGCGGCGGGCACCGGGCCTGGCGCGGCGGGCGTCGCCGCGGCGGAAGCCTCCTGGCTCATGGGCGGTCGCCGCGCAGCGCGGGATGGGAGCCCGCGGTCACCAGGTCGGCGACGGCCGAGCGCGGATCCTTGCCGCTGACCAGGCTCTCCCCGACCAGTACCGCGTCCGCTCCCGCCGCGGCATAGGCGAGGAGATCGCGCGGGCCCCGGACACCCGACTCAGCGATCTTGACGACCTCGGGCGGCATGAGCGGCGCCAGCCGCCCGAAAACTCCCCGGTCGACCTCGAGGGTGCCCAGGTCGCGCGCGTTGACGCCGATCACCTTCGCCCCGGCGTCGAGCGCGCGTTCGACCTCAGCCTCGCTGTGCACCTCGACCAGAGGCACCAGGCCGATCGAGAGCGCCCGCTCCGCCAGCAAGATCAGCGCGTTCTGGTCCAGCGCCGCCACGATCAGCAGCACCATGTCGGCCCCGTGGGTGCGGGCTTCCCACAACTGGTAGGAGCTGATCACGAAATCCTTGCACAGCAGGGGCACCGACACCGCGCTCCTGACCGTGGCCAGGTCCTCCAGGCTGCCACCGAAGCGGCGAGGCTCGGTCAGCACGCTGATAATGCTGGCCCCGCCCGCCTGGTAGTCCCGTGCCAGCGCGGCCGGGTCGGCGATGTCGGCCAGTGCGCCCCGGGACGGGCTGGACCGCTTTACCTCGGCGATGATCGCCACGTCCGGCCGCCTGAGCAGATTCATCACCTCGCGCGGCGGGGCTGCTCCCCTGGCGGCCTCCTTGAGCCGGTCCAGCGGCGTGTGTTCCTGCCGGACAGCGAGATCGGCACGAACCCCTTCTAGGATCTCGTCGAGCACGCTCACGCGGTTCCGTAATCTCCTCGGATCGGATTCCTTGCGCCCCGATGGTAGCGAGCCGACTGCGGCAGGCCGGCAGCCGCCTCCCCGGGTCAGGGACGCGCCGCACCGGCCCTGGTGACCGGCTGGCGCCACGTCCGACCCGGGCACATCCGGACGATTCCCAGCCTGACCTGCGACGCCTCTAACCGGCCCGCAACGGCCCTAGCCCACGATCTTGCCGCTGCAGGTATCCCCGGCGGCGTCGCCGAGGCCGGCCTCGTCTGGTGGCTCCTGCGGCCTGCGCGGCGGCAGCACGGTGTAGGCCCGGGCGACGGCGGGATGCAGCAGCGTGCCGGTGGCGATGATGGCGAACAGGGTGCCACCCACGTAACGGGCGCCGAAGAACCGGGACAGGCCGAAGCCGATGAAGGCCACCTCGAACCCGACCGCTATCAGCCACGCCGTCTTGGTCCCCGAACGTACGAGGAACGCCAGCCCGCACAGCGCCGCCACCATCGCAAGGGTGATCAGGATCGAGGAGAGCTGGCGCTTGCTGAACGGCAGGCCGATGGCGGCAGCGGCGATCGCTTGCGCGACCACCAGCCGCGTGACAAGCCGGATCAGCAAACGCCCCGGCTCCGCCGACGGCCGGGTGGGCGAGCGGTGGTCGCCCTGCCGTCCCGGTCCCGTTGCCCTCACCGTTCACCTCCAGGCGCGACCCCAGGCAGCTCGGAGATCTACCTATGAGCCTAACGGCCTGCCGGGCTGGCCGGGCTGCTCGGTGGGGTCCACCCCCCGGCTCAGAGACTCCCACAGGGTGCTGGCGTCCGCTACCGGCTGCGTCTCCCCCCCGCCGGCGCGGCTGTACCTGCCGGACATGGCGGGCCACCGGGGACCGCGCCAGGTCACCAGGATCCCGGCGGCCAGTACCGCCAGTCCACCGGCGGCCGCCAGCGGCCTCCACGGGAAGCTCGCCATCACGACATGGGCGGAGGCGCTCACCCCCGGCGTGCCGCCGGTGGCACCGGGCGTGGCGCCCGGCCTGGCCGCGCCGCCCCCCGCGATCGCCGAGCCAGCCTGGGAGACCATGGCCCCGTGCGCCGCGGCGAGCACGTCGGCGCTGCCCACTCCGGCGCTCACCAGCACGGCGATCAGCGCCCCGGACGCCGCCAGGAACACTCCCACCAGCCGCCGGGCCAGCCCACGGGTGGCGATGACCGCCGCCAGGGCGGCCAGCGAGGCCACCGCCAGCGCCCCCGCCACCGGCACCAGATCCTGCCCGCTCACGCGCACCGTGCTGCGGGGCAGCGGCGCGGGAGCAGCGGTGACCACCTGTGCCCATCCCTGCCGGACCGACAGCAGCACCAGCACCGCGCCGGCCGCCGCCGTGCCCAGAACGAGCGCATACTCGCGGCGGGCCGCGGCAGCGCCAGGCGCGGGACCGCCAGCCACGGGACCACCGGGTACGGGACCACCGGGAACGGGGCCGCTGGGCACGGGGCCGCTGGTCACGGGACGCTCACGGCAAGCACGCCCGCGTCGAAGCAGGTCCGGTCCCCGCTGTGGCAGGCGCCGCCGGTTTGGTCCACCTTCACCAGCACCGTGTCCCCGTCGCAGTCGAGCGCGACCGCGACCACGCGCTGCACATGACCCGACGTCTCACCCTTGACCCAGTACTCCTGCCGGCTGCGGGACCAGTAGGTACACCGGCCGGTGGTCAGCGTGCGGTGCAGCGCCTCATCGTCCATCCAGCCCAGCATCAGCACCTCGCCGGTGTCGTGCTGCTGGGCAATGGCCGCGACCAGCCCTGCAGGGTCGCGCTTGAGCTGCGCGGCGATCCGCGGGTCGAGCCGCGAGCGCCGCGCGCCCTGGCTCATCGCGGGTTCCGTCCGGTTCTCATGCCCCGATCCTACGAAGGCCGGCCGGTCACCCGGCCCCGGCAGTTCAGTGATCGGCAGCGACGAACGGCAAGGCGTACCATCGCGGGATGAGCTTCGCCCGCGACGAGCGTGTTGCCCTGTGCGAGCTACTGGATGAGACGGGCCCCGAGGCGCCCACCTTGTGTGAGGGCTGGCAGACCCTCGACCTTGCCGCCCACCTCGTGATGAGGGAGCGCAGGCCCGACGCCGCGGCGGGCGTGATGGGCGGCCCGCTGGCCGGCCACACCGAACGGGTGCGGCGTGCGCTCATCGCCAGCACGCCCTACGGGCAGCTGGTGGACGAGATCCGCAACGGCCCGCCCCGGCTGTCGGTGTTCCGCATCCCCGGCATGGATGAGCGCCTCAACACGGTCGAGTACTTCGTCCATCATGAGGACGTCCGGCGCGGGGCCGACGGCTGGGAGCCGCGCGATATCGGCGCGGGCCTGACCGATCTGCTATGGCAGCGGCTCGGGGCCGCCAGGTTCGTCTTCCGCAAGGCGCCGGTCGGGATTGAGCTGGTGCGCGACGACGTGCCGGCCGGCCCAGGCCGCCAGCGCGTGCGGATCACCGCCAAGGCCCGCACGCCGATGGTCACCGTCACCGGCGGGCCGGCGGAACTGACCCTCTGGGCGCTGGGCCGGACCACGGCCGCCCGGGTCCGGTTCGATGGCAGCGAGCCCGATGTGCGCAAGCTGAAGCAGGCCGACTGGCGCGTCTGACGCCAGTCGCGGCCCGCCCGGCGATACGGCACCCGCCCGCCGCCGCACCCGTCCGCCGCCGTCGACCCGTCCGCCGCCGCCGCGGCTTCGAACCACTGATGATCCCGGAGCACGGGACGCATCGAGTGAAGGAGGTCGCGATGACCCGGCGACTAGGACTGTGGATCACGGCGGTTCTCACGATGGCCGCCATGGCGCTGATGGTCGGCCTGGCCGTCGCCGCCCAGGCCGACGTGCACCAGGCCCACCCCAACCCTCCCCTGGCGGGACTTACCTTCAACGGCATTGACTAGGCGCCGGGAACGGGCGGCTCACGCGCCATCCGGCCACCGCCCGTTCCACCCGCCGCACCCACCCCGGCCTGGGTCCCGACAGTCAAGTCTGGGTCTTGGCAGTCAATCAGCCGCCGGTGACGCGACCGTGAACGGCGGCCACCGCTCAGCACAATGCCCGGCGGCGGGGCACGGACGGGCCTCCAGCTGGCCTCACCGTGGATAGATCACCGCCACTGTGGCATATCTGAAAAGGACCACACAGAACGGAGTGCCAGGTGGACGTGCTCGGGATCGACATCGGCGGCTCGGGGATCAAGGCCGCGCCGGTGGACGTCACCACCGGCGCTCTGAGCGCGCCGCGGGTCAAGGTGGCCACCCCCCGGCCTGCGCTGCCCGATCCGATCGCGGAGGCCGTCAAGGGACTGGTGGCCGGCTTCGGCTGGACCGGGCCGGCCGGCATCGCCTTCCCCGGGGTCGTGATCGGCGGGGTCACCCATACGGCCGCCAACCTCGACCCGGCCTGGGTCGGCCTGGACGCACGGGCGTTGTTCGCCAAGGCCACCGGGCTGACGGTCAGCTTGCTCAACGACGCCGACGCGGCCGGGATCGCCGAGATGAAGTTCGGGGCAGCGGCCGGCCACGACGGGACGGTGCTCCTGCTGACCTTCGGCACCGGGATCGGCAGCGCGCTGTTCACCGACGGCGTGCTGGTGCCGAACACCGAGTTCGGCCACATCGAGATCCACGGCAAGGATGCCGAGGAGCGGGCCTCGGAACGTGCACGCGAACTGCACGACCTCAGCTGGGGCAAATGGGCCGACCGCGTCGACGACTACCTCACCCATGTGGAGGCGCTGGTCTCGCCCAGCCTGTTCATCATCGGCGGCGGTATCAGCCGGAAGTCGGACAGGTTCCTCCCGTTGCTGACCAGCGTGCGGGCGAAGATCGTGCCGGCCGCGCTGCACAACGACGCAGGCATCGTCGGCGCGGCCATGGCCGCAGCGGCTACCTGACCGCGCCAGCCGCCCGCCAGCGTCGGCTACCTGACCGGTTGCCCGGCGGCGCGCAGGGCGTCCTTCACGTCGGCGATGCGCAGCTCGCCGAAGTGGAACACGCTGGCGGCGAGCACGGCATCCGCGCCCGCCGCGACCGCGGGCGGGAAATGGGCGAGCTCGCCGGCCCCGCCGCTGGCGATGACCGGGACGGTGACCGCTGCCCGTATCGCCCGGATCAGCTCGAGGTCGAACCCCGCCTTGGTGCCGTCGGCGTCCATCGAGTTGAGCAGGATCTCGCCCACGCCGAGCCCGACCGCGCGGGCGGCCCACTCGACCGCGTCGATACCGGTGCCGCGCCGGCCGCCGTGGGTGGTCACCTCGAACCCGCTCGGCAGGGCCGGCCCAGCGGCCCTGCGGGCATCGACCGACAGCACCACGCACTGCGAGCCGAACCGGTGGGCTGCCTCCGCGAGCAGCTCGGGCCGGGCGATGGCGGCGGTGTTCAGCGAGACCTTGTCGGCACCGGCCCGCAGCAGCCGGTCCACGTCGGCGGCGCTGCGCACGCCGCCGCCGACCGTGAGCGGGATGAACACCTGCCCGGCGGTGCGGCCCACCACCTCGTCCATGGTCTTGCGGCCGCTTGACGACGCGGTGATGTCGAGGAACACCAGCTCGTCGGCGCCGTCGGCGTCGTAGGCGGCGGCCAGTTCGACCGGGTCACCGGCATCGCGCAGGGCTCGAAAGTTGACGCCCTTGACCACCCGCCCGGCGTCCACGTCCAGGCAGGGGATCACCCGCACCGCGACGGTCATGCGCCGATCCCCGGCTTGTAGGCGTCCGCCTCGATCTCGACCAGCATCCGCGGATCGATCAGCGCCGCAACTTCGACCATCGAGGTGGCCGGCCGCACGTCACCGAATGCCGCACCGTGGGCGCGGCCGTATTCCTCCCAGCGGGAGATGTCGGTGACGAACATCCGCGTCCGCACCACGTCGGCCAGGCCCGCCCCGAGGCGTTCCAGGGCCTGCGCCACGTTGGCGATCGCCTGGGTGGTCTGCGCACCGGCGTCACCCTCGTGCACGACCGCGCCATCGGCGGTCGAGGTGCAGCCGGCCACGAACACGAAGTCGCCCGCGGCCACCGCCCGGCTGTAGCCGGCCACCGGTTCCCACGGGGTCCCGCTGGAGATCTTCCGGGTCACCGGGCCACCGCCGCCAGCGCCTGCTCCAGCGTGAACGCCCCGGCGTACAGCGCCTTACCCACGATCGCCCCCTCCACCCCGAGTGGTGCTAGTTTCGCGACCGCCCGCAGGTCGTCCAGGCTGGCCACGCCGCCACTGGCGATCACCGGCCGGCCGGTGCCCGCGCACACCCGGCGGAGCAGGTCCAGGTTCGGGCCGGTGAGCGTGCCGTCCCGGGTGACGTCGGTAACCACAAAGCGGGAACAGCCGTCGGCGTCAAGCCGGGCGAGCGTCTCGCCGAGGTCTCCCCCTTCCCGCGTCCATCCCCGGGCGGCGAGCCGGGTCCCCCGCACGTCGAGCCCGACCGCGACCTTCTCGCCGCAGGCGGCGATGACGTCCCGGACCCAGTCCGGCCGTTCCAGCGCGGCGGTGCCGATGTTGACGCGGGCGCAGCCGGTGGCCAGCGCCGCGGCGAGCGAGGCGTCGTCGCGGATGCCGCCGGACAGCTCGACCGCGATGTCGAGGCGGCCGACCACGCCGGCGATCAGCTCCGCGTTGGAGCCGCGGCCGAACGCGGCGTCCAGATCGACCAGGTGGACCCACTGCGCCCCGGCCGCCTGCCAGGCCAGCGCGGCCTGCAGCGGGTCACCGTAGCTGGTCTGGCTGCCGGCCGCGCCCTGGACCAGCCGGACCGCCTGGCCGCCGGCCACGTCGACCGCGGGCAGAAGGGTCAGCGTCATCGCAACATCCCCAGCCAGTTGGACAGCAACGCCGCGCCGGCGTCGCCGGATTTCTCGGGGTGAAACTGGGTAGCGCACAGCGGGCCGTTCTCGACCGCCGCGACGAACGGCTCCCCGTGGGTGGCCCAGGTAACCAGCGGCGGGGTCATGTGCGGGGACGGCGCCAGTGGAAACGCGCGGGCGGCGTAGGAGTGGACGAAGTAGAACCGCTCGCCGGTGATCCCGGCCAGCAGCAGCGAACCCGCCGGCGCCTGCACCGTGTTCCAGCCCATGTGCGGCAGCACGGGAGCGGCCAGCCGCTCGACGGTGCCGGGCCACTGCCCGCACCCTTTGGTGTGGGTGCCGTGCTCGACCCCTTCGGTGAACAGCACCTGCATCCCGACGCAGATGCCCAGCACCGGGCGTGACCCGGCCAGCCGACGGTCGATCACCTGGTCGCCGCGGATTTCCAGCAGCCCGGTCATGCAGGCGGCGAACGCGCCCACCCCCGGTACCACGAGCCCGTCGGCCGACATCGCCGCGTCGAAGTCCGCCGTCACGGCGGCGTCCGCCCCGGCCCGCACCAGCGCTCTGTGCGCCGAACGGAGGTTCCCGGAACCGTAGTCGAGCACCACGACCCGCGGCCGGCGCCGGCGTGCCGCCGGATCTTCCCCGGCGGTCAAAGAACGCCCTTCGTGCTGGGCACGCCCGCCGCCCTCGGATCCGGCGTCACCGCCGCGCGCAGTGCCCGCGCCACCGCCTTGAACTGGGCCTCGACGATGTGGTGCGGGTTGCGCCCGGTCACGCTCAGGTGCAGGCAGATGCCCGCGGACGCGGTCAGCGATTCGAAGAAGTGCCGGGTGAGCGTGGTGTCGTAGGTCCCGATGAGGGGGGCGATGCGGTCCGGCTCGGAGTGCACCAGGTAGGGCCGCCCGGACACGTCCACGGCCGCCCGCGCCAGCGTCTCGTCCAGCGGGACCACGGCGTCGCCGAACCGGCTGATGCCGGACTTGTCGCCCAGGGCCGCCCGCAGCGCCTGGCCCAGGGTGATCGCGGTGTCCTCGACGGTGTGGTGCGCGTCGATCTCGGTGTCCCCCTCGGCGGTGACCGCCAGGTCGAGCAGGCCGTGCTTGGCGAGCTGGGCGAGCATGTGGTCGAAGAACGGCACGCCGGTCCTCACCTGGGAGGTGCCGGTGCCGTCGAGGCCGAGCTCGACCACGACGCTGGTTTCCTTGGTCACGCGTTCCACGCGGGCTGACCGGCTCGTTACCTGGCCTCCGGCCGGTGCGGGGCGGCTCATGGGCGGGCCTCCTGGCGTGCGCCGTCCAGCACCGGCAGCAGCGCACCGCGGAACGCGTCCATCTCCGCGGGCGTCCCGGCGCTCACCCGGAGCCAGCCGGGCGGCCCGACCTCACGGATCAGCACCCCCCGCTCCAGCAGGGCCTGCCAGACCGCATGGGCGTCGCCGAACTCACCGAACAGGACGAAGTTCGCGTCGGAGTCCGCTACCGCGAGCCCCTGGCCGCGGAGCCAGCCCACCATGCCGTCACGTTCCGCGCGGAGGGCCTGGACCGTGGCCAGTGGCTCGGCGGCGTGCGCCAGGGCGGCCCGGGCCACCGCCTGGGTGACGGCGGACAGGTGGTAGGGCAGCCGGACCAGCAGCAGCGCCTCGATCACCGCCGGGTCGGCGGCCAGGTAACCCAGCCGCGCGCCGGCCAGCGCGAACGCCTTGGACATGGTGCGGGTGACCACCAGGCGCGGATAGCGCGGCAGCAGCGCGAGCGCGGTCGGCGTCCCGTCGCGGGCGAACTCCGCGTAGGCCTCGTCCACCACCACCATTCCGGGAGCAGCGTCACACACGGCCTCGATGACGGCGAGCGGCAGTGCGCCGCCCGTCGGGTTGTTCGGGGAGGCGAGGAAGACCAGGTCCGGCCTGTGGTGATGGATCGCCTGCACGGCGCGGACGGCGTCAATACCGAAGTCGCTGTCCCTGGCGCCGCTGATCCAGCCGGTGGCCGTCGCCCGGGCGATCAGCGGGTGCATGGCATACGAGGGCTCGAACCCGATCGCGGTGCGGCCGGGGCCGCCGAACGCCTGCAGGACCTGCTGGATGGTCTCGTTGGAGCCGTTGGCGGCCCAGACCTGGCGCCAGCTGAGCCCATGCCCGAGGTAGGCGGCGAGGTCCGCGCGCAGCGCGACCGCGTCCCGGTCGGGGTACCGGTTCAGCGTGCCAGCGACGCCGGCCACGGCGTCCGCGATGGCGCGGGCCAGCTCCGGCGAGGGTGGGTAGGGATTCTCGTTGGTGTTGAGCCGAACCGGCACGTCCAGCTGCGGTGCCCCGTAGGCGACCCGGCCGGCCAGATCCGCCCGGAGCGGCAGCTGGGCCGCCGATGATCGCGGACGATTTCCTGCATCATCCGCGGCGGATCGTCCGTGATCATGCTGATCGCCGGGAACGCGGATCCGGACGGCGGCGGCGTGCGCGGGCAGGTCCTCGGCTCCGCCGAGCGCGTCGATGTGCGCTGCCACCCCGGCCAGGGCGGGTTTGCCGCACTCCACCACGTGGATACCGCGCAGGAACGACAGCACCGACAGCCCGCCGGTGTGCCGGGCGGTGCCGCCGGTGGGCAGCACGTGATTGGACCCGGCAAGGTAGTCACCCAGCGAGACAGGGGCGTACGGGCCGACGAACACGGCGCCAGCGTTGCGAACGCGGGCCGCCAGGGCACGGGCGTCTTCGACCTGGATTTCCAGATGCTCCGGCGCCCAGGCGTCGGCGACAGCCAGGGCCGCGTCCAGGTCGTCCACGAGCACACACGCGGACTGTCCCGCCAGGGCCTGGCATACCCGGTCACGATGCCGGGCGGTGGCCAGCTGGGGGGCCAGCGCCTGCTCGGTGCGCTCCGCGAGGCCGGGATCGGTGGTGATGAGCAGGCACGCGGCCAGTGGGTCATGCTCCGCCTGGGCGATCAGGTCGGCGGCGACGAATCCCGGGGCCGCCGTGTGGTCGGCGATGATCGCCACCTCGGTCGGGCCGGCCTCCGCGTCGGTGCCGACGGTGCCGAGCAGCAGCCGTTTGGCCGCGGCGACGTAGACGTTGCCCGGGCCGGTGACGACGTCGGCCGGTGCGCAGTCGGCGGTGCCGTAGGCGAACATGGCGATCGCCTGCGCGCCGCCTGCCGCGTGCACCTCCTCGATGCCGAGCAGGGCGCAGGCCGCGAGCACGGCCGGGGCCGGCAGCCCGCCGTGCCCGGGCTGCGGCGGCGAGGCCACCGCGACTCGGGCGACCCCCGCCACCTGGGCCGGGACGATGTTCATGATCACCGAGGACGGGTAGGTGACCAGCCCGCCGGGCACGTAGACCCCGGCCCGGCTCACCGGTACATAACGCTCGGTGACGGTGGCGCCGGGTGCCACGGTGGTCACGTGGTCGGCCGGGCGCTGCGCCTCGTGCACCCGGCGGGTCCGCCGGATCGCCTCGTCCAGCGCGGCCCTGACCACGGGGTCCAGGGCCGCCAGGGCGTCGGTCATGGCGGTGGCGGCCACCCTGGTGGTGGCGAGGTCCACCCCGTCGAAGCGGAGCGTGTAGTCCCGGACCGCGGCCCCGCCGCGCAGGCGCACGTCCTCGCAGACCGGCCGGACCTGGGCGAGCGCGGCGTCGGTGTCAAGCGCCGCACGTGGCAGGACTCCGGCGAGCTTCTCCCTGCTCAGCGCGTCCGCGGGCTGCCCGCGAAGATCGATCCTGGAAAGCACCTGGCCAGTCTATGGAGTAAGCGGGCCTGCCCGGCCGCGCCATCCGCCTCGCGCACGCCGGAACGGCCGCGGCCGGGCCGGCAGCACGCTCATCCCGGGCGGGAGCCCAAGGCGGGCTGGCCCGCGGCGCCCTGGCGGCGGCCCCGGGTCGCGAATGCCGTGAGGCCGCCGGCCACCAGGCCGGCGGCCAGCGGCCAGAATGCGATCGCCCCGGTGGCCCGCAGCGTCAGCGAATCATGCAGGCGGCCGCCGGCGGGAAGGGTGGCCAGCAGGTGATGGAAGCCGGCGAGCCCCGACTGCTCACCCACCCAGCGCGCGAGGTAGCTGGCGGCGACCGCGCCGGCCAGCACGCCGACCATGGGCAGCGGCCCGTACCTGCGCACCCCCAGCAGGTAGCCCAGCGCCCCGGACACCGCCCCTCCGGCCAGCGCTATCAGGCAGAAGGCGTAGTCGGCGACGATGAACGCGCTGGTTTCCGCCTGCACCAGGCTGGCCTCACCGTGGCTGACGATCACCAGCAGCGCGCGGGGCGCCACCAGTGACCAGCCGTACCCGGCAGCCAGCCCGAGCAGCGCCGTGCCGGCGGCGATCGCAAGCGAGACGCCGATCGCACGCGGGCTGACGTCAACCGGCGGCGCCTGGCTGGTGCCCGATGGCCGCGCCGGGCCGGCGTCGCCAGGCCGGGCGGCACCGGAGGTTTCGGGCAGCTCAGACATTGTCGCCAGCAGCGTACGCGACCGCGTCCGGCCGCGCACCGGAGCGCGCCGCTGGCCCGGGCCGGCCGGCTTGCTAGCGTGGTCTGACGGCAGCAAGAGACGACCCCAACTGGTGAATGGAGCCAGATGATCGAGGTACGCGATCTCACCAAGCGCTATGGGGACAAGCTCGCCGTCGATCACCTGTCCTTCACGGTCGAGCCCGGCCGGGTGACCGGTTTCCTCGGCCCGAACGGTGCGGGCAAATCGACCACGATGCGGCTGATCCTGGGCCTCGACCGGCCCCAGGAGGGGACCGCAACGATTGACGGCAAGCGGTACGACCAGCTGGCGCGCCCGCTAACCGCCGTCGGGGCGCTGCTGGAGGCCAAGGCCATGCACTCCGGCCGCAGCGCCTACAACCACCTGCTGTTTCTGGCTCAGAGCCAGGGCCTGCCCCGTCGGCGCGTGGACGAGGTGCTCGCCCTGGTCGGGCTCACGCCGGTGGCGCACAAGCGGACCGGCGGCTACTCACTCGGCATGAGCCAGCGGGTCGGGATCGCCGCCGCCATGCTCGGCAATCCCCCGGCGCTGCTGCTGGACGAGCCGGTGAACGGGCTCGACCCGGAGGGGATCCGGTGGGTCAGGAACATGATGAAGCAGCTGGCAGCCGAGGGGCGCACCGTCTTCGTGTCCAGCCACCTGATGAACGAGATGGCGGTCACCGCCGACCACCTGATCGTGATCGGCAAGGGCAAGCTGATCGCGGACTGCCCCACCCATGAGTTCATCGAACGCAGTTCCGAGCGGTCGGTGCTGGTGCGCTCGCCGGAGGCGGACGCGCTCAGCGGGCTGATAACCGCGGAGGGCGGCGTGGTGTCCGCCCAGCGGGCCGACGGCGCCGAGGCGGATGGGCTGAGGGTCACCGGCCTGGCGGCACCCAGGATCGGTGAGATTGCCGCCGCCGGCGGCATCGTCCTGCACGAGCTGACTCCCCAGCTTGCCTCGCTGGAGGAGGCGTTCATGGAACTCACCGCGGGCAGCGTCGAGTACGGGGCGCCCACCGCGCCGCAGGCGCCCGCCGCGACGCCAGCGGCCGGCGCCGAACCCGAACCCGAGCCAAGCGCGGCCAAGGGAGGCGACCGATGAGCACCACCAGCCCGGCCGCCCCCCCGTACCAGGAGCCAGCCGCCCGCCCCGTCCCGGGTCGCGCGGGCTTCGGCAACCTGCTGGCATCCGAGTGGACGAAGATCCGGTCGGTCCGCTCCACCATCTGGTCGCTGATCCTGCTGGTCGCTCTGACGCTCGGGTTCACCGCCCTGTTCACCTGGCTGAGCGTCATGAACTGGGACAAATCCGACCCGGCACAGCGAGCCCAGGTCGCCGCCGACCCGGTCGGCACTATCCTTGGCGCCGGGCTCTACCTTGGGCAGCTCACCATCTGCGTCCTCGGTGTGCTCGTGATCTCGGCCGAGTACTCCACCGGGGTGATCAGGGCCTCGCTGTTGGCCGTCCCGCGCCGGTTCCCCATGTTTGTGGCCAAGGCGGTGGTGTTCGCGGCGCTGGTGCTCGTCATCGGCGAGTGCGTCGCCTTCCTCTCGTTCTTCATCGGCAAGCCGATCCTGGCCAGCCACGTGCCCGTCTCGCTCGGCGACCCGGGGGCCGCCAGGGCCGTCGTCGGCGCCGGGCTCTACCTCACGGTGCTTGCCCTGTTCGCGATGGCCATCGGCGGCCTCATCCGGCACACGGCAGGGGCGATAACCGCCGTGATCGGCTTCGTCCTGGTGCTGGCACCGCTGACCCAGCTGATCCCGGGGAAGATCGGCAAGTACGTCCACGCCTACCTCCCGTCCGAGGCGGGCCAGCTGATCGGGCAGCAGCACCCGCAGGCGGATCAGGTGCTGTCAGCGTGGCAGGGGTTCGGCGTGTTCTGCCTCTGGACCGCCGTGCTGCTCGCCCTGGCCATTTACCTGCTCCAGCGCCGCGACGCCTAGCGCCGGGCCAGACCGCCACCCCGCCGCTAGGAGACGCAGGCGGGGCCGAGCAGCTGCTTGAGGTCGGCGAGCAGGCCCGGCGAGGGCCTGACCCGGAGCTTGTCGTCGAGCCTGACCACGGTTGTCCGCCGGCCGTTGCACAGCCGCAGGTGCACCTCGGCCAGCCCTGGGTGGCTACGCAGCACCTCGTGAAGACGGTCCACGACCGGCCCCACGCACCGCTGCACCGGCATGGACACCACAAAAGGGCCGCCGGCGCCCACGGACAGGTCGGGCGCGCTCACCTCCCGCGCGACCAGCTTGGGCGACTCATCGCGGCGGTCAACACGGCCCTTCACGATCACGATCGCGTCGTCGGCGACCAGGGTCGCGCACTCGGCATAGGTGGCCGGGAAGAACAGCACCTCGATAGCGCCTTCGAGATCCTCAAGCGTCGCGGCCGCCCACGGCATACCCTGCCTGGTCACCTTGCGCTGCACTCCGGACAGGATGCCCCCGACGATGACCGGCTGGGCATCACTGCGCTCGCCGTGGGCAGCCCGTTCGGCATCCTCGACGGCAACGCCGAGCGCCTGCGCGACCGAGCAGTCGGTGGCGGCGGACAAGATGTGCCCCATCCCCAGCAACGGATGGTCGGACACGTACAGACCGAGCATCTCCCGCTCGAATCCGAGCAGGGTGGGCTTGTCCCACTCCCCCTCCGGCACCGGAATCTCGAACGAGGCCTCGATCTCGGCGTCCCCGCCGAACAGCGAGTCCTGCCCCATGGCCTCGTTGCGCTTGACGTCGATCACGGTGTCGATGGCCTGCTCGTGAATGAGCACGAGACCCTTGCGCGGATGGCCGAGCGAGTCGAACGCCCCGGCCTTGACCAGGGACTCGATGACCCGCTTGTTGCAGACGTTGATCGGGACCTTGCGCAGGAAGTCGCTGAAGCTGGTGAACGCGCCCTTGGCCGAGCGGGCGGCGACGACCGCGTCGACCACGTTGGTGCCCACGTTGCGCACCGCGGCCAGGCCGAACCGGATGTCGCCGCCGACCGGGGTGAAGGTCGCCGCCGAGGCGTTCACGTCCGGGGGAAGCACGGTGATGCCCATCCGGCGGCACTCGTTGAGGTAGAGGGCGCTCTTGTCCTTGTCGCCGGCCACGGAGGTGAGCAGCGCCGCCATGTACTCGGCCGGATAGTTCGCCTTCAGGTAGGCGGTCCAGTACCCGATCATCGCGTAGCAGGCCGCGTGCGCCCGGTTGAACGCGTAGTCGGAGAACGGGACCAGGACGTCCCAGATCGCCCGGACGGCTGAGTCGGAGTAGCCGTTCGCCTTCATGCCGGCTGCGAACGGCTCGAACTCCTTGTCCAGCACCTCCTTCCTCTTCTTGCCCATCGCCTTGCGCAGCAGGTCGGCCTTGCCGGGGGTGTAGTCGGCCAGCTTCTGCGCGGTCGCCATCACCTGCTCCTGGTAGACGATCAGCCCGTAGGTGTCGCCCAGGATCCCGGACAGCGGCCCGGCCAGCTCCGGGTGGATCGGGGTGACCGGCTTGCGGCCGGCCTTGCGGTCGGCGTACTCGTTGTGCGCGTTCGCGCCCATCGGGCCAGGCCGGTACAGCGCGTTGACCGCGACGATGTCCTCGAACCGGTCCGCCCGCATGGAGCGCAGCAGCGCCCGCATCGGCCCGCCGTCGAGCTGGAACACCCCGAGCGTGTCGCCGCGCTGCAGCAGCTCGTAGGTCCTGGGATCGTCGAGGGTCAGCGTCTCGAGCACGATCTGCTCGCCACGGTTGGCCATGATGTTCTTCACCGCGTCGTCGAGCACCGTGAGGTTGCGCAGCCCCAGGAAGTCCATCTTGAGCAGGCCAAGGTCCTCGCAGGCCGGGTAGTCGAACTGAGTGATGATCGCGCCGTCGGCCTCCCGCTGCCAGACGGGGATGTGGTCGATGAGTGGCTCGCTGCTCATGATCACGCCGGCCGCGTGCACCCCGGCCTGGCGGATCAGGCCCTCCAGCCCTCGCGCGGTGTCGATCACCTGGCGGACTTCCGCTTCGGCGTCGTACAGGGCACGGATCTCCCCCGCCTCGCCGTATCGGGAATGACTGGCGTCGAAGATGCCCGACAACGGGATGTCCTTGCCCATCACCGGCGGTGGGAACGCCTTGGTGATGCGGTCGCCGAGCGCGTAGGGGAACCCGAGCACGCGGGCGGCGTCCTTGACCGCGGCCTTGGCCTTGATCGTCCCGTAGGTGATGATCTGGGCCACCCGGTCGTCACCGTACTTTTCCGTGACATAACGGATGACGTCGCCGCGCCGGCGCTCGTCGAAATCGATGTCGATGTCGGGCATGGAGACGCGCTCGGGGTTGAGGAACCGCTCGAACACCAGCCCGTGCACGATCGGGTCGAGATCGGTGATGCCGAGCGCGTAGGACACGATGCTGCCTGCGGCCGAGCCACGGCCGGGCCCGACCCTGATCCCGTTGTTCTTGGCCCACATGATGAAGTCGGCGACCACCAGGAAGTACGAGCAGAACCCCATCGCGGTGATGATGCCCATCTCGTACTCGGCCTGCTGGCGGCGCTGCTCGTCGTAGCCGCCGGGGTAGCGCCGGTCCATCCCCTGCCAGACCGCTGTCCGGAAGCAGCTCTCCTCGGTCTGGCCGTCGGGCACCGGGAACTGCGGCATCAGGCTCGCCTTGGCGAAGCTGACGTCGGCCCGCTCGGCGATGAGCAGGGTGGTGTCGCAGGCGGCCTGCCATTCCTCGTCGGAGTACAGGGCCCGCATTTCCTGAGGGCTCTTGAGGTAGTAGCCGGTGCCGTCGAACTTGAACCGGCCGGGGTCAGCGAGGTTGGTGGCGGTCTGCACGCACAGCAGCACCTCGTGCGCCTTGGCGTCCCCGGGCCGGGTGTAATGGGCGTCGTTGGTGACCACGAACGGCAGCGACAACTGGCCACCGATCCGGCGCAGCCCGTCCCGGACCCGCTGCTCGATCGGCAGGCCGTGATCCATGATCTCGACGAAGAAGTTGCCCGGGCCGAAGATGTCGCGGTAGGCGGCGGCCGCCTCCAGGGCCTGGCGTTCCTGGCCGAGACGCAGCCTGGTCTGGACCTCGCCGGATGGGCAGCCGGTGGTGGCGATGAGCCCGGCGGAGTGGGCCGAGAGCAGTTCGTGGTCTACCCGGGGCTTGCGGAAGTAGCCCTCCAGCGAGGCCAGGGAGGACAGGCGGAACAGGTTGTGCATGCCATGGGTGTTCTCGGCGAGCAGCGTCATGTGCGTGTAGGCGCCGGCGCCGGAGACGTCGTCGTCCCTTTGCGCGGGAGTCCCCCAGCGGACCGGCTGCCGGTGCCTGCGGTGTTCGGGCGCCACGTAGGCCTCGATGCCGATGATCGGCTTGATGCCGGCCGCCGTCGCCTTCGCCCAGAAGTCGTAGGCGCCGTAGACGTTGCCGTGGTCGGTCATGGCCACGGCGGTCATGCCGGTCTGCTCGCACTGGGCGAACAGGTCCTTGAGCCGGGCGGCGCCGTCCAGCATGGAGTACTCGGTGTGCACGTGAAGATGTGCGAACGAGTTGTCTCCGGCCGATCCCGCCGCCGTCACAAACGACCTCCTTCGGGGCAGGCGCCAGCCGGGGGCGCGAGTCAACCGGGGCCGGGGGAAGTGGCTGGCGCCGCCCCCGGCAGGACCCGTTCCGCTGGGGGAACCGCAGCCGGTCGCGGGCGCGCCAGCCCGGCTCCATGAGCCTACCGAGCCCCGGGCGCTGCAGGCGACCCGGCGCGCCGGGCACGCTCCGCCAGGGTCAATTCCCGGCTCAGCTCTCGGTGCGCAAGATGTCCAGGGCGTGGGCGAGGTCGGGCGGGTAGTCGCTGGTGAAGACCAGCGGACGGCCGTCCACGGGATGGGTGAATCCCAGGCGGACCGCGTGCAGCCACTGCCGGGTCAGGCCCAGGTGCGCTGCCAGCGCCGGGTCGGCTCCGTACAGACGGTCGCCCACGCACGGGTGGCGCATGGCCGCCATGTGCACCCTGATCTGGTGGGTCCGGCCGGTCTCGAGGGTGATCTCGACCAGGCTGGCGCCGCGGAAGGCCTCGATCGTGTCGTAGTGGGTGATGCTGTGCCGGCCTCCCGCGATCACCGCGAACCTGCCGTCGCCGGAGGGGTGCCGGGCTATCGGCGCGTCCACCGTGCCCCGCAGCGGATCGGGGTGACCCTGCACCAGCGCGTGGTAGCCCTTGTCCACCGCGCGCTCCCGGAAAGCCCGCTTCAGCGCGGAGTAGGCCCGCTCGCTCTTGGCGAGGACCATCAGCCCCGTGGTGTTCGCGTCCAGCCGGTGGACGATTCCCTGCCGCTCGGCGGCACCGCTGGTCGCGATGGTGTGACCTGCGGCGAGCAGCCCTTCCAGCACGGTCGGCCCGCTCCAGCCGGGCGTGGGATGCGCCGCCACCCCGGCTGGCTTGTCCACCACGATGATGTCGGCGTCCTCGTAGACGACGGCCAGCCCCGGCACTGCCTGCGGTACCGGCGTCAGGACGGCGGGTGGGGCTGGCAGGGTAACGTCGAGCCACTCTCCCGCCGGCACCCGGTCCGACTTGGCGGCGGGGTGGCCGGCCACCAGCACCCGTCCGCCGGAGATCAGCTCCGCCGCCGCCGCACGGGAAAGCCCGAACATGCGCGCGAGCGCCGCGTCGAGGCGCTCACCGTCCAGCCCTTCCGGGACGGCTACCCGGCGCTGGTCCCCCGCGGTCACGCCCGCTGCTTCCCCGCCGCCGTCCTGCGTGGTCACGCCGCGCTTCCTTGCGGTCACGCCCTGCCGTCCCCGGCGGGGCTGCCCCGCTTCTGAGCCTGGCCTTCGGCCGCCTGCTGGGACGGAGGGCCGCCACCCGGCTCACGGCGGTCTTGCGGGCCGGTGCCGGGCCTGCTTGTCCCGCCGTGCCCGTCGCGGGTGCCGTCGAGCCGGATGCCCCGCGCCGCGAGGAGCACGGCGAGCACGCCGCCGCAGACGATCGCGGAGTCGGCCACGTTGAAAACGGGCCAGTGCGGCAGCTGGATCCAGTCCACGACGTCGCCGCGGAGCAGGCCGGGCGCGCGCAACAGCCGGTCGGTGAGGTTTCCTGTGGCCCCGCCGAGCAGCAGGCCCAGGGTGACCGCCCATGGCAGGCTGCGCAGCCGGCGCGACGTGCGCAGGATAAACAAGATCACCCCCACGGCGATGAGGGTGAACACGACGGTCATCGACGTTCCGATGCTGAACGCCGCGCCGCTGTTACGCAGCACCACCAGGGTCAGCACGCCGTCGATGACGTGGACCGGCCGCTGGAGGGTGGCCACCACAATGATCTTGGAGACCACATCCGCGGCGTAGACACCTGCCGCGATGGCGAGAAGGAGGCCGAGCCGGCGCCGCCCGGGCGGGCCGGGCGGGCTAGCCGCCCCCGGTGTCCCGGTCAGCGCCGTTCCTCGCGCTGCTTGCACTTGACGCACAGGGTCGCCCGGGGGAACGCCTTCAGGCGGGCTTTCCCGATCGGCTCCCCGCATGATGCGCAGACCCCGTAGCTGCCGTCATCGATCCTGGCCAGCGCGCTTTGCGTGAGGTCGAGCAGCTCCCGGGCATTCTGGGTGAGCGAAAGGTCGTACTCACGCTGGAATGTCTTGGCCCCCGCGTCCGCCTGATCGTCCCCCGCGCCCCCGACCGCATCACCAAGCCGCTCCGCGATCTCCGACTCGGCCTGGTCGATATTGGTGCGCAGCTCTGTGATCTCGGCCACAAGCTCCGCGCGCACCTTGTCCAGTTCCGCCTCGGACCAGGGTTTCTCCCCCGGGCGCACGGGAAGAGCGGCTGCGCCAGAGCGCTTGGCTGTGGCCATGTCTGCCTCCCTCCGCGCGAAGGTGCACTGCCCGCTCAATCGATCTTGAAGTGCGGGCAGTCACCGGAGGATAATTCGCGGCGGCATCTATCCGCAAACGCATGTGGCCTGGCCGTGCGGCGTGGCGGCCCCGTGCCCGCAAACCCATTCGGTCCCGGCCAGGTGATCGGCTATCGTGGAGAATCTGCAAGGCGTTGATGGGGACAGCTGCCGCTGGCCGCGGCCCGCAGCGACCCGGGGATGGTGCGAGCCCGGGGGCCTGCCCAGCGACCAGATCACCCCTGAGCCGCCGGAAGAACAGTTGCCGCACTGCCACGCCGTGTTTCCCGGCCGTGCTGCGCGGCGCCCAGTAGAGCCGGCCGCAGGAACCTAAGTGGAGTGGGCCGCGACCGCGACGGGCGGCACGGCCAAGGAGGGTGGTACCGCGGAGCCGCCGCCGGGTGGCGGTCTTCGTCCCTCCGGCGATGCGTTCGGGCGGCCGCCAGCAGGCCGCCCGACGACCCGCAGGAGGCCACCCGACCATGCCGCAGCCCGACGACAACCGTCACTTCCCGGCTCTGCCAGCCGCGATCGACCTGCCCGCCATGGAGCACGAGGTGCTCAGGCGATGGCAGGACGGCAAGGTGTTCGAGCGTTCCCTCGAGCGGACAGCCTCGGGGCCGATGTGGACCTTCTACGAGGGGCCGCCGACCGCCAACGGCATGCCGGGCGTGCACCACATCGAGGCCCGCGTTTTCAAGGACGTCTTCCCCCGGTTCAAGACCATGCAGGGCTTCCATGTGCCACGCCAGGCTGGCTGGGACTGCCACGGCCTGCCGGTCGAGGTGGCGGTCGAGAAGGAACTCGGGCTGTCGGGCAAGAAGGACATCGAAGCCTACGGGATAGCCGCCTTCAACGAGCGCTGCCGTGAATCTGTGCTCCGTCACGTCGACGCGTTCGAGGAGCTCACCGACCGGCTCGGCTACTGGATCGACCTGTCCCGGGCCTACCGGACCATGGACCCGGACTACATCGAATCCGTTTGGTGGTCGCTGAAGGTCATCTTCGACAGGGGCCTGCTGGTCAAGGACTTCCGGATCAGCCCCTACTGCCCGCGTTGCGAGACACCGCTGTCCGACCACGAGATGGGTCAGCCCGACGTGTACCGGGAGGTCACCGAACCCGCGATCACCGTTCGGTTCCCGCTGAGCACCCTGCCGGACGGCAGCAGCCCGGCGCTGGCCGGCGCCGACCTGCTGGTCTGGACGACGACGCCGTGGACGCTGGTGTCCAACACGGCGGTCGCAGTGCACCCCGGCGAGAGCTACGCGGTCGCACGCAAGACCGGCGGCGACGACACGGTCGTGGTTGCCGAGCAGCTTGTGCCCCGCGTGCTCGGCGAAGGCTGGGAGATCGTCGCCCGGATGCCTGGGGCGGACCTGGTCGGGGCGACCTACCAGCCCCCGTTCAGCCTGGTGGACGTCCCGGGCGCGCACCGGGTCGTGCCCGGCTCGTTCGTGACCACTGAGGACGGCACCGGCCTCGTGCACATAGCGCCCGCGTTCGGCGCGGATGACATGGAGACCGGGCGGGCGCACGGACTGCCCGTGGTCAATCCCGTCCGGCCGGACGGCCGGTTCGAGGACTCGGTGCCGATGGTCGGCGGGATGTTCTTCAAGGACGCCGACCGCCCGCTGGCCAGGGACCTCTCCGACCGAGGGCTGCTGTTCCGGTCGGAGCCTCACCGGCACAGCTACCCGCACTGCTGGCGCTGCCACACGCCGCTGCTCTACTACGCGCTGCCGTCCTGGTTCATCCGCACCACCCAGATCAAGGACCAGCTGCTCGCCGAGAACGAGCGGACCAACTGGCAGCCGCCGACCATCAAGCACGGCCGTTACGGCGAGTGGCTGCGGAACAACGTGGACTGGGCGCTGTCCCGTACCAGGTACTGGGGCACCCCGCTGCCGATCTGGGAATGCGGGGAGAACCATCTGACCTGCGTCGGTTCACTGGCCGAGCTCAGTGAGCTGGCCGGCGCCGACCTGTCCGGCCTGGACCCGCACCGGCCCTACGTGGACGAGGTCGTGATCAGCTGCCGCGAGTGCGCGGGCCAGGCGCACCGCGTGCCGGAGGTGATCGACGCCTGGTATGACTCGGGGTCGATGCCGTTCGCGCGGCTGGGCGCCCCACTCCACAACGCCGAGGAGTTCGAGCAGGCCTACCCGGCGCAGTTCATTTGTGAGGCGATCGACCAGACGCGGGGCTGGTTCTATTCCCTGATGGCCGTCGGCACCCTGGTCTTCGGCACGTCCTCGTACGAGAACGTGGTCTGCCTTGGCCTGGTGGTGGACGAGCGCGGCCGGAAGATGAGCAAGCACCTGGGCAACGTGCTTGAGCCGATCCCGCTGATGGAAGGGCGCGGCGCGGACGCGGTCCGCTGGTTCTTCGCGGCCAGCGGCTCGCCGTGGGTCACCCGGAGGATCGGCACCGGCGCGCTCGACGAGGTCGTCCGCAAGGTGCTACTCACCTACTGGAACACCGTTTCCTTCCTGGTCCTCTACGCCAACGCGGCGGCCGCCAACGGGCTTGCGTGGGCGCCTGCCATGGCCGCCGAAGCGCCCGAGACGGCGGACCGGCCACTGCTCGACCGGTGGGCGCTCAGCGAGCTGAACTCGGTGACCGCCGACGTCACCGCCGCCATGGAGGGATTCGACACAGCCGCAGCCGGGCGCCGGCTCGCGGCCTTCATCGACGACCTGTCGAACTGGTACGTGCGCCGCTCCCGGCGCCGGTTCTGGGACGGGCCGCGAACACCTGACGGCGCGGCGGCCTTCGCGACGCTGTACGAGTGCGTGAGGACATTCACCCAGCTGATGGCGCCGATCGTGCCGTTCATCAGCGACTACGTGTGGAGTGCGCTGCGGACCGCAGAAGACCCCGATTCGGTGCACCTGACCAGCTGGCCGAGCGCCGACCGGTGCCTGGTCGACGAGCGGCTTTCCCGGCAGATGCGCCTCGTCCGGCGGCTGGTCGAACTGGGCCGGTCTGCCAGGGCGGCCGCCTCGGTCCAGATCCGCCAGCCGCTGTCCCGTGCACTGGTGGGTGCACAGGGGTTCGCGGACCTGCCGCCGGAATTGCGGGATCAGATCGCAACCGAGCTCAACGTGCATTCGCTGGAAGCCATGAGCACGGTGGGTGAAGACCTGGTGGACCACGGCGTGAAGCCGAATTTCCGGGCGCTGGGCCGGCGGTTTGGCAAAGGAACGCAGGCAGTCGCGGCGGCGATCACTGCGGCCGACGCGGCCAGCCTCGCCGCCGACCTCCGTACGGCAGGCCGGGCAGAGGTCGTTGCAGACGGGGAGCGAGTGCCACTCGGAGCCGACGACGTGATCGTCACCCAGACCCCCCGGGCCGGCTGGACGGTGGCCACCGACGCCGGGGAGACCGTCGCGCTGGAGACGCAGATCACCGGTGAACTGCGGCGGGAAGGGCTCGCCCGCGAGGTAATCCGACTGATCCAGGACGCACGCAAGGCCGACGGGCTCGACGTGAGCGACCGGATCTCGCTGTGGTGGCAGACGGCGAGCCCGGAACTAGCCGCAGCGCTGGCCGAGCACGGTCAGCTCATCGCCGGCGAGGTGCTGGCAACCGAGTTCCGCGACGGGTCACCCGGAGCGGACGCGGGCCAGGGCCTGGCCGAGCACACCGACGGGGATCTCGGCCTGACGTTCTGGCTGCAACGGGCGTAGCGGTCGGGTGCCCTGGCCTCCCGGGCTCGTCAGGCTTGCGGGACCAGGATCGCGTCGGCCCGCGGGCGGGCGGCTGTGCCCGCCGGGCGCCTCAGCTCCCGTCTGAGAGCGGCTTCTGTGGCTCGCATGCCCGGCAGGGCACGCAGCCATTCGCTTCCGCTTCCCGCACCGTCGATGTTTCGAGGTCATCGGCTCCGAGGAACCGGATCAAGATGCAGGCGCTGCGGTGATACCGGGCTACCCCCGGGACGATCACAACGGCGTTGCCCTCGGGGGTCTGGGAACGGCCGGCCCGCCCTTGATCCTTTTGGGTTCCGGCGGGCGGCCCGGAGCGGCCTGTGGCCGACCCGCCCGCGGCCTCTTTTGCCTGCGCGCCGTCGCTTGCTTGTGCGCCCTCTTTTGCCTGCGCCCCGTCGCTTGCCTGTGGGCCGCTAGCTGACGGTGGCCCCGCGGCATTGCCCGGCGCGGGCGGCGCAGCCTCTCTCGACTCCGCAGCCGTCCCCAGGACTGGGCCTGCCGTGGCCGTGACGCTGCCCGGCGCGGTGCGGCTGCCGGTGCCCGCGTGGGCGTCCGCTTTGTCGTCGTTCGCATCAGCGTCGGCGGCCGCGTCACCCTTGGTGCCCGAAGCCGCGCCGCTGTCCGCCGGGGCCGTCGTGGAGTCGGCGGCTGCCCGGCCAGCCGCGGCACCGTCGCCGGCATCCCCGTCGGCCCGGGGAGCCCGGGCATCGCCGCCGGTGTCGGCCTCTCCGTTGTCCCTGCCAGCCGTGGCGGACCCGCCGGTCCGGGTAGCCGCGACGTCGGTGCCCCGGTCCGCCGCGGTACCCCAGTCTGGCGCGGGACCCCGGTCGGCCCGGGAAGTCACCGCGTCAGCGCCGGCGTCCCCGCCGTCGCGGGGAGCCCGGGCGGCGTCTCCGGCGTCAGTGTCCCCGCCAGCCCTGGATCGGGCGACGTCAACGTCGCCGTCGGCGCCCTGGCTGACCTGGGAGGCCCCGGCGGCACCGGCGTCGGCACCGGCACCGGCGTCGGCACGGGCCTGAGCGGCCTCCTCCGGCTCCTCACGGCCGCGGCCGCCGTCGGGTTCCGCCGGTCCGGTCTGCGTCTTCTCCACGCCGTCCGGCCGCCGCGCGCGGGACCAGACGTCGAAATCCGTCGCCTCCGGGGCTCGCCTCGTCCCGGCGGCGGCGGCTTCGGTGCCGCCCTTGTCGGCAAGGGAGTCGGCACCGGTGGGCTGCCGGTCGTCTTCCCCGCCCAACCCGCTGAGGTCTTCAACGAGCGTCAGCGGAATGCTCCAGGGTGACGGGGCGGCTTTCCCGTCCTCCCCGGCTTCCCCCTCCTCGACGTCGGCTTCCTGCTGGGCTTCGGCCGGATCCGGGTGGTCCGGTGCCTCGTCGGGGCGGGCCGGAGCGGGGGTTCCGGCCTGGGCGCCGGCGTCGGCGCGGTCGTGCGGCGCGTCCTCGCCGCTGGCGGGCGGAACACCCGGCCGGCCGGATACGCTCCGTTCCCAGGCGCTCCACTGATCACGTGCCGGGGAGAGCTCTGACCTGGACTCACCGGTGCCGGAACCGGCTTCGGCGACCTCATCGGCCGCTCCCTCAGCGGACGTGCCCCGCCGCTCGCCCATCGCTGTGGGCCCGGCGGCCGGCCACAGCGGGGCGGCCTTGTCGCGTTTGGCGCCGGAGGCCAGTTCTTCGCTGATCCGGTCCCAGAGGTCATCGGGCGGTTCCGCGTCCGGCCCGGCCGGTGCGGGTGGCTGGGCCGCGGGCCCGGATTCCCTTGCCGATGGTGGCGGCGCCCCGGGCGGGGCGGGGCCTGGTCCATCGTCGGGCTCATGGCCCGGCCGCCGGGAACCCGCCCGGTCCTGCCCGGCCCTATCCGTGTCCTGCCGCCCGCCCGGCGCCGCGGGCCCCCAGTCATCGTCGGGCTCACGAGACGGCCGCCGGGAGCCGGCCTGCTCTTGCCGGGCCTTGTCCGCGTCCGGCCGACCGCCCGGCGACCGGGGCCATGCCGGCGGCGCCTCGGGTGAGGCGGGACCCCATTCGTCGTCCGGCTCACGAGACGGCCGCCGGGAACCCGCCCGCTCCTGCCCGGCTCTATCGGCGTCCGGCCGCCCAGCCGACGCCGCGGGCCAGGCTAGCGTCCCTGGGGGGGTCGACCCCCACCCATAGTCCGGCTTGCGAGTCGGCCACCGGGCACCCGCCCGTCCTTGCCGGGCCTTGTCCGCGTCCGGCTGACCGCCCGGCGACTGGGGCCAGGCCGGCGGCGGCGCCCCCGGCACGGTGGGCCCCCAACCATCGTCCGGCTCACGAGACGGCCGCCGGGAACCCGCCCGCTCTCGACGGGCCTTATCTGCGTCCGGCCGCCCGGCCGGCCCACCGCCGGCGGCTGCCCTGGGCGGGCCGGCGCCGGTGCTGCTGCGCCCGGACGGCCCGGTCCCGGTGGCCCGCTGGTCGGGCCGTACGCCCGGGGCAGCGGCGGAGGGATCCCCGGTGCCTGGGCCGTCGGCCGCCGGCCCCTTGGCACCCTTCGGTGACGTGCCCGCGGGCGGCGGGGCTGACGCGCGCCGACCCGGCGGCCCGGTCGTGGGTCGTCCCGATGCGGGACTGCGCACCCCGGAGTAGCCGCTGATGCTGCCGATCTGGGTCGACCCGCCCTTCGGGGGACCGCCTGCCCCGGGACCGTTTCTCGCCCGGTCGTCTCTTCCTGGCCCGTCTTTGCCTGGCCCGTCCTTGCCTGGCCCGTTCTTGCCGGGGCCGTCTTTCCCCGAGTCGTCCTGCCCCGGCCCGCCGTTCCCCCGGAGAGCCCTCGCCCGGCCGGCCTTCGGGGCATCTGCCTGGTCCGGCCGTGCCGCGCCGGCTCCGGCCGCCACGTTCCAGGCGGCCATCGCCTCATAGCTGCCGTTGGCAAAACCGGTCTGGGCATCGGGCGGCCACGGGTCCGGCCGTGGGATCCCGGCCTGGCCACCGGCCATCGCGGGAGTACCGGCGCCTGGGGCGGCCGACCGGCCGGGCTGGTGGCCGGCGGACGGCGCATCCGCCTCGCCGAAGATCTCTCTCCGGCGCAGCGCGACCCCGGCCGCCAGCAGCACCGTGGCGAGGACGCTCACCCCGATCGATAGATAGACCAGTGTCAGGCTGGTGGCGAGAACCCCCGTGACGAGCACAACTATCGCACCGGCGACGAGGATAGCGCTGAACCTGATCACTAGCGCCCTCCACGTGCCAGGCAGAAGCTGCCGGGCAGGCTAACGGCGGTCGTGCGGAGGGCTGTCAGTCGGGTGGTATCCGCCGGCGTGCCCGGCAGGCTCCGGCGACCCGACGTAGGCGCCGGTCACGGCCGGCTGCCCGTTGCGGGAGTCCATCCGCATGCCCGCGCCCACCGAGGACGGCGATCCGGGCACAGCGGGGAACGTGCCGCTGTCGGTGGCACCCGCCTCAAGGTCGCGCAACTGGCCCTCCAGGTACGCCTTGAGCCTGCTGCGGTACTCCCGCTCGAAGGCACGCAGGTCGTCCACGCGCCGTTCCAGCTCTTCGCGCTGCTGCACCAGAGAGCCCATGGCCTGGCGGTGACGCTCCTGGGCGTCGCGCTCGAGGCTCTCGGCCCTGGCCCTGGCGTCGCTGGTGATCTGCTCGGCCTGGCGGCGAGCCTTGCCGAGGATATCGTCCGCCTCGCGGCGGGCCCGGCCCAGGGTCTCGTCGGCCTCGCGGCGGGCATCGGCGATCGCCTGGTCCGCCGTCTGCTGCGCCAGCGCCAGCACCCGCGCAGCCGTGTCCATGTTGTCCTCGGGCGGCGGGGCCATGCTCATCATGGCGGGCTCGGGACGGCGCTCCGGCTCCGGCATCATCGGCTCGGAAGCCATCGGCTCGGGCTCGTTCAGCGGCGAGTTCAGCGCGGACGCGGCCGACTTCCCTCCGCGCAAGCACTCAGCCAGCTTCGCCCGGAGCTCCTCGTTCTCCTGGATCAGCCGGTCAAGCTCGACCTCGACCTCGTCGAGGAAGGCATCGACCTCTTCCTCGTCGTATCCGGGCCGGAGCCTGGTGGTACTGAACTGCTTGTTCCGCACATCCGCGGGCGTCAACGGCATCTCGTCTCCTCGGCGCACTTGGGTGTGTTCCCTATGGGACCGTACCGGATCAGAGCAGCTGTACGGCGTTGATCAGGAGAAGAACAACGAAGAACAGCAGCATGAAGCTGAGGTCCAGGGCAACACTACCGAGCCGGAGCACGGGGATGAACCGACTCAAGAACTTCAAGGGCGGGTCGGTAGCGGTGTAGACGGTCTCCGCGGCGACCAGCACCGCGCCTCGCGGACGCCAGTCGCGGGAGAACGCCTGAATCCAGCTGAAGATCAGCCGCCCGAGCAAGAGCAGCAGATAAAGCCAGAGCGCATACGTCAGAACGACCTTTACGATGCCCACGGCGCTGCCCTGCCCCCACAGCCGGCCGCGGGGCGACCGCTGCGGGGTCGCCGTGCTGTGTTATCCGTCACGCGGTGCCTAACTTTGGTTGAAGAACCCTCGTTCCGCCATCCGCGCCTTGTCCTCGGCCGTGACCTCGATGTTCGCCGGCGACAGCAGGAATACCTTGTTTGTCACCCGCTCGATGCTGCCTCGGAGGCCGAAGATCAGGCCCGCTGCGAAGTCGACAAGGCGCTTGGCGTCGCTGTCGACCATTTCAGTCAGGTTCATGATCACCGGAGTGCCCTCGCGGAAGTGCTCCCCGATCGTACGAGCCTCATTGTATGTCCGCGGGTGCAGCGTCGTGATGCGAGTGAGGTCAGGGGCATGCAGCGTTGTCCCCGCCGGGTGTGCGGCACCGGTGTCCAGGTCGCCTGGCAGCGGGTCCGCCTGCTCCATGCCGACGGCGGGCGGGTCCTCTGCCTGGTCCGCGTACCCGCTGTCCTCCTCGTAGGAGTCATAGCCGTCGTCGTAGCGCCGGTCGTCCTCGACGAGACCGAGGTAGACCGCCATCTTGTGCATCGCGCCGGCCATCCGTCCGTCCTCCGTGATCCCAGTCGCGCTCGCTGCGACGGACACTACCTGACGAATCGTGGCCGATCGCCGAGCAACGCCGTACCGACACGCACGTGTGTCGCGCCAACCGCGATGGCTGCCTCCATGTCCCCGCTCATCCCGGCCGAGATCATCCCCGCCTCCGGCCAGATCTTGCGCACCGCGGCGGCGGCGGCGGGGAGCGGCGCGAACGCCTGCACGGGCGGCACTCCCAGCGGCGCGATCGCCATCACGCCGCCCAGGAGCAGGCTCTCCTCGGCGGCGACCGCCGCGGCGAGCTCCGGAACCTCCCCCGGTACCGCGCCCCCGCGGCCGGGGTCGGCATCGAGGCTCACCTGGACCAGGCAGGTGATCACCCGGCCTGCCTTGCGGGCCTGCTCCCCCAGGACGCGCACCAGCCGCAACCGGTCCACCGAATGGACAATTCGTGCATAACGCACCACGCTGGCGGCCTTGTTGGTCTGCAACTGCCCCACGAAATGCCACGTCAACCCCGGTGCAAGGTCGGCACACGCCGCGGCCTTCGGAGCGGCTTCCTGATCCCGGTTCTCCCCCACATCGTGCACCCCGAGGTCGTACAGCAGGCGCACGTCCGACGCCGGAAAGGTCTTGGTGACCGCGACCAGCGTCACCTCCCCCGGATCGCGCCCCACCGCCACGCACGCAGCCGCGATCCGCTCCCGGACAGCCACAAGCCGACCACTGAGCTCCCACCTCCGACTCCCAGCGGCCAACTGCCTCTCGCCCGTCACCGCCACATCATCGCGCCCGTCGATTCCTAAGCTGAATCGGCCCCGGCTGTTAGCGCGGGCGGGGGTGCCGCGTCCGGAGCGTATAAGAGCCGAAAGGCGAAGCGCAGGACGCGGTGCGCCCGCCCGCGCCCCCAGGCCAGACACGACCTACTTCAGGAAGTCGGGCACGTCCAACTCGTCATCCTCTTCGAAGATGACGCTGCGGCGGCGCGTGGTGGCGGCGTCGAAGACCCGGGCCGCCGACGCGGTGTCCGGGCGCGGCCGCGCCGGCTCGTGGCCCCCGCGCAGCGAGGGAGCGCCATCGGTGTCGCCTGCCTCCCCCGCTGGCGCCGAGGCTGGCGGCACCCCGGAACCGTCTGGCGGTGGGTCCACATGCGCACCGGAGGCGGTTACCGCGGCCGCGGGGCGGGCCGCCCAGTTGTCCCCGGCCCCGTTGCCCCCGGCCACTTCGGCTCCTGCGATTGCCGCGCCCGCCAGGGGATCAGCGGGCCGACGACCGCCCGCCAGAGGGTCAGCAAGCTCGCCAGCACCCGCCGACCGCTCGTCCGGAAAGGGGCTGGGGTGGAACGCGATACCGCTGGCACCCGCGACCGCGGCCTGGCTGTTGCCTGGCCGTGCCAGCCGGGCCTGCCTGTTGTTCGCCTCGTCGAATCCGGCGGCGATGACCGTGACCCGCACCTCGTCACCAAGCGCGTCATCGATGACCGCGCCGAAGATGATGTTGGCCTCGGGCGCCGCCGAGTTGGCGACGAGCTGAGCGGCCTCGTTGATCTCGAACAGGCCGAGGTCGCTGCCACCCTGGATGGACAGCAGCACCCCGTGAGCCCCGTCGATGCTCGCCTCCAGCAGAGGGCTGGAGATGGCCATCTCGGCGGCCGCCACCGACCGGTCGTCGCCGCGCGCCGAGCCGATTCCCATCAGCGCGGAGCCCGCGCCCGACATGACGGACTTCACGTCCGCGAAGTCCAGGTTGATAAGGCCGGGGGTGGTGATCAGGTCGGTGATTCCCTGCACACCGGAGAGCAGCACCTGGTCGGCCGCCTTGAACGCCTCAAGCACGCTGACCTGGCGGTCGGAGATGGACAGCAGCCGGTCGTTCGGGATCACGATGAGGGTGTCCACCTCGCCGCGCAGCCGTTCGATGCCCAGTTCGGCCTGGGACGCCCGGCGCTTGCCTTCGAAACCGAACGGGCGGGTGACCACGCCGATCGTGAGCGCGCCGAGCGACCTGGCCACATCCGCGACGACCGGTGCCCCTCCCGTGCCCGTCCCGCCGCCTTCACCGGCGGTGACGAAGACCATGTCGGCCCCCTTGATGACCTCCTCGATCTCTTCACGGTGGTCTTCCGCCGCACGGTTGCCAACCTCGGGGTTGGCACCGGCGCCCAGCCCGCGGGTGAGCTCCCGCCCGACATCGAGCTTGACGTCCGCGTCGCTCATGAGCAGCGCCTGTGCGTCCGTGTTGATCGCGATGAACTCAACACCCTTGAGCCCCTCTTCGATCATCCGGTTCACGGCATTGACGCCGCCCCCTCCGATACCGACGACCTTGATGACCGCCAAATAGTTCTGCGGTGCTGCCACGAGGAGGGCCCTTTCCGCTCGTTTGCCTCTATCGTGTTCCCGCCCACCGCTTAAACGACCGGTGAATACGCCCAACCGGGAATTCCACCGTGTCAGCGGCCTGCCGAAGTGCACCCCCATCGCATCGGCCGGGCATTTCCCGCGATTTCCGGTGAGTCAAAACCCTCACTCTCTACTTGAGATTTAGTGTTGTGCTAAGCTGGCGATTGATACGGACAGTAGGGTTGCCCGGAACCAGGGTCAACTCGCCACGCGTGAACATCCTCCGGTGTTTCGCTGCCCGGGTTTCATTCATGATCTTGGGCTGGATGCACACCCTGCTACACCGATGTCATGATCACGAAGGCAGCGGCCCGGGCAGCGGGAGGCCGGACCCGGGCATAGGCGGTGTTCAGCCACAGCGGACTCGCCAGCCGGGTATTAGCCCTCGGTCACGGCGGTGCCGGGGGCGCTGACATCGTAGGTGCGGGCGTGGGTGCGCATCAGCAGGGTCAGCTCTTTCGCTTTTTCCGCCGGCCGCGATGTGTCGCCCCAGACGATCACTACTCCATTCGCGAGCCGGAGAGACACATTCGATGCACTGGCAGCGCTCACCATCCGCACATGCCGGGCGACCTGCGGCGGCAAATCGCGCAGGATCGCCGCGGCGGCCCTGGCCAGCGGGCTGTCCCGCAGGGTCGGCACCCCGCCAGGCCCGTCGGCCCAATCACTGCCAGTAACGCCACCCACATCGCTCACACCAGTCCCGGTGGCCAGGGCGAGCAGTGGCAATCCCGGCGGGCGGCGGGCCGAGTCCCGCACGTCCACGCCGAACGCGTCCACGAGCGCGTAACCGCCGGGCACTGCGACCGCGAAGACCGGCGTGCGGAGCCGGACCGAGATCACGACCGTATTCGGCCAGTGCCTGCTGACCTGCGCGGACTCGACCTGGCGGATCCCGCCGACCCGGTGCGCTACGGCGGAGGTGTTGACCCGGATGAGCGGCAGGCCGTGCCGGATATGCGCGGCGGCGAGCACTTCCGACCGCGAGACCATGGGGCCCGTGCCGGTGACCTGGACCGAGCGGACGACCAGGAACCGCGATCCCAGCAGTGCCCAGGCCACCCCGGCGACGATCGCGATGACCGCCACGCCGAAGAACGCGGCCTTCCACCCCACCCGGCGCTGGCCGCGCGGGCCTGGCCGACGGCTGCGAGACGGGGAGCCGCTCATCCTGGCGTACCCGCGCGGGCCCGCAGTGCCGCCACGATCAGCGGGCCCTGGCCGGTCACGTCGCCCGCGCCCATGGTCAGGATCAGATCCCCCGGCCTGGCGGTGTCCGCCACCACCCCGGGCACGGCCGCGGCATCGGGCAGGAAGACCGCCCGGCCGCCGGGCACCGCGCGGGCCACCAGCTCCCCGGTCACGCCGGGTTCGGGATCCTCTCGGGCCGCGTAGACATCGAGCACGAACACCTCGTCGGCCAGGCCGAGGGCGGCGCCGAACTCGCTGGCGAAGATCCGGGTGCGGCTGAACAGGTGGGGCTGGAAGACGGCGATGACCCGCCCGCCCGGCGCGATGTCCCGCGCCGCCCGCAGGTCGGCGGCGAGCTCGGTCGGGTGATGGGCGTAGCTGTCGAGCACGGTGATCCCGCCCGCCTCGCCCTTGGGCTCCATCCGCCGCCGGGTACCCCGGTAGGCGGCCAGCCCGCTGGCGGCCTGCCCGGCCCGCACCGACGGCAGGCCGAGCTCGAGCACGGCGGTGTAGGCGGCGGCCGCGTTCAGCGCGTTGTGACGGCCGGGGACGCCCACCTCCAGCAGCACCGGCGCCAGCTGCCCCGGCCCGCCCGGCCCAGACCCGGGCGCGCCGTGAACCTCCAGGCTCACGTTCATGCCACGCGGGACCACCGACGTGATCCTGTAGTCGGCGTCGTCCGCCTCGCCGTAGGTGCGCACCCGGATCGGGAGCGCTGCGGCGGCCGCGGCCAGCGACCTCGCGCCGGGGTCGTCCGCGCAGGCGACCAGCACACCGCCGGGCACGATCCGCCGGGCGAAGGCGGCGAAGGTGCCCTCGATCTCGGCCAGGCCCGCGTAGTTGTCAAGGTGGTCGGCTTCCACACAGGTGACCACCGCCGCCTCCGGGGACAGCATGAGAAAGGATCCGTCGCTCTCGTCCGCCTCGGCGACGAACACCGCCCCGCTTCCGTCCTCGGCGCCCAGCCCGGTCTCGCTGAGGATGCCGCCGATGACGTAGCCGGGATCGGCGCCGCAATGGCGGAGCGCAGTGGTGATCATGGAGGAGGTGGTGGTCTTGCCGTGCGTGCCGGCCACCGCGACCCCGCGTCTGCCCAGCATGAGCGAGGCGAGCGCCGCCGCCCGGTGCAGTACCCGCAGCCCTCGCGCGCGCGCCGCCGCGAGTTCGGGGTTGTCAGGCCGGATCGCCGACGACACCACCACCGTGTCGGCGTCGGCCAGGTTCGCTGCCGCGTGCCCCACGTGCACGTCCGCGCCCAGCGCCGCCAGCGAGGCCAGCAGCTCGCCGCCGGCCGAGTCGCTGCCCGACACCGTCACCCCGCGGGCGATCATGATGCGGGCGATCCCGGACATCCCGGCGCCGCCGATGCCCGTGAAGTGCACCCGTCCCAGGCCGGCCAGCGGCACCGGGGCGACCGGCGTGACAAGTCCCACGTCAGATCACCGGCCCCGGCGGACGGCCGTCATCTGTGCTCCCGCACCACGTCCAGCACCTCGGCGGCCAGCCATTCGCCGCTCTCCCTGGCACCCATGTCGGCGGCCGACTGCGACATCGCCGCCACCAGGTCGGGGTCGAGCAGGATCGGCACGAGCATCTCGCGGATCCACGCCGGGGACAGGTCCGCGTCGCTGACCATGAGCCCGCCGCCGGCCCGCACGATGGGCAGCGCGTTCAGCCGCTGCTCGCCGTTGCCGTGCGGCAGCGGCACGTACGCGGCGGGCAGGCCCACGGCCGTGAGCTCGGCACAGGTCATGGCCCCGCTCCGGCACAGCGCGAAATCCGCGGCGGCGTAGGCGAGGTCCATCCGGTCCAGATACGGCAGCGTGATGTAGGGCGGGCCGATGGCGGGCATGTCCACCTGCAGGCCGCTGCGCGGGCCGAGGATGTGCAGCACCTGGATGCCGGCGCCGCGGATCCAGTCGGCCGCGTCCAGCACCGCCAGGTTCAGCGAGCGGGCGCCCTGTGATCCGCCGGTGACCAGCAGCACCGGCAGGTCGGGCCGCAGCCCGAGGTGGGCGCGTGCCTTGTCCGCCAGGGCCAGCCGGTCCAGGCCGGCGATCTCCTGCCGGAGCGGCATGCCGATGGCGGTGGCGTGCGCCAGCTTGGTGTCGGGGCTGGCGGCGAACACGTGGCGGGTGAACGTGGCGCCCAGCCGGTTGGCGACGCCCGGGCGCACGTTCGCCTCGTGCACGACGATCGGCACATGGCGGCGCCGGGCCGCCAGGTAGGCGGACGCGGCCACATACCCGCCGAACCCGACCAGCACCCGCGCCCGGGTCCGGCCGAGCACCTTCGCCGCGGCCCGGACCGCATCGGCCAGCCTGCCGGGCACGGACAGCAGTTCCGGGGTCAGGGACCGCGGCAGCGGGACGGCGGGGATCAGCACGAGGTCGTATCCCCGCATCGGGACCAGCCGGGTTTCCAGGCCGCGCTCGGTGCCCAGGCAGGTGATGCGGATGTCCGGCTCGGCCCGCCGCAGGGCGTCGGCGAGCGCCAGAGCAGGCTCGATGTGACCGGCGGTGCCACCTCCCGCGAGTACCACGCTCATCGCCGGGCCTCCTCGTCCGCGGGCTGCGTGCGACCGGATCGCCAGCCGGTCCGCGGCAGGCGCCGGGCCCGGTCCGGCCGGCGCGGCGCTCGGCGAGGCCGCCCAGGCGCTGGCTGCGCGGCTCACTCACGCCGACGGTCCAGGCCCAGCCAGCTTAGGACGCGACGCGCGGCGCCGGGGTCGGCTGCGGCAAGCGCCTCGCGCGCCCCGGGCTCCCGTTTGGCGAACGACATCAGCATGCCGAGCGCCAGCATCGTCACGAGCAGCGAGGACAGCCCGGACGAAACCAGCGGCAACGGCACGCCGGTGATGGGCAGCAGGTCGAGCACCGCGCCGATGTTGACGAGGGCCTGACCCACGATCCAGGCGGTCGCGCCGGCCGCCGCGAGACGGACGAAGGTGTCCTGCGCCCGGCGGGCGATCCGCATCCCGGCGAACGCCAGGCCCCCGTAGAGCAGTGAGACGCACAGCGTGCCGACCAGGCCCAGCTCCTCCCCGAGGATGGCGAAGATGAAGTCGGTCGTGTCGTTCGGCACGTAGCCCCACTTCTGCCTGCTGGCGCCGAGGCCGACGCCGAACAAGCCGCCGGACCCGACCGCCCATTTCCCCTGGATGCTCTGCATGTCGACGCCGTTCGGGCCGCCCTGCGGATGCAGGAACAGGGTCAGCCGGTGGAACCGGTACCCGGCGACGACGATCAGGATCAGCAGGACCAGGCCGATCATGCCCAGGATGCCCGCGTACAGGCGGAGCGGCGTCCCGACCACCCACAGCAGCGCCAGGAAGATCACCAGCAGCAGGAACGTGGTGCCCAGGTCGTCGCCGAGCATCACGAGCATGCACAAGATGCCGGCCCCGGGCAGCAGCGGGATGAGCAGGTGCCGCCAATCGTCGAGCTGCCCGAGCTTGCTCTTGCGGGCGAGCAGGTCCGCGCCCCAGAGCAGGAACGCCAGCTTGGCCAGCTCGGAGGGCTGGACCGGGATCGGGCCGATCTCCAGGTACCGGGTGGCGCCGCCGGAGGTCACACCGATCAGCGGGACCAGCAGCAGGCCCACGATGGCGACGAACATCAGCGGGTAGGCGGCGGCACGGAAGGCGCGGGGCGAGGTCCGGGCCGCCAGCCACATGCAGGGCACGCCCAGCACCACCCCCAGCAGCTGGTGCTGGAAGCCGGCGTAGGGAGAGCCGCCCTCGGCGAGCTGGGAGGCCGACGAGGTGGACAGCACCATCACCAGCCCGAGCGCGAGCAGCAGGGTGGTGATGCCGATGATCAGGTAGTAGGACGTCAGCGGCCGGCGCAGCGCGGCGAGCAGGCCTGCAGGCTGGTCGCGGTCCGTGGCGTCCGCCCGGCCCGCCCGCCCGGCCACGGCGGGCCCGGCAGCCTGCTCGGCTTGCTTCATCCCCCCAGTTTCCGGGCTGACCACCGCCATCGGCAGGACATCGGCAGCGTGTCGCGCTACTTGGGCATCCATTCGACGTAGAAGATGCCCAGGCCGAGCGCGACGAACAGGCCGCAGATGAGCCAGAACCGGATCACGATGGTGGTTTCCGCCCAGCCGAGCAGCTCGAAATGGTGCTGCAGCGGTGCCATCCGGAAGACCCGGCGGCCGGTCAGCTTGAACGAGCCCACCTGGATGATGACCGACAGCGCGATCACCACGTACAGCCCGCCCAGGATGGCCAGCAGCAGCTGGGTCTTGGTGCACACGGCCAGGCCCGCCAGCACGCCGCCCAGGGCGAGCGAGCCGGTGTCGCCCATGAAGATGCGGGCCGGCGGCGCGTTCCACCACAAGAACCCGAAGCAGGCGCCCAGCACGGCTGCGGCGACCACCGCGAGATCGAGCGGGTCGCGCACCGGGTAGCAGCGGGGGGCCAGGAAGGCGGTGCAGTCGTTGCGCAGCTGCCAGTTCCCGATCAGCACATACGCCGCCAGCACCAGGCAGGCCGATCCGGTCGCCAGCCCATCCAGCCCATCGGTCAGGTTCACCGCGTTGGAGGTGCCCGCGATCAAGATGACGATCCACAGGACGAACGGGGCCAGGCCCAGCGCCGGGCCGAAGTCCCGCAGGAACGACAGGTGCGCATCGGCCGGGGTGATATCGAACCCGTCGGCGAACCGCGGCAGCACCACCAGCGCGGCGAACACCGCGCCCACCACCGCCTGCCCGGCCAGCTTGGCGCTGCTGCGCAGGCCCAGGCTCCGCTGCTTGTAGATCTTGATGAAATCGTCGATGAACCCGACCACGCCCAGCCCGGTCATCAACATCATCACCAGCAGGCCCGAGATCGACGGCACCTGCCCGGTCGCCACGTTGCCGGCGAAGTACCCCGCCAGCGAGGCGACCACGATCACGGTCCCCCCCATCGTCGGCGTGCCGCGCTTGGTCGCGTGCCCCGCCGGCCCCTCCTCCCTGATCAGCTGGCCATAACCGCGCCTGCTGAACACCCTGATCGCCAGCGGCGTGCCGAACAACGCGAGCAGCAGGGACAGGCCGCCGGCGACGAGGATGGTCTTCACCGGGCGGCCTCTCCGGTCAGGGCCAGCGCGACGCGTTCCAGCCCGGCCGAGTGGGACGCCTTGACCAGCACCACGTCACCAGGGGTGAGCCGGGCAGCGAGCGCTTCGACCGCGCTGCCCGCGTCGGGCACCCCGAGCAGTTCCCCGTGCCAGGAACCCTCGGCCTTGGCCCCCGTGAGTATCGGCGCCGCATCCTCCCCGACCACGATGAGGCCGGCGACGCCCGCCCGGGCGGCCAGCCCACCCGCTTCCTCGTGAAACGCACGGGACCGGCTGCCCAGTTCGTACATGGGGCCGAGCACCGCGAACGCCCGCCTTCCCCGTGCCATGACGGCCAGCGCCTCGATCGCCGCTGCCATCGCCTCCGGGCTGGCATTGTAGGCGTCGTTGATCACTGTCACCCCGTCCGGCCGCTGCGTGACCTCCATCCGCCACCTGCTCCGGGCGGTGGCCGCGGACAGGCCGTCGGCGACCTCGGGCAGGCCCAGCCCCAGCTCGCCCGCGAGCGCGGCCGCCGCCAGCGCGTTGGCGACGTTGTGCTCCCCGAACAGCCGCAGCCGCACCGGCGCCGAGCCCGCGGGTGTGACCAGTGTGAATCCGGGGCGGCCGCGGTCGTCGAGCCGGACGTCGGCCGCCCGTACCGCCGCCTGGCGCCCGCGGCCGAACGTCACCACCCTGGCCGCGGTTCGCCCGGCCATGGCCAGCACCCGCGGGTCATCGGCGTTGAGCAGCGCGACCCCGTCCGCGGGCAGCGCAGCGGGCAGCTCGCCCTTGGCCCGCGCCACCTCCGCCAGGCCGCCGAACTCACCCGCGTGTGCGTGGCCGACACACAGCACGATGCCAAACGATGGCGGCGCGATCTCGCACTGCCGGGCGATATGGCCGGTTCCGCGCGCGGACAACTCCAGCAGCAGGTACCGGGTGGCGGCCGTGACCCGCAGGATGGTCAGCGGGTGGCCGATCTCGTTGTTGAAGGAGCCGCGCGGGGACACGGTGGGCCCGAGCCGCTCGACCAGCTGGGCCGCCAGGTCCTTGGTGGTCGTCTTCCCGGCTGAGCCGGTGATGCCGGCGATCGTCAGGCCGGGCAGCCGGGCCACAACCGCTCTCGCGAGGACGGCCATCGCGGCCGGCACGTCCGGCACGACCAGGGTGGGCGCCGCGGTCGGGCGGGTGCCGAGCACCGCGGCCGCTCCCGCGGCCACCGCGGCCGGGGCGAAATCGTGGCCGTCCACCCGGCTGCCCGGCAGGGCCGCGAACAGTGCGCCGGGCCCGGCGGCCCGCGAGTCGATGACGACCGCGTCCACCACCGCGGCGGGATCGGTGACCCCGTGCGGGCGGGCGCCGGTGATCTCGGCTACGGCTGCCAGCGAGAGCGGGATCACTCCGGCACCTCCCACGGCAGCGAATCCTCGGGCGGCGGCGCCTGGCCGCGGTGACGCGTGATCGCCGCGGCGGCTACCTCGCGGTCGTCGAAGGGGATGACCAGGGAGCCTATGTACTGGCCGCGTTCATGTCCCTTGCCCGCCACCACGACCACGTCCTCTTTGCCGGCCATCGCAACAGCCAGGCCGATCGCCGCAGCCCGGTCAGGCTCGATTATGACCCGGGCCCGCCGCTGCTCCGGCACGGTGAGCACTCCGGCCAGCATCTCCGCCAGTATCGCCAGTGGATCCTCCGAGCGCGGATTGTCGCTGGTGAGAATCGCCACATCCGCCAGGCGGGCGCAGGCGGCGCCCATCAGCGGTCGCTTGGCCCGGTCCCGGTCACCGCCGCAGCCCAGCACGATGCACAGGCGGCCACCGGTGACAGGCCGCAGCGCGCGCAGCACCGCTTCCACCGCTCCTGGCTTGTGAGAATAGTCCACCAGGAGGGTGAAATCCTGGCCCGCCTCGACCCGCTCCAGGCGGCCGGGAACCCCGGGGCAGGCGGCCACCCCGGCCACCGCCGTGGGCAGGTGGACGCCCGCTTCTACCAGGGCGACGACGGCGCCGAGGGCGTTGGCTACGTTGTAGCGCCCGGGCAGGGCCACCGATGCGTCCGCCTCCACCCCGCCCGGGCCGACAATGCGGAACGTGCTGCCGTCCGCCCCCGTCCGCACGTCGGCGGCACGCCAGTCGGCGGCCGGGTCACCCTCGGCGGAGAACGTGGTGGCCGGTATCGGCATGGTCTCCGCCAGCCGGCGGCCGTAGGCATCGTCGGTGTTCACAACGCCTACCCGGGTGTAGGCCGGCGTGAACAGCGTCGCCTTGGCGGCGAAGTACGCCTCCAGGCTGCCGTGAAAGTCCAGGTGGTCCTGGGACAGGTTCGTGAAGATCGCGACGTCGTAGGCGGTCCCGGCTACCCGGCCGAGCTCCAGCGCGTGGCTGGAGACCTCCATCGCCGCCGCCGTGACGCCTCGCTCGGCCATGATGGCGAACAGCGCCTGCAGGTCGGCCGCCTCCGGGGTGGTGAGGCGGCTCGCGACGGTGAGGTCCGCCACCCGGGTCTCCACCCCGCCGGCCAGCCCGGTCAGGTGCCCGGCCCGGCGCAGCCCGGTTTCCAGCAGGTAGGTGGTGGTGGTCTTGCCGCTGGTGCCGGTCACGCCGATGAGAAGCAGCTTCCGCGACGGATGCCGGTACACCCAGTCCGCGACCTCCCCCAGCCGGGCACGGGGATCGGCGACCACGAACACCGGCAGCCCGCACCGCCGGGCGCCGGTACGGCCAGCCTGGTCGGTGAGGACGGCCACGGCGCCGGCCAGCGCCGTGTCCTGGCAGAACTCGGCCCCGGGGTGATGGCTGCCGGGCCGCGCCGCGTACAGGTCGCCGGGCCGGACCTGGCGTGAGTCGTGGGTGACGCCGGACACCAGCAGCGGGCCGCCCGGGCCGGTGAGCGGGTCAGTCCGGCCCGGCCCGGTCATGACGACGCCGAGCAGTTCGGCGAGCCCGGCCAGCGGCCGGCCCCTGGCGCCTGCTGGGCGCAGATCGGCGAGCACGGGCAGAGGCTACCGCTGATCACGGTGCGGTGAGCCGGACGTTGGGACGCTTGGCGTGATCCGGCGGAATCTTCAGCTCCTGCAACGCGAACTTCATCACGTGATAGAACACCGGGCCGGCCACGGCGTTGCCGAAGTAGTTCCCGCGCCGCGGGTTCTGGACGTTGACCGCCACCACAACCTGCGGGTTGCTGGCGGGCGCCATCCCGATGTAGCTCGACCCGTACCGGCACTGACACTTGCCCACCTGCGCGGTCCCGGTCTTGGCGGCGACCGAGTAGCCGGGGATCTCTCCCCACGGCTGGGCGGCCAGGGTCGCGTCGAGCATCGGCACCTGCTGGAGGATGGCGACGAGATCGGCTGCGGTGCGCGGCTTGAGGACGCGGTGGCTGTGCGGTGACGGGGCGGGCACGAACTGCCCGTCCGCGGAGGTGGTACCGGCCACGATCGTCGGCTGTACCCGGACCCCGCCGTTCGCGATGGTCGCGTAGACACTGGCCATCTGCACGGCGGTCACGGAGACACCCTGGCCGAAAGCGAGCGTGTACCGCTCCTGCCCCCAGTACCGCGACAGCGGCACCAGCAGGCCGCGGCTGGTGTTCGGCAGCGGCAGCCCGCTCGGGGCCCCGATCCCGAACGCCCGGAAGTACTGGTACTGCACCTGCGGGCTGATGCGCTCGGCGACCTGGACCATGCCCACGTTGCTGGAATGCGCCAGGACTCCTGCCAGGGTGAGCCGCTCGGTCGCGTGCGGTTCGGCGTCGTGGAACGTGTACGCGCCGCCCACCGTGATCTGTTCCGGCACCGTGTACGGGCTCATCGGCGTCTGGCCCCCCCGCTCCAGCGCCGCCGCGGCCGTGATCACCTTGGCGGTGCTGCCGGGCGGGAACACGGCCGACACCGGCAGGTCCTGGGTGGCGGCCAGGTCCGTCACGTGCGAGGGCTGGTAGCCGGGGTACTGGGCCAGCGCGAGGATCTTGCCGCTGGCCGGGCGCATCACCACCACCGTGCAGGAATCCGCCCGGGTCAGCCGGACCTGCTGGGCGCAGGCTTGCTGTGCCTCCCATTGCAGGCCGGACAGTATCGTCAGCCGGACGTCGCCGCCGGGGACCATGGAACGGATCTGGTCGGTGGCGACCGGGATCGGCTGGCCGTTCGTGCCCGTCTCGACCTCCTCACGGCCGTCCTGGCCCGCGAGCAGCCGGTTGTATGAGTTCTCGATGCCCGCCTGCCCGCGCAGGTCGCCCGCAGGCGTGGCGGTGGTGAAGCCGACCAGGTTGGCGGCGAGATCGCCGCTCGGGTACTTCCGGGTGTAGGTGGGCGTGAGGTAGATCCCGACCGCGTTGAGCTTCTTCAGGCCCGCGGTGATCTGGTTGGCCGCGGTCACCGAGACGCCCCGTGCCAGTACCACGTACCGCCGGGAGCTGGGGTTGTCGAGCAGGTTCACGATGCTGGCGGACGACATCCGGAGCGGCCCGGCCAGCGCGTCGGCGATCCGCTGCCGTGCCATCGCTGTCTGCTGCGGCGTCCTGCCCACGATCTGCGTCGGGTCCGCCGAGACCGTGTCGGTCTGCACGGTCATGGCCAGGATCATCTTGTCCGCGGTAGTGATCTTGCCCCGCTCGGCGGGCACGGAGACGGTGTGCACCCGCTGGCGCTCCGCCAGTGCCCGGTACTTCGCTCCGTCCAGTGCCTGCAGCTGAACGAGCCTGCCAGCGATCAGTGACAGGGCGAACCCGGCACACAGCAGGCCGACGCGCAGGCGCCGGGCGGGGCTGGCACGCTGGATGCCGCCACGGCGCGGGCCGCCGGCGCGCACGGGACGACCGTGCCCGGGGCGCCTTGGCCACGGACGTCCAGGGCCCGGGTTCCCCCGTGGCAGGCCCTCTCCCCGGGGACCCCCAGGTCCCGGTCCTCCCGGTGCCGTGCTTCCCGCCCGGGGGCCTCCCGGCCCTGTACTGCCCGGCCGTGGGCCCGCCGGTGCCGTTCCTCCCGTCCGCTGGCCCCTGGGCCGTGGGCCGCCAGGGCTAGCGCTGTGGGGAGGCGTGGCGCCCCGCCGAGGGCCCGTGCCCTCGCCGCGCGCCGGCGGTTCCATGCCGCGAGCGGGCCCCGCCCGCCGCGTTTGCGGGTCGCGGGGCCGGCTGCTGCTCGGACGGCGGGGCCCGGCGGCGGCTGGTGGGCGCGCTGCCCCACCCGGACGTTCCCGGCCCTCCCGTCCGCCGCCGCCGCCCGCTGGCGTCACGGCGTGTATCCAGGCGGCCAGACAGGAACGTCCGGCACGTGACCGGGCTCGCTCTCGATCCGGCCCTTCCTCAGGTCAAGGAAGTGCAGCAGCCCCGGCTCCCGCATGCCCAGCCGGCGCGCCCGCTCCGCGAGCACCGTTGGTGACTCCTCGTGGGCGATCTGCGCCTGGAGCGTCTGAGTGCGTTGCGCCAGCGTGACGTTCTGCTGCTGGAGCTGGGTGATCTGGTAGGACCCCGTGTCGAGGATGGTGTTGATCAACAGCAGGCAGAGCAGGCCGCCGCCGAGCAGCCCGACCAGGAGGAAGACGAAGGGCGTGCGCGAGGTCCGCGCCAGGTCGGCTGCCGCGGCGCTCGGGCGTCGCTGCGGGGACCTTGTCCTTTGCGCGCCGGGAGCGCGGGCCGGGGGCCTGCCGCGTACCGGGGCAGGGCCGGTACGCATCCGGGTGCCCGTGACGCCGGCCCGGGCCGGCCGCACCCGTCCGGCAGACGGGGATGCGCGCTGGGTCCGCCGTCCCGGCCGCGCATCCTGCGCGCGCCTGGTCCCCGTCACCACCTGCGTGCGGCCGCTCATGGCGTTTCCCCCCTGTCATCGCTCATTCCGTGGCAGCCCGGCCCACGGCCCGGCCCGGCCGCGATCATGCGGCGTCCCTGATACGTTCGGCGGCCCGGAGCCGGGCCGAAGTGGCCCGCGGGTTCGCGGCCACTTCCGCGCCCGATGGCCGCTCAGCCCCCCGGGTCAGCAGCTTGAACTGAGGGCTGGCCTCGGCAAGCGCCACCGGCAGCCCGGGCGGGGTGGCGTCCACCGCGTGGCTGGTGAGCGCGCGCTTGACGGCCCGGTCCTCGAGCGAGTGGTACGCCAGCACGACGATCCGGCCGCCAACGGCGAGCGCGTCCAGTGCCGCGGGGAGCGCCCGTGCCAGCACCTCTAGTTCCGCGTTGACCTCGATCCGCAGCGCCTGGAACGTCCGCTTGGCTGGATGTCCCCCGCTGCGGCGGGCCGGCGCCGGGATCGAGTCGCGGATGATCTCGTTGAGCTGGCTGGTGGATGTCAGTGGTCCCGTGGCCCGCGCGCGCACCACCGCTTCCGCGATCCGGCGCGCGTACTTCTCCTCGCCGTACTCGCGGAGCACCCGGGCGAGCCGGGCCGCCGGATAGGTGTTGAGCACCTCCGCCGCGGTGAGCGCCTGGCCACGGTTCATCCGCATGTCGAGCGGGGCGTCGTAGGAGTAGGCGAATCCCCGGCCCGGCTCGTCAAGCTGGGGTGAGGACACCCCGAGGTCGAAAAGGACGCCCTGGACGCGCGCCACGCCCTGGCGGGCGAGCACGCCGGCGATCTGGTCATAGACGGCGTGGGCCAGCGTGACCCGGTCGGCGTAGGGGGCAAGGAGCCGGCCGGATTCCGCTATCGCGGTCGCGTCGGTGTCCATCCCGACCAGCGCAAGACGGGGATGGGCGGCCAGCAGCGCCCGGGCATGCCCGGCCCGGCCGAGTGTCGCGTCCACCAGGACCGCTCCCGGCGGATCGAGGGCAGGCGCGAAGAGCGCGAGCACCCGGTCAACCATGACCGGCAGGTGAGCGGCTGGCGCCGTGCCCATCGAGCCCCCTTTCGCCGTGGCACCCGGTGCCGTGGACGCCGTGATCGGCACCTCTGATCGTTGAGGGGTACCCGGCCAGGTCTCCATCCGCGCGGTGCGCGGGCGGCCCGGACATCGCCTGGCGCCGGGGAAGTGACGTCAGCCGATCTGATCACCCAGGCGCGGGTGGAGACCTCGCCGAGCACAGTGGCGCCGGTCAGCCGGCACCACTCACAAGACGCCGGGCAGCACCTCCTCCGACGCAGCGGAAAACGCTTCGTTCTGGTCCGCCTCATAGGCCTGCCAGGCGACGGCATCCCAGATCTCCAGCCGCGTGTTGGCGCCGATGACGACGCAGTCACGTTGCAGGGCGGCGTAGTCCCGCAGCCCCTGCGGGATCGTCACCCGGCCCTGCTTGTCCGGCACCTCATCCGAAGCACTGGCGAAGAAGACCCGGCTGTAGTCGCGCACCGCCTTGGCGGTGACGGGGGCGGCGCGCAATGCCTCGGTGAGCCGCTCGAACTCCGCCGTGGGGAAGACGTAGAGGCAGCGCTCCTGGCCCTTGGTGATCACCAGTCCTCCCGCGAGCTCCTCGCGGTACTTGGCCGGCAGGAACAGCCGCCCCTTGTCGTCCAGGCGTGGCGTGTGAGTGCCCAGGAACACCAGCACTCACCTCCATCCCCCGGAGAGCCGTGCCCGGCGCCACCGAGCAACCCTTGCACCCCACCGCGCACCACTGTACCCCACATTCCTCCACCGTCAATGCCCAGCGCTCCCCTGGCGCTCCACTCGCGGGTGAAATGGACAGCTCAGACCGGTGGAGCAGGGTGGAACAGCGGCGGTGAGCGGCGCCCGCCGGTGAACCCGGGCTGGGAATCGCACGTGAACCGACCAGGACGTACTGTCAGTACGCAGGGCCTGTCAGTACGCCCGGTAATCTCGTGGCGGAACGGACTCCCGGCGAGTCAGGCAGCACGGCGGGAAGGCAGCCGACGCAAGGAGGACGATTGGTCACCGATACCGGGCGCGATACCGGCCGCACTCTCGACGACCTGGTGCTGGCCGCGCACCGCGTCGCTACCGCGGTCGAGTCCGTCATCGAGGGGAAGTCAGAAGCCGTCCGCCTCGCGCTCACGGTCCTGCTCGCCGAGGGGCATGTGCTGATCGAGGACGTCCCCGGGGTCGGCAAGACCATGCTGGCCAAGGCGCTGGCCCGGTCCACCGACTGCTCGGTGCGCCGCATCCAGTTCACCCCGGACCTGCTTCCCAGCGACATCACCGGGGTCAGCGCGTACAACCAGGAGCGGGGTGAGTTCGAGTTCAAGCCCGGCCCGCTGTTCGCCAACATCGTCGTCGGGGACGAGATCAACCGGGCTTCCCCCAAGACGCAGTCCGCGCTCCTCGAATGCATGGAGGAGCGGCAGGTGACGGTGGACGGCACGACCTATCCTCTGGCCCCGCCCTTCATGGTCATTGCCACCCAGAACCCCATCGAGATGGAGGGGACATATCCCCTGCCCGAGGCGCAGCGGGACAGGTTCACCGCCCGCATCTCCATGGGGTACCCCAGCGCGGAGTCGGAACTGGCGATGCTCGACGCGCACGGCTCGTCGTCCCCCCTCGAGGCGCTGGAACCCGTCGCCAGGGCAGAGGACATGCGGGACCTCATCACCGCCGTCCGCAGGGTGCATGTGGCCGATGTCCTGAAGCGGTACGTCATCAGCCTGGTCACAGCGACCCGCGCCAGCCCGGAACTGCGGCTGGGAGCATCCCCCCGGGCCACCCTGCACCTGCTGCGCGCCAGCAGGGCGCGAGCCGCCCTGGACGGCCGTGACTTCGTCATCCCGGACGACGTGCAGGCGCTGGCGCTGCCGGTGCTTGCCCACCGGCTGCTGCCGAGCGCGGAGGCCCTGGTCGCCCGCCAGCTGCCCGAGCAGGTGCTGGCCGCCATCGTTGGGCAGGTCCCGCTGCCGCAGTTCCGTTAAGCAGTACGAGCCCTGCGCTCGGCGACCTGGGCCTGGCACCGGCCCTGCCGCCCGAGAGCAGGTGGAAGGAAGGGACCGGGATGCGGTCGCTGTTCGCCGGAGTCACCACTCGCGGCAGGGCCTTCATCGCCGCCGGCATCGCCGCCGGTGGGTTCGGTTTGGGCCTGGGCCAGCGCGAGCTGCTGAGCCTTGGCGGGGTGCTGATTCTCCTGCCGCTGCTTTCGGCGCTCGCCGCCGGCCGGGCCCGCTACCGGGTACGGTGCCTGCGCCAGATCGAGCCGGCCCGGGTACCGGCCGGCCAGGCGGCCACGGTCACCATCCAGCTCGATAACGTCACCCGGCTGCCCACCGGCCTCCTGCTCGCCGAGGACACCATCCCCTATTCGCTGGGCACCCGTCCCCGGTTCGTCCTCGACCGGATCGAAGCCGGTGGCAGCCGCCGGATCACCTACCGGCTCCAGTCCGATCGCCGGGGGAGGTACGAGATCGGGCCGCTGCACGTCCGCGTGGCCGACGTCTTCGGCCTGGTGAGGCTGGGCAGGTCAGTGGCCTTGCCGGGCACGCTCGTGGTCACCCCGGCCATCACCGTGCTGCCGTGGGCGCCGTTCGGCGGTGCCTGGCTCAGGGAGGGCGGGACCCGGGCCAGCACCGCGGCAGCGGCCGGAGAGGACGACGTCGTCCCCCGGGCCTACCGGGACGGTGACGATCTGCGGCGGGTGCACTGGCGGTCCACCGCCCGCTACGGCGAGCTCATGGTGCGCCGGGAGGAGCAGCGGTGGCAGAACCGCGCGGTCCTGTTCCTGGATACCCGGAACTCTGCGCACAGCGGCCGGGGACCCTCCTCGTCCTTCGAGTACGCCGTCAGCGCCGCCGCGTCGATAGGGGTGCACCTGGCCCGCGAGGGCATCAACGGCGAATTCGTCACCGACACAGGATCGGTGGGCGCCACCGCCCCGTTCGAGGATGTGCTGCTCGACTCGCTCGCGGTCATGCGCCCGTCCCGGCTCACCACCATGATCCCGGCCCTGGCCGCGGGCGCGCGCGGCAACAGCGGCCTGCTGATCGCGGTACTGGGGCAGATCTCCCCGGAGGAGGCGCGGCTGCTGGCCTCGGCCCGCCGTGCGGGCGGCACGACGCTGGCGCTGCTGCTCGCCGTCTCCACCTGGAGCGCGCAGCGGCCCACCGACCGGATACCGGGCGAGACCGATGCCGCTGCAAAGATCCTGACCGCGGCCGGGTGGCGGGTGGCGGCCGTCACGGCCGACACGCCGCTCGCCGCGGCCTGGGAGATGCTCAACCACGCGCCCGGCCAGCCCGCACCGTTCGGCACCCACGCGCCGGCGGAGGCAGCGGGATGAACCACCGGCTCACCGTGACGGCGGCCGTCGCGACCGTCCTGGCCTCGGTCGCCCTGTACTCGCTGATATCGAGGACGGGCTGGTTCTGGGCCGGCATCGGCGCCGTGATCGTGACCACCGCCGTGGGCACGCTGACCCGGCTGCGGACCCTCCCGGTGATCGTCTGTTACCTGGCCGTGCTGGCCGGTGTGTTCCTCTACGTCAACATCCTGTTCGCCGGACCGCAGTCGTTCCTCGGGCTGATACCGACCCCGGCCTCGGCACACCATCTGTTCGTGCTGGCGCAGCGTGCGAACTCGCAGATGGCAAGCTATGCCCCGCCGGTGCCGGCCACCCACGGCATCCTGGTGCTGTCGACGGCGGGGATCGGGATCGTCGCCGCCACCACAGATCTGATCGCGGTCCGGCTGCGCAGGCCTGCGATCGCCGGCCTCCCGCTGCTCGTGCTGTTCTGCGTGCCGCTGACGACCACGGTCAAGCCCGGCTGGGTCGGCGACGTAGTGGTGTTCAGCCTGGCGATCACCGGGTATCTCGCCCTGCTGTCCGCAGAGGGCAGGGAGCGGGTACGGCTCTGGGGTCGGCTCGTCAATACCTGGCCGGGCAGGTCGGAAGCCAAGGGACCGGACACCCGGCAGCTCACCGCGGCCGGGCGGCGGGTCGGCTTCGCGACCGTGGTGCTGGCGCTGTGCGTGCCGCTCATCCTGCCCGGCCTGCAGCACCACCGGCTGTTCCCGGGCCACAGCGTCGGCACGGGCGGCGGCAATGGCGGCCCGCTGTCACTTCCCGAACCGCTGGTGCAGATGAACGAACAGCTCCACATGACTCATCCGGAACCGATCCTCACGTACCACACCGCCAGCTCCGCCCCGCCCTATCTCCAGGTCTACGTCCTCACCAGGCTCGGCAGCACCGCCTGGAGCCTGGCGCAGCCCTCAGACACCGCCGAGGTCGGCAGCGGCAAGTTTCCCGCCGTGCCCGGTCTCGCCTCCACCACACGGGCCCTCACCGTCCGCGAAACGATCACCCTCGCCCCTGCCATGAGGGGCGGAAGGCACCAGCTGAACTACATTCCCGTGCCTTACGCGCCGCGGTCGATGGACGTGCCCGGCGACTGGCGGGTGGACCGGAACTCACTGTCCGTCTTCACCGCCAGCACTCCGCTGGCCGGCCTGCATTACTCGGTGGCGAGCTCCGATATCGACCCGGCACCCCAGCAACTCCGCCAGGCGCCGGCCCCTTCGGGCGCCGAGCAGAACTATCTCACCGTGCCGCAGCAATACCAGCGGCTGCTGCCGCTCACCAAGCAGATCACAGCCGGGCACCGCGATGCCTACAGCAAGGCGGTCGCAATGCAGGAGTGGTTCACGCAGGGACGATTCACCTACTCGCTGGACGTTCCCCAGCCGCAAGGTGCCGCCGGGCTCTACAAATTTCTCACCAAGACCCGGCGCGGCTACTGCCAGCAGTTTGCGTTCGCGATGGCCGTGATGGCCCGGCTGG
>DASYQM010000481.1:0-34387 GCA_036005525.1 Streptosporangiaceae bacterium
GCTCGCCTGGCTGGACGGGCTCGCTGGACTGGCCAGGCTGTGATCTCTCCCCTTCCCAGGCTCCCCCCCTCCAATCCGCAGCCTGGGCCTGCGACCGGCCTGGAACAGTGACGGGAACGCGGAAGCTGGGCGGCGGGGCCGCGGGACAGCCCACAGGCAACGGGCCCCGGGCGATGGCGTACCTGCCGCCGAGGGGAGCGTTGCCCACACGGACATTGTCCCCGGCTGGCCGGTCAAGCGGAGAACCGCAACGATGATGCGCCGGGCCAGCGAGACGTTCCGTGGTATTCGGGCTTGGAGGGTTCCGCGTGTGCCAGCCGTTGCGCCGCTGGGCCGGACTCGACCCGATTGTCGCTCGTGACACACTCAAGAGGTGGACACATGGGCCCTGCGCTGGCTCGACCCACCGGGCGGCCCGGCCGTCGCGCTCCTCGACCAGACTCGGTTGCCGGCCGAGGAGACGTACCTCACCTGCACGGATGTCGCCTCACTCGTGGATGCGATCGGCCGCCTGGTGGTGCGCGGGGCGCCGTTGCTTGGGCTGGCGGGGGCGTTCGGCGTGGCGCTGGCCGCCTACCGGGGCGAGGATGTGGCGCAAGCGGCCGATGCGCTGGCCCGGGCCCGCCCGACCGCGACCAACCTGAGCTGGGGCGCCGGCCGGGCGCGCGCCGCGTATCAAGCCGCCCGCCGGAGCGGCGCAACCACCCCCATGGATGCAGAACGAATCGCGGCGCGGGCCGCCCTGGCCGAGGCTCGGGCGGTTGCCGCGGAGGATGCCGCCGCGAGCGCGGCCATCGCGGCGCAAGGGCTCAGCCTGGTCCCGGAGCGGGCCAGGATCCTGACCCACTGCAACACCGGCGCCCTGGTGTCGGCGGGGGAGGGGACCGCGTTCGCGATCATTCTCGCCGCCCACCGGGCCGGCCGGCTGGCCCAGCTCTGGGTGGACGAGACCCGGCCGCTGCTGCAGGGCACACGGCTGACCGCGTTCGAAGCACGGCGCGCCGGGATGCCGTACGCCGTGCTGGCCGACGCCGCGGCGGCGTCGCTCATGGCGGCGGGGGAGGTGGACATGGTGCTCACCGGTGCCGACCGGGTCGCCGCCGACGGCAGCGTGGCCAACAAGATCGGCACCTACGGCCTCGCCGTGCTGGCCCGCCATCATGGCGTGCCGTTCGTGGTGGCCGCTCCGCTGTCGACGGTCGACTTCACGGCCGCCGACGGCGCGGCGATCGTGGTCGAGCACCGCGTGGCGGACGAGGTGACCTCTTTCGCCGGCACGGCGGTGTCACCGGCCGGAAGCAGCGCCTACAACCCCGCGTTCGACGTCACCCCCGCGGAGCTGTTGACCGCACTGGTGACCGAACGTGGGATGGTGCGGCCGGCCAGTGGGGGTACGCTGCAGTTCCCGGGTGCCACAGCACCCCTGGGAGTGGCTGCCCCTGCTGGTCTTTCCATGGAACGATGAGGTCTATGAAAGGTCGCGTGCTGGTCGTCGATGATGACGCCGCCCTCTCCGAGATGCTCGGCATCATGCTTCGCGGTGAGGGTTTCGATCCCACGTTTGTTGCCGACGGGGACCACGCCATGCAGGCATTCCGCGAGACGCATCCCGACCTGGTGCTGCTTGACCTGATGCTGCCCGGCGTGGACGGCATCGACGTCTGCCGCCAGATCCGCACCGAGTCCGGCGTCCCGATCGTCATGCTGACCGCGAAGAGCGACACCGTCGACGTGGTACTCGGGCTGGAATCCGGCGCCGACGACTACATCGTTAAGCCGTTCAAGTCGAAGGAACTGATCGCACGCGTTCGCGCCCGGCTGCGGCGAACCGACGATCCGGCGCCGGAGATGCTGCAGATCGTCGACGTTTCCATCGACGTGGCCGGGCACTCGGTGAAGCGCGGCGGCGAGCAGGTGAACCTGACTCCGCTGGAGTTCGACCTGCTGGTGGCCCTGGCCCGCAAGCCGCGGCAGGTATTCACCCGCGAGGTGCTGCTGGAGCAGGTGTGGGGATACCGGCATGCGGCGGACACGCGCCTGGTCAATGTTCACGTGCAGCGGCTCCGCGCCAAGATCGAGAAGGACCCTGAGCATCCGGAGATCGTGGTGACGGTCAGGGGCGTGGGGTACAAGGCGGGTCCGGCCTGATGGCACACGGCCTGCGGGCGGCCCGGGCCCGGTGCAGTGTCGGCCGCGGCTGAGATTGGAGATCGGATCATCTCAGAGCAGGGCACGAATGACGCCAGGCTGGGGATAATCAGTTCAGAGTGCATTCACCGAAGTGCATTGCACGAAGTATGGTGCAGCGAAGAAGGGCCATGAGGGAGGTACCGAGCGGCGGCTCCACTCGAGGCGAGGCGCGGGCAAGAGCGGGTGACCTGGCGCCAGGTACCCATCCTTCCGGCCCCGCTGGGGCGGGCGCGGCCGGCCTGGCGCCGGCGGACCGCGCAGCTGGCGCGCCCGGAATAGCCGCAGGTACTGGATCCGCCGGGGCCGCTGTGCTGGCGCCGGAACGGCCCAGGGGTCCTGGATCGGCGTTCCGCGGGCTCAGCCTGGGCTTGACCGCCTTCCGCGGCGTGCTGTCGCTGGATGGCGGCGGGCCGCTGGCGGGGGTGGCCGGCCGCCTGCGGCGGCGGCTTCCGCTGCCCGTGCGCCGGGTGCTCAGGTCCGTTCGCCGGCGGTCGCAGGCGGTGGTCGGGCGGCTGCGCGGCCGCTGGCATCGGTCGCTCCAGCTGCGCGTGGTCGCCACCACGCTGGTGATCTCGGCCGTGATGGTCGCCATCCTTGGGTTCTTCCTGGTTCAGCAGATCGCGGGCGGCTTGCTGGCGAACGAGCGGAAGGCGGCGCTCACCCAGACCTCGTCCGGTCTGGCCGTCGCACAGGCCAGGCCCGACATGCTGGGGCTGCACGGGGGCGGGCCGTCCGCACTCAAGTCGCTCGTCGATGAGCTGCAGGCGCGCAGCGGCCCTGGCAATATCTACGACGTCGTGATCCTGGGGCACGCGATCCCCGGCCTTGGTGGCGTCGTCGGAGACCAGGCGCTGACGCCGAGCATCCCCGCGAAGCTGCGCGCCGCGGTGACCGCCGAGCAGCAGGAAAACAGGTCTGACCGCCTCTACTCCACACTGACCCAGCTCGTGCGTGCCAATGGCGAGCCCGCCGGGCCCGCGCTCGCGGTGGGTGTGCCGATCACCCGGCACGACCAGCTCTATTACCTCTTCCCACTCACCCCGCAGGTACAGGCGCTGAACCTCGTCCAGAACACGCTTATCGCCACGGGGGTTGCGCTCGTCGTGCTGCTGGCAGTCATCGTCTCGCTGGTCACGCGGTGGGTGGTGGTGCCACTGCGGCAGGCGGCGCAGGCGGCGAGTCGGCTGTCGGCGGGCAACCTTGACGAGCGGATGCCGGCCGCGGGCACCGACGACCTTGCCGCACTGGCCCACTCGTTCAACGACATGGCCGCGAGCCTGCAGGAGAAGCTCAGCGAACTGGAAGAGCTTTCCAAGGCGCAGCGGCAGTTCGTGTCCGACGTATCGCACGAATTGCGCACACCGCTGACCACGATCAGGATCGCGGCCGACGTTCTGTTCGGGGCGAAGAGCCACCTCGATCCCGCTGCCGGGCGCAGCGCCGAGCTGCTGCAGAGCCAGCTGGAGCGGTTCGAGGCGCTGCTCGCGGACCTGCTGGAGATCAGCCGTCATGACGCCAACGTGGCGACCCTGGACGCCGAGTCGGCGGACGTCTGCGACCTGGTCCGGCGCGCAGCCGCGGATGCGGAACAGCTGGCGGCCCGCAAGGGCACCCGGATCGACTTCCGGCTGCCGCCCGGACCATGCGTCGCAGAGGTGGACCGGCGCAGGGTGGAGCGAGTCCTGCGCAACTTGCTCGACAACGCGGTCGAGCACGGCGAAGGACGTGATGTGGTGGTCACGGTCGCCGGGGACCGGGATGCGGTGGCGGTCGCGGTCAGGGACCACGGCGTGGGTTTCGGGCCGGGCGAGGAATACCTGGTCTTCGACCGGTTCTGGCGCGCCGACCCGGCCCGCGCGCGCACGACCGGCGGTACCGGCCTGGGCCTGGCCATCGCGCTCGAGGACGCCCGGCTGCACGGGGGCTGGCTGCAGGCCTGGGGAGAGCGCGGAAAGGGATCGGTGTTCCGGCTCACCGTGCCGCGGACACTCGGACAGGAGCTGGCCGGCTCCCCGCTGCCGCTCGGTCCCGACGAGGCCGAGCTGGCCGGTGGCGGGCCCCTCGGTGGCCGGCCCGGCGCCGCCGTTGCCGGGTTCGGGCTGGCTGACGTGGTCGGCAATGGCGGCACCCCGGCTGAGGTCTTGCCCGACGGCGACGGGCACCTGGCCGCTATCGACAAGAGAGTGACTGCTGGTAACGGGCGCTTGGCGGTGGATAACGGGAGCCCGGCTGCTGGCGACGGCGGGCCGGCTGCCGGTAACGGGAGCCTAACTAGCGGCGAGAGCGTGGCTGCCGGTGACGGACGCCCGTCCAGCGCCGTCGATGGCCCGGCAGGTCCGGGGGGCGCGCCGCGCAGGAAACGTGGCGGCGATGGCTGACGCCCGGTACCGGACGGACAACGGCCCGGCGCGTACCCGGGCCACGCTGCTCATCGGTGCGATCCTGGCCGCGCTGCTGACGGCCGGCTGCGCGACCATCCCATCCTCCGGCCCGGTCGAGTCGACCCCGATCCCCGCGCCACAGGGAGGTGGCGGCGGGGCGACGGTGATCGTCGAACCCCCTCAGCGTGGCTGGACCCCCGAACAGGTGGTCAGTGGCTTCCTGCTGGCCAGCTCCAGTTTCACGCATCACCATGCGGTCGCGCGGCAGTACCTGACCCCTGCCGCCAGCCGGTTGTGGCAGCCTGGCTCGGAGGTAACGATTCCCGCCAGGACTCCCACGTTTTCTACTCTGTCCCCGAAGCTTACGGGTGAGACCAGCCAGGCCATTGTCGCGGTGCGCTGGCGGGAACTCGCCACCCTGGACAGCAGCGGGCAGTACCAGGCGGCTCCCCTCCCGGGGCCGACCCGGCGGCAGGCCTTCACCCTGGTGCAGGTCCACGGACAGTGGCGCATCAGCGGCCTGCCCCACGGCTCCGGGAAGGTGTCCCACGAGCTTCTGCTGCCCAGCGTGCTTTTCCGCCTGAACTACGCACCACGGAACCTGTATTTCTACGGCCAGCCGGGCCAGTCAGGCCAGCCGGACCAGGTTCTCGTGCCCGACCCGGTGTTCGTCCCAGTTCAGTCCCGTGACCTTGTCACGACCCTGGTGAAGGGCCTGCTGCATGACCCCGGAGGCTGGCTGGAGAACGCGGCGGTCACCGCCTTCCCACGGGGAACGCGGCTCAGGAAGGTCCAGGTCCTGCCCGGTCCGCCGGCCGGCAAGACCGCGATCGTCGATATCGGTCTGCATCCCGGCGTGCCCAAGCCCACCGTGGAGGCCATGGCCGCCCAGCTCGTGTGGACACTGACCAGTTCGGCCTACAGCCCGGCGCTCATCCAGACCGTCAAGCTCAAGATCAACGGATCCCCCTGGGCAGCCCGGGGCGGCGATGCCGTCCAGAGCCTCGCCGAATACGGGCGTTACATACCGCACGCGCGCCAGAACGCGAACCTCTACTACGTGAGCGCCACCGGCCCCGTCAAGGTGTTCGGCAAAGGGCCGCACAGTGCCGCCGTACACGGCCAGGCGGGTACGAGCGAGGTGGCGCTGAACAAGATCGCCGTCTCGATGGACGAGCACTACCTGGCCGGCGTCGCCGGGCCCGCGACCACGGTTTATACCGAGGACCTGGCCGCGGCCGCCAAGCCGCATGCACCGGTCGCGGCGGAGAGCCTGCACAGCAGGCTCGTGGGGGCGGACTTCTCCACGCCCAGCTGGGACAGCGGGGGCAACCTCTGGATCGCGGGCAAGGTCGGCGGCTCGCGGGGCATCTGGGTGATGCCAGCGGGCGCCAAAGGCAGGCCGGTGAAGGCGAGCGTCAGCCTGCCCGGCGGCTCGGGCCCGGTGACCGCGCTCAAAGTGGCCCCGGACGGGGTCCGGATCGCAATGATCGTCGGCAGGGGCGCGCAGGCCCATCTGGTGCTTGGGGCGATCGTGCGCAGCGGGGGCGGCGTCTTCATCACCGAGCCCGTGCCACTCGCCCCCGGGCTCTCCGGGCCAACGGCCCTGACCTGGTACGACGAGGACCATCTGCTGGCGATCACGCAGCGAGCCGGCGGTACCCGGCTCTGGGAGGTGCCGGTCAATGGGGACGGGGCGGCTGTTACGCCCGCGCCGCCGGGCATGGCGTCGATCACGGCCGCCGGCCCGAAGAACCTCCTCTATGTGGGGATGTCATCCGGCCGGCTGGAGAGCTCACTCGAGCTGGGCGAACCGTGGCGCGACGTGGTGGCGGGCACCGACGCCACCTACCCCGGCTGAGCACGTCCCGCCCGCCGAAGACCAGCAGGCGGCGCCGTCAGCCGGAGAACGCGCCGGGAGCCCGTCCTCGCAGGGCCCCGGATTGTCGGCCCGTTCCTGGTGACGTATTACTCCCCCCATGTCTCCTGACATCCGGCCGGGGCCGGGCTACGTTCGTGTCATGGCACCCGCCCGGGTCCGTGGTTGCGCCAGCCCGGGCCGCCCGCAGTCCGCGGATGGCCCGCGTCGGCAAGCCGATGCCAGCCGCAGGCAAAACGGCCCACGTAAGGCGACTTCTCGTCGACTGATCACGGTGCGGCTTAGAAGTAAGTCCTGCCCCGCCGGGGGACCGGATGTCTCCCGGGCAGGGAGAAGGGCAGTAGTGGCAAGAAGCTGCCGCGAACCCCTCAGCAGGCGGATGTGGGGACGAAGACCAGGTCGGCCGGGCGGGTGCCGCAGCGTATCTCGGGCCGAAAGGGGGGCTCCCGCGTGAACATCATCTTCAAGGGTCGGCGTACCGACGTGCAAGAACGTTTCCGCAGGCATGCCTCAGCCAAGCTCACCAGGATCGAAAGGCTGGACCGCAGAGCGATCAGGATCGACGTGGAGATTTCCACCGAGCGTAATCCCCGGCAATCCGGCCGACGCGAGCGCGTTGAGCTGACGATCCGGTCGCGTGGCCCGGTCATCCGCGCGGAAGCGGCGGCGGACGATCGGTATGTGGCGCTCGATCGCGCGCTTTCCAAACTGGAAGCACGCCTGCGGCGGTCCGGGGACCGGCGCAAGAGCCGGCACGCGGCGCCGGCCGCGGAACGCGGCACCGCACTCCGGCCCGTGCCCGCGGGCGCCACCCGGCCCCTGACCGCGGAGCCGGGTTCCGCGCATGGTGCGGTGGGCAACGAGCTGGCTGGTGTTTCCGGTCCGGGACCGGACCTGGGGGCGTCCCCGGAACCGCAACCGGCGGCCCCGCTGGACGCGGATGAGTTCATCCCCATCCAGATGGAAGGAGACGGGCCGGTCGTGGTGCGGGAGAAATTCCACGCGGCCATGCCGATGAGCATCGACCAGGCGCTGCTGGAGATGGAACTGGTGGGGCACGACTTCTACCTGTTCCGCGACGACGCGTGCGGTCATCCGAGCGTCGTCTACCGCCGTCACGGGTATCAGTACGGCCTCATCCGCCTCATCGAGGATGCCAGCGCCGACGGAGGACGGGAGCACAGCCGCAGGGTGTGACCCGGCCGCCCGCCCGGCCGGACCGGCCGGGTGACGAACAAACGCAAGCGTTGGCGACATACGCCCCACAACTGGGGTTTGCATGGCGTGGCGTGGTCGGCCAGAGTTTGATCCAAGGCCGCCGGAATGGGTGAAGTGCCCGCGGCTGGGCAGCGTATGCAGCGCTGGGCGCCGGCCCCGGCGCTGCGTGGAGGTCCGCGTGGCCGCGGCAGTATCAGGAGAGCGTCAGGGTCAGGGAGGCGCGACATGAGCGGAGATCCTGGAACCACCGGTGAGGCGGATGATGCCCGGGCGGTTCCCGATCCGATCCGCGTGCTCATCGTCGATGACCATGCGCTGTTCCGCCGGGGACTGGAAATGGTCCTCGCCGAGGAGCCCGACATCGAACTGGTCGGCGAGGCGAGCGACGGCGCGGAAGCGGTCGAGAAGGCCGGTGAGGCGCTGCCCGACGTGGTCCTGATGGACATCCGGATGCCCAAGAGCAGCGGGATCGAGGCCGCCCGGGCGATGAAGGAGGTCGCCCCCAGCGCGAAGATCGTTATACTGACGATCAGCGATGAGGAGGAGGATCTCTTCGAGGCGATCAGGGCGGGGGCCAGCGGCTACCTGCTCAAGGACATCCCCTATGACGAGGTGGCCGACGTGGTGCGGGCGGTCTACGGCGGGCAGTCCCTCATCAACCCCTCGATGGCGGCAAAGCTCCTGACGGAGTTCGCGGTACTCGCCAAACGCGACGAGGAGGAGCGCACGCAGCAGGTGCCCGCACCGAAGCTCACGGACCGCGAGATGGAGGTGCTCCGGCTGGTGGCGAGGGGGATGAACAACCGCGACATCGCCAAGGAGCTGTTCATCTCCGAGAACACGGTCAAGAACCATGTGCGGAACATCCTGGAGAAGCTCCAGATCCACTCCCGGATGGAGGCCGTCATGATCGCCGTCCGGGAGAAGCTGATCGAGTTCAGCTGAGGAGCCGGCGAACAGCGCCGGGTCAGGTGAGGGCAGCGCGGAGCCGTTGCGCCAGGTGAGGCGGCTCGACCCGCTCCACGGCTACCGCGGAGCAGCCGACCCATTCCGCCGCCTCCCGCAGCGCCCGTGCCATCGGCACGGTGGCGGCGGCCGACGTCAGTGACAGCTGGCGGGCGACGAGCGTCTTCCCCTGCCGCACCGGGTCCACCCGTCCGGCAAGCCGGCCGCCGGCCAGCAGCGGCATCGCGAAGTAGCCGTGGACCCGCTTGGCCCGTGGCACGTAAGCCTCCAGGGAGTGGTCGAAGCCGAACATCCGGCGCGTGCGCTTGCGGTCCCAGACCAGCGAGTCGAACGGGGAGAGCAGCGTGACCCGGTGCTTGCCCTGGCCGCCTCCGGCGGCCTGCGCGAGGGCGGCGGGGTCGGCCCAGCCCATCGTTACGCCGTTTCGTGCGGCGGGTGGGTTCGCCCGGCCCGCGGCGGCCGTCCCGACCGCGACCGGCGTCAGCCCTGCCGCCTGCGCGGCCTCGTCCACATGATCGGCGTACCTGGCCGGGGGGCTGGCCAGCTCCCGGAGGCGGTGGTGGTCGATCAAGTCGGCCCGGGTCACCACACCCAGGCTCCGCGCCGCTGCCGAGGCGAGATGGGCCAGGCATTCGGCGTCGGTGGGCTCGTGCGCGAGCAGGTCGCCGGGGAGAACCCGGTCGGGGAGGTCGTAGACCCGGCGCCAGCCTTCCCGTCGCACGCAGATCACGTCGCCCACGTCGAGCAGCCACTCGACGGCGATCTTGGTGTCCGACCAGTCCCACCAGGCGCTGCCGTTCTTGGCCCCGCCGAGCTGGGTAGCCGTGAGCGGCCCCTCGGCCCGCAGCCTGGCCAGGACCTCGGCGCAGGTGCCCTGGTGGCTCTGATGCCAGCGCTTGCCGCGGTCGCGGAGCGCGCGCCTGCGGAACGCGTAGTAGGGCCAGTCCTCGATTGGCAGCACGCAGGCGGCATGTGACCAGTACTCGAACGCCGCCGGCCGACGCGGGTGCCAGTACGCCCGCTCGATCCGGTCCCGGGGGATGGGGCCGAGCCGGGCGTAGGCCACGAGCTCATGAGACCGGGCGAGCACACTGATGGTGTCGAGTTGCACCGCGCCGAGCCGGCGCAGCATCGCGGGCACGCCACCACGGCGGCCGTCCGTGCCGACGAAGCCCTGTGCACGCAGCGTCATCAGCCGCACGTCGTCGGCGGACAGGGATACCTGCGGTTCCTGCGTGGGGAGGGCGGCCACAATGACGGCAGCTTAACGGCGGCCTGCGACATTCCTCTCGCGCCTATGGCGCGGCTGCCGGAGCCGAACCTGGCGGGGGTCTAGTACCAGTCTTCGAAGATGTGGGTCCCCAGAGCCAGCAGCCCACCGATGACCGTCGCCGCCACGCCCACCCAGAACAGCCACCACGTGGGGCCCAGGACCAGGCCCAGGCCGCCGATCAGGAAGCCGGCCATGATGATGGAGACCGCTACCCACGACACGGTCCGCCCGTGATACACCTCGGGCGGCTGGTAACTGTCTGGGCCTGCCGGTGCGAGAGCGCCGCCTTCCTGGCCTACGCCGGCCACAGGGCCCGGACTCGCCTGGTCAGACATGCGTTCTGCTCCCCTCGGGGTAGGCGGCCAGCGCCGGACAGCCGCTGCGATCCTATTATTGTGGCGAGGCCGTCCGGCGAATCGACACCGGCCCCTGCGTTTTGCGGCCCAGAGACCAGCTGGGGCATCGCTACGGCAACGCTGCCGCCCGGCGCGGCTCGATTTCACCGTCGACTCGCCTACGATGGCTGTGGAGAGCGCTGTGCCTGCGAGCCGTGACGGCGACAGGCTGCCTGCCGTCCGGACCGTGGGCGGCGATCCCTTTCACAGCCAGATCCGCAAGGAGCGCGACGAGAAGTGCCAGCCATCATCGACAAGGTCATGCGAGCGGGTGAGGGCAAGCTCCTGCGCAAGCTCGGGCGGATCGCCGAGCAGGTCAACTCGATTGAAGAGGACTTCGAAAAGCTCAGCGACGCCCAACTGCACGCGATGACCGACGAGTTCCGCCAGCGCTACGGAAGCGGCGAGTCACTTGACGACCTGCTTCCGGAGGCGTTCGCGGCCGTCCGTGAGGCGGCCAAGCGAACCCTGGGCCAGCGTCCCTTCGACGTGCAGATCATGGGCGGCGCCGCCATGCACCTCGGCAACATCGCTGAGATGAAGACCGGTGAGGGCAAGACGCTCGCCGCCGTGATGCCGTCCTATCTGAACGCCCTGGCAGGCAACGGGGTGCATGTGGTCACGGTCAACGACTACCTGGCCAAACGTGACTCGGAGTGGATGGGGCGGATCCACCGTCTCCTCGGCCTGGAGGTCGGCGTCATCCTCGCCCAGATGACCCCGGACGAGCGGCGGAAGGCCTACGGGGCGGACATCACCTACGGCACCAACAACGAGTTCGGCTTCGACTACCTGCGCGACAACATGGCCTGGAGCCTGGAGGAGTGCGTCCAGCGCGGACACCACTACGCGATCGTGGACGAGGTCGACTCGATCCTCATCGACGAGGCGCGGACCCCGCTGATTATCAGCGGCCCCGCGGAGCAGAGCGCCCGGTGGTACACCGAGTTCTCCAAGATCGCTCCCAGGCTGCGCCGGGGTGAGGACGGTGAGGGCGACTACGAGGTCGACGAGAAGAAGCGGACCGTCGGCATCCTCGAGTCGGGAGTGGAGAAGGTCGAGGACTGGCTCGGCATCGACAATCTCTACGACCCGGTCAACACGCCGCTGGTCAGCTTCCTCAACAACTCGATCAAGGCGAAGGAGCTGTACAAGCGGGACAAGGACTACGTCGTCATGAACGGCGAGGTCCTGATCGTGGACGAGTTCACCGGCCGGATCCTGCACGGGCGCCGCTACAACGAGGGCATGCACCAGGCCATCGAGGCCAAAGAGGGCGCGCAGATCCAGAACGAGAACCAGACGCTGGCCACGATCACGCTGCAGAACTACTTCCGCCTCTACGAGAAGCTGGCCGGCATGACCGGCACCGCCATGACCGAGGCGAACGAGTTCTCCCAGATCTACAAGCTTGGCGTGGTCCCGATCCCGACGAACATGCCGATGATCCGGGACGACCAGCCCGACGTGGTGTACCAGACCGCGCCGGCCAAGTTCGAGGCGTGCGTCGAGGACATCGTGGAGCGGCACGCCGCAGGCCAGCCGATGCTGGTCGGCACGACCAGCGTCGAGAAGTCGGAGATCCTGTCGCGCATGCTCAAGCGCAGCGGGGTCCCGCACGAGGTGCTGAACGCGAAGTACCACGAGCGGGAGGCCGCGATCGTCGCCCAGGCCGGGCGCAAGGGAGCGGTCACCGTGGCCACCAACATGGCCGGCCGTGGCACCGACATCATGCTGGGCGGCAACCCGGAGTTCATCGCGGACGCCGAACTGCATCAGCGGGGCCTGTCGCCGGTCGACACCCCGGAGGACTACGAGGCGGCATGGCCGGAGGCGGTGGAGAAGGCCAGGCGGGCGGTGGCGGCCGAGCACGAGGAGGTCGTGGGGGTCGGCGGGCTGTATGTGCTCGGCACCGAGAGGCACGAGTCGCGCCGCATCGACAACCAGCTGCGCGGCCGGTCCGGGCGGCAGGGCGACCCGGGGGAGTCGCGCTTCTACCTGTCGCTGGAAGACGACCTGATGCGGATGTTCAACGCCGACAAGGTGGCGCACTTCATGGAGTGGCTCAAGACGCCACCGGACGTGCCGATCGAGTCGAAGGCGGTCACCCGGTCGATCCGGTCCGCGCAGACCCAGGTCGAGCAGCAGAACTTCGAGATCCGCAAGGACGTGCTCAAGTACGACGACGTGCTCAACCGCCAGCGCCAAGTCATCTACGGCGAGCGCCACACCGTGCTGGAGGGCGCGGACCTGCACGAGCAGATCCGCCAGATGATCGACGAGGTGGTCACGGCCTATGTGGCCGGGGCGACCAGTGAGGGCTTCCCGGAGGAGTGGGACCTCGACCAGCTCTGGACCGCGTTCCGCAACCTGTACCACCCGGCGCTCACGATCGCGGACGTGGAGGAGGAGGCTGGAGGGGAGCGGTCGGCGCTCTCGCAGGAGTTCATCACCGAGGTCGTCAGGGCCGACGCCCAGGAGGCCTACGACCGGCGGGAGGCGGAACTCACCCCCGAGGTCATGCGCGAACTCGAGCGGCGTGTGGTGCTGGCTGTCCTGGACCAGAAGTGGCGCGAGCACCTGTACGAGATGGACTACCTGCGCGAGGGCATCGGCCTGCGTGCGATGGCGCAGCGCGATCCGCTGGTCGAGTACCAGCGTGAGGGCTTCGACATGTTCAACACGATGATGGAGGGCATCAAGGAGGAGTCCGTCGCGTACCTGTTCAACTCCCAGGTCGAGTTCCGCGAGAACCCGAGCGTCGAGGAGGCCGACGGCGAGATGCCCGCCGTCGCGGGCGCCATTGGGCAGGCGCCCGGAGCCGGCATCCAGGATGCCATCGGCCCACGAGACGCCATCGGTCCCCAGGATGCCATTGGTCCACAGGACAGCATCGGTCCCCAGGACGCCATCGGTCCCCAGGACAGCATCGGTCCTCAGGACGGTGCGGGCCAGCGCGGCGGTCGCGTCGAGGACGGCGCCGCCCGGGACGGCGGCGCCTCGGGGCGGGGTGCAGGGAAGCGGGGCGCGCGCAAGCGGGGCGGCAGCAGGGGAGGACCGGCCGGACAGGGTGCGGGCGGACGGAGCGGCGACGGGCGCAGCGCGGACGGGCGAAGCGCGGACGGACGGAGCAAGGGCGGCCAGGGCGCGCGCGGGCAGGGCCCAGGCGGGCGAGGCGCGGTCGACGCGGGCGGAGCCGCCCCGCCGGCTGCCGATACGCCCTCCGTGGTCGCCCCCGGGCTCAGCGGGCCGCGGCGCGCCGACCGTCTCTCCTACAGCGCGCCGACCGTCGACGGCGAGGCACGGGTCGAGCGCCGCACCGACGCTGCGGCCGGGAGCGGGGAATTCGGCAAGGTCGGCCGCAACGCCCCATGTCCCTGCGGTTCGGGGCGCAAGTACAAACTGTGCCACGGCGACCCGCGCAACCGTCCCGCCAGCTAACCCGCCGCGGTCCCGGATCCAGGCAGCACTCAGCGGACCCCGGCACGGTTCAGCGGACCCGGGCACGGTTCAGCCGGCCCGGGCACGGTTCAGCCGGCCCGGTCCGCCGGCGGGCTACGCGGCCTCGACGGTGGTGCACAGCCACTTTCCTGACTGGTCTGGCCGGCTGGACACGGGCTGCCCACAGCCGGCTCGTTCGAGCCGGACGGCAAGCGCGTGGATGCGCTTCCCGAAGCCCACCACCACCGCCATCTCCATCGCGTCGGCGCTGGGATGGAAGGTCACCACGCGGCGGACACGTGGCTGCTGCCCGGCCGATAGCTGGGCACCGAGCCGCTGAATTCGCTCACGGGCACGCTCGGTTGTCCACGGCGCCAGCTGGCGCGGTGACCGGGACCCAGCCAGCGCCTCCGCCAGCGCCTGGGCGAGTCGCGCCGGCCAGTCAGGTGACGTGGCCCGCGAACCACCTGTGCCGGATGACATGGGCGGAGAACCAGGTATGCCCGATGACATGGGCGGGGAGCCCGGTATGCCGGATGACACGGCCGGGGAACCCGGCAATCGCGGTGGGGCCGCTGGCTTCCGCGGATCTGGCGAGCCCGGCGCGCCTGGTCTTGATGAACGTGGTGCGCCACCGCCCACGGCTGGGCCGCTGCCCGGCTGGGGGAACGCGCCGGGCGGGCCGGCCGCCGTCACTTCGGCGTCGTAGGGCGGCGCGGACTCGGGGATGAGGCACAGCCGAACCGCCGCCGGGTCCGGCAACGGCCGCGGTCCAGCGGGCAGCCGGGATCGACGGGGTAGCGGGGGCCTGCCGGGTAGCGGGAGCGGGAGCGCTCCTCGCCGGTCTGCTGGTAATGCGGGCATGGCGCCTCCCTAGGCGGTGTCAGCGAGATAGCGGGTGTCGTCCGGCGCCGGGGCCTGCATCCCTGGGCCCCGTCGCCTGCCACTGAGTTGTACTCGTGTCCGGTGACATTTCCCGGCCAACCGCGCCAGCGGGCCGAGGACTGAGCGTGCCCGTTGCCTGGCGGCCGGGCTGCTCGGCTGCCACCGAGCGGCGTGCGGAGCGCGGGCCAGTGGTGCGGGAATGTGCCGGCCAGCTGGTGAGTTAGTGCTGGAGCCGGGTAGAACGGACCCGGACCTCGCGCTTCAGGAGAGCTACCGTGTCATTGCCCCCGCTGGTATCCCCGGCTGACGATCTGACCGTGGATGAGGTCAGGCGCTACTCCCGGCACCTGATCATTCCCGATGTCGGCAAGACTGGACAACGGCGGCTCAAGAACGCCCGCGTGCTGTGCGTCGGTGCGGGCGGACTCGGGTCCCCCGCCTTGCTGTACCTGGCTGCCGCGGGCGTGGGGACGCTGGGGATCATCGACTTCGATGTGGTGGACGAGTCCAACCTGCAGCGCCAGATCATCCATGGTCAGTCCGATGTGGGCCGACCGAAGGCCGTGTCCGCGATGGAGAGCGTCCGCGAGCTCAACCCGCTCGTGAACGTGGTGCTGCACGAGGAGCGGCTCGACTCCGACAACGCGCTGCAGATCTTCGAGCCCTATGACCTGATCGTGGACGGCACGGACAATTTCGCCACCCGGTACCTGGTGAATGACGCGTGCGTGCTGCTGGGCAAGCCCTACGTCTGGGGCTCGATCTACCGCTTCGACGGCCAGGCCAGTGTCTTCTGGGCTGAGCACGGGCCGTGCTACCGGTGCCTGTACCCAGAGCCGCCGCCGCCCGGCATGGTGCCGTCGTGCGCCGAGGGCGGCGTCCTCGGGGTGCTGTGCGCATCCATCGGATCCATCCAGGTCAATGAGGCGATCAAGCTCATTACCGGCATCGGGGAACCCCTCGTCGGACGCCTGATGATCTACGACGCCCTCGACATGACCTACCGGCCGGTCACGGTACGGAAGGACCCCGAGTGCCCGGTGTGCGGCAAGAACCCCACGATCACCGAGCTGATCGACTACGAGGAGTTCTGCGGCACGGTGTCGGAGGATGCGCAGAAGGCGGCGGCCGGGTCGACCATTACGGCCACCGAGCTCAAGGACATGCTCGACCGTCACGATGACATCCTCCTGATCGACGTGCGCGAGCCGAATGAGTACGAGATCGTCTCCATCCCGGGCGCGGTGCTCATTCCCAAGGGCGAGATCCTCTCGGGTGCTGCCCTGGAGCACCTGCCGCAGGACAAGCGGATCGTGCTGCACTGCAAGAGCGGCGCGCGCAGTGCCGAATGCCTGGCGGTGATCAAGGACGCCGGTTTCTCGGACGCGGTCCATGTCGGTGGCGGCGTGCTGGCCTGGATCAACCAGGTAGATCCCTCACTTCCGGCCTACTAAGGCGCCGGGGCACCGGGCAGGCCGGCCTCCTAACCTGTCGCAGCGAAGGGCGGCGGTGCGGTTAAGGCCGTAACATGCCGGTGTGGGATTGCGGCCGGAGCCACCGGGAGGCAGCGGCCCGGGGCCGGGCGCAACGGGTCCGGCGCTACCCGGACCGGTGCCGGGACCACGGCGTCCTGGCAGGCCGCGCGTCCCGCCAGCCCGCGCGCCGGAGTACACGGCCGCCGATGTGCCGGGGTACACGCCCGCCGATGCGCCGGAGCATCCGCCCGCCCGCGCGCGGGAGCCCCGATCCGCCAGTGCACGGGGGTCCCGATCCGCCGGTGCGCGGGAGCGGCCACCCGCTCGGCGGAGGACGGTACGCCAAAGACACAGGGGCTTCATGCTGGCCGCCCTCTCGCTCGCGCTCGTCGGGCTGGTGGCCGCGGTGGTAGGACTGGTGGCCCAGCTCATGCCCCGCACCTTCAGCGCAGCTCAGAAGCAGCAGATCATCGCCTGGGAGATGGGCAAGCGCTGGCGCACCTGGGCCGCCGGCGAGATCTTCCCCAGCACCGTCCGGTACCGGGTGCCAGGTTCCGCCCTCGGTGGGGCGGAGGGCCTGGACCTCATCGGGCACCGGATCGGGATCGCCCGCCAGGCGAGCTGCCGGGAGGCCACCGACCCCGCGGTGGCCCGGATCCTCGTCCAGCACGGGTGCCTCGCGGTGCTCCGGGCAAGCTACGACGATGCGACGCAGAGCCTGGCGGTGACCGTGGGTGTCGCCGTGCTGCCCAGCCCGGCGGCCGCCCACGCAACCCTTAGTGCGCTGCCCGGGCGGAGCGGGCATGGACCGAGTCCGGGCGTGCAGGCGGCACCTTTCCCGCGCAGCCTGGTAGCCCAGTTTGGCAACCGGCAGCGCCAGCTGTCATGGCAGCGGGCCAGCGGCCCCTACCTGGTGTTCGCCACCGTGGGTTATGCCGACGGCCGGCGACGCGTGCGTGAGGCCGCCAATCTGTACGCGACGGCGGAAATGCTGGGCCTGGAAAACGGAGTCGGAGGCACGGTGGCCGCGCGCATCGGAGCTGCCCCGCCGCCACCTCAATGTCCAGGGGGGCCAGCGTGCTAGGACATGCCGTGCGGGCGCGGATGGTTGGCGGGCTTGTGGGCATGCTGCTCGCCGCCGGAACCTGCGCCGTCACGGTGATCCCAGCCAGCCCGGCCCGCGCGGATGCAGTGCGCGACCAGGAGATGTGGGTCCTGGACATGGTGCACGCCCCGTCAGCCTGGCCGATCACCCAGGGCCAGCATGTGATTGTCGCCGTCATCGATAGCGGGGTCTCCCAATCCGTGTCCGACCTCGCCGGCTCGGTCATCAAGGGCCCCGATCTCTCCGGCGTGACGACCCCCCAATCGGATACCTCCTGGGGCGTCCATGGGACCTGGATGGCCTCTCTCATCGCCGGCCATGGTCATGACGATGGATCCAGCGGAATCGAGGGCGTGGCACCATCGTCGCACGTGCTGTCCATCCGGGTCGTGACCGACCGGGGCGATCCCAATTTCGGGAAGTACGAGCATGAGTCGAATGCCGAGGTCCAGCGCGCCCTGGCGAGAGCCATCACGGTCGCGGCCAAGCGTGGCGCGAGCGTGATCAGCATGTCCCTGGGCTACGGCGTCCCCAGCCGCCCGGTCCGGGTGGCACTGCAGAACGCCTTCGACCGTGGGGTCGTGGTGGTTGCCTCGACGGGCAACTCCGGGGGCACCGCCCGTGCCCGAAGCGCCGGCCAGGCCCCGTATTCCTTCCCCGCCGACTACCCCGGGGTGCTCGGCGTGGGTGCGGTCACCCAGACCGGGTCAGCAGCCGGTTTCTCCAGCGACAATTTGTCGGTGCAAGTGGCCGCGCCCGGCGTCAAGGTGCCGGCTCAGGGCCGGGACGGGCAGTACTGGCTGGTCAGCGGGACCAGCCCCGCCTGTGCGCTGACGGCGGGCGTCGCCGCCCTCATCAAGTCACGCTACCCGCACCTCTCGCCGGCTCTGGTAAACCAGGCGATCACCTCCAGTGCCCAGAACCCGCCGCCGCAGGGATACGACGACCGGGTCGGTTTCGGCACCGTTGACGCCGCCGCGGCGCTCACCGTTGCCGCCCGCCTGAGCCACGACGTGGGGCCCGGCCATGGGGTGAGGGCGGCCACGCACTTCGGGGGCGGGCCGGGGGCCACGTCGCCGGTTCCGGTCGATCCGCGGGGCAAGGGGCGGCTGGTTCTGTACGCGTTGCTGGTGTTGGCCTGCGTGGCCATCGCGGTCGTGGCGGCACGCCTCGCCCGCAGGCCACCGGCCGCGGCCCCGAGCGGCGGGCCATGGCCGGACAGCGGGCAGCGTCCGGGCCACACGCAGTGGGCGGACGACCGGCAGTGGGCAGGCGACGAACAGTGGGCGGGCGACGGGCAGCGTCCGGGCGACGGGCAGCGTCCGGGCGACCGGCAGCGTCCGGGCGACAAGCAGTGGCCCGACAACACTCATTGGCCGGATAACGGCCATTGGCCGGACAACGGGCAGCGGCCGGGTACAGAGCAGAGGCCGGGCAGCGGGCAGCGGCCGGGTACAGAGCAGAGGCCAGGTACAGGCGGGTGGCCGCAAAGCGGGGAGACGCTGGGCAGCGGCCAGTCGCCGGACAGCGGGCACTGGCCGGACAGCGCCCACTGGCCGGACAACGGGCAGTGGGCGGACAACGGGCCGGGACACGGTGACGAACCCTGGCCCGAACGGCAAGGGCGCCGGCACGCGCCGTACAGCCATAGGCCCGCCTCACGGGACGCACCCCCGGCGCCGCCGCACTGGCTGCCGCCGGACCCGCCGGAACCGCCACCACGGCGCGTCCGGCCGGCACAACCGCCTCCGGACGAGCGCGGATCGTCGGGGCTGCCGTGGCCGCCACCGGGCTCATGACCCATGCCCGCCGGGCCGACCGGGCCCAGGTGACGGACTTCGCGGACCGCGTGCTCGGTGTCGTGGAGACCATCCCGCCCGGCCGGGTGATGTCCTACGGCGACATCGCCGAATATCTCGGCGAGGGTGGTCCGCGTCAGGTGGGGAGGGTCATGGCCCTGTGGGGCGGCGGCGTCGCCTGGTGGCGGGTGATCCACAACAACGGCTCCTTCCTGACTGGCCATGAGCGCGAGGCGCTCGCTCGCTATCAGCGGGAGGGGACGCCGCTGCGGACGGCAGGCGACGGCGCCCCGCACTGGGTGAACATGCGCCAGGCCCGCTGGGCCCCACGTGATCAGGCGCACTGATGTCGTCAGAGGGGCGGCAGCGGAGATCTCACTCGTCCGCCCTGTTCGTGATCATGAGGTTACTGCTGGTAGAACGATAGTGATCCCATGATCATGTCCACGAAACATCTGTCCCGCCATCGTGATCATGACTTGAGTGCACCAGAGCCATGATCACGATGGAGAGCCCGGCGGCCCGCAGTCGGCCACGCTGACTGCGGCGGGTCTGCGGTCGGCGTACGGAGTCAACCCTCGGGGCGGGGGACCGGTTGCGGCTGGTGGAAGCAGCAGGTGCCGGTGGCACCGTGCGGCATGCTCTTGATCCCGGCCTCGGGGTCGGTGCTGCCGCGGACGATCGCTCCCCCATAGCCCGCCGTGCCGAGGAAAGCGCCCCACCACAGCACCCACGGCCGCGGCCCGGACTCGGCCGGGAACGGCTCAGCGAGCGGCCGGATCCGGCGCTGCAGCACGAACGGGCCGTCCATCGCGGCGCCGACCTGACGCCGCCACTCATCCGGGCCGGTCAGCCAGCCCTGGATCACTCCCGCGCCCGAGTGCAGCGCGGTCGGCTTGAGTACCAGGTGCCCTCGTTCCGCGATCGCGTACTCGGCCATGTCAGCCTGGCCGCCGCCGCCGACCGTGACCGGCCCGGGCCGGACCATCCGCGTCCACGGCAGGACCCGGTCCAGGCTTGCCAGTTCCGCGTCGCTGAACAGATGCCGGTTGGCCTCGTCCGACAGCAGGGCGAGTGCACCTTTGCTGCCGTACAGTTCCGCGTCCATCGGGGCGAAGAGCTTGACCTCTCCCCGTTCGGCGGCCCGCAGCACCGGGTCGGCAAGCTCACCGGCCTCGGGCCGGAGCAGATCCTTGATCAGGAAGACCCGGTAGATCACATCGACCGGCCGGCCGTCGAGCCAGACCCGCTGGCCCGCGGCGCGGAGCTGGCCGAGGTGGCACGGCACGGCCTCCAGCCCGTGCCGGGCCAGCAGCGCCGCGCTGTAGCGCAGCTGGCGCTCCAGGACCGCGAAGGAGTCCGGCCAGTCCGCGACCGCGATCAGCGGCCGCGCCCCATCGGCAAGCGAGCATTCGGAGCGCAGGGTGGCGACCAGGACGTCCATGGTGTCCACGTAGGACAGACCGTGCGAGGCCACGAAATCGGCTACCGCCGGGTCGGTGAGGAACGCGCGGTTGAGCAGGGCGTTGTCCAGCCCGCCGAGGGCGCTGCCCAGATTGAGCTCCAGCACCCGGAAGGCCGTCTCGTCCCGGAACAGGTCGGCCCGGCCCAGCCTGGTGGGCTCCTGCCCGCCGGCCCGCTCGATCGCTGTCACCTGGGCGCCGGTCATGCCCACGCTGCGCGCGAACGCGGCCACGTCGCCGCCGAACAGCCGGGCGGGCAGGCTGGTAAGCGCGGTGTGCAGCGCGAGGAGGTCGTCCCGCAGGACCGCGAACTCGGCGTGCTCCAGGAAGACCGGCCTGGTCAGGCAGTCGCCGTCATAGGAGGTCGCGGCCAGGTTGAACTGTTCCCTGGCCAGCTGCACCAGCCGCGCGGAGCGATCCCCGCGCTCGGCTACCTCGGCCAGATACCGGCTGGTGAGCGAATTGGGAGTCGCCACGCCCTATGGTAATCACGCAACGTTCCCGGGCCGGTTGCCACGCGGTCGCCGCGTAACGCTGGGCCGGGAACGCGTGGTAGCGGGGTTCTGACGAGCGGGCGCGCCGACATTGGGGGTCATCAGGCCGTGGCCGCTTTGGCGTAGCCCTCCAGGATGCCTGCCCAGCCGCCGGACGAGGACACGCCGCCGTGGATCCCGGCCGCGCCCGCGCCGTGCCGCTCGAAGTGGCGGTGCTCAAGCTCCACCCGGGTCTGGCCGTCCGGCTGGCCGGTGAACGTGACCTCGATCTCGCTGGCGTGCCCGGGATCGGGGTCGAGGAACCAGTCGTCGCCGTTCGCGTTGATCTGCCAGGAGAATACGATCCGGTGCGGGGGATCGCACGCCAATACCTTGCCCCAGTCGCACTCGCTGCCGTCCACGCAGCGCTCGTAGCACTGGCCGCCGATGCGGGGTTCGAGCACGGCCTCGGCGAGCTCGGCGGTGCCGAGGTGGTGCTGGTGCGGCCACCACGAGTTGTAACCCTCGGTGAATAGGGCGAACGCCCGGTCGGGGGACAGCGGCACGGTCACCGCACAGCGGACGGGTGCGAACACTCCGGTGGCTGCGGCTTGTTCTGTCATGGCTGCTCCTGCCTTTCGTCGTCTGCCGCCGCGGCGCGCACGGCCGCCGCCTGGAACGAGGCCAGCGCCTGCCCCCACATCTGGTCCAGGTAGCCGTGAATGGCCTGCACACCCTGCTGCCGGATCTGGTAGATGCGCCGGGTCCCAGTGGCCCGGTCGGTGACCAACCCAGCCTGCTTGAGAACCCGCAGGTGCTGTGACACTGCCGGCCTGCTGACCGGCAGCTCGCTGGCGAGCTGGCCGACCGCCCTTGGGCCGCTGGCGAGGCACTCGAAGATGGCACGCCGGGTCGGGTCGCCGAGCGCCGCGAGCGCATCTCCTCCGTAAGTTCCCACGAACCGTAAGTCCGCACTTACGAATGAGGAATGTCAAGCCGCCGCCGGAAACGCCGCGCGCCGGAACGCCAAACAGTCCCGGTATGTCCGAGGGATCTGCTGGAATTCGGTACGGAGATGGACAGGCAGCTTCCCGCCTATCGCCTCGTCCGCTCGCTGGGGCGAGCGGACGAGGCGCCCACGCTGGACGCCTCGCAGCGAGCCGTCGTCGACCACGCCGGGGGCCCACTTCTGGTGCTGGCCGGCCCGGGCACGGGCAAGACCACCACGATCGTGGAGACCGTGGCGGACCGCATCACCAACCGCGGGATCGACCCGGAGCGGCTGCTCGTTCTCACCTTCAGCCGCAAGGCGGCCGAGGAGCTCAGGGAGCGGATCACCGCACGGCTGCACCGGACAACGCGGGAGCCGCTGGCCCTGACCTTCCACAGCTACGCGTACGCGCTGGTGCGCCGGGAGTTCGTGCTGGCCGGTGACGAGCCGCCCACCCTGCTGTCGGGCCCGGAGCAGCTGCTGGAGGTCCGGCGCATGCTCAGGGGCGAGGCCGAGGACGATGGCCGGCGGTGGCCGGAGCGCCTGCGCCCCGCGCTCGCGACCCGCGGCTTCGCCACCGAACTGCGCGATTTCCTGCTCCGCGCGGCCGAACGTGGCCTGGACGGCCAGCGCCTGGCGTGGCTGGGACGGCAGCTCGGGCGGGACGACTGGGAGGCCGCGGGCGGGTTTCTTGACCGTTACGCGGCGCGTTTCGACCTGGCTCCGGTCCCGGCCTACGACTACGCGGAGATCATCAGGATCGCCGCGGGGCTGCTGGCCGAAGGCGCGGTCAGAGACCGTGAGCGCAAGGCCTACGACGTCGTCCTGGTGGACGAGTACCAGGACACCGACCCGGCCCAGGAGGAACTGCTGCACGCCCTGGCCGGCGACGGCCGGGAGCTGATCGCGGTCGGTGATCCGGACCAGTCGATCTACGCCTTCCGGGGCGCGGATGTCCACGGGATCGCCCGCTTCCCGCAGCGGTTCCGCACTCCCGACGACCGGCCTGCCCGGGTCGTCGCGTTGCGCACCTGCCGGCGCAGTGGGGCTGTCCTGCTGGCGGCGTCCCGGCGGGTGGCAAGCCGGCTGCCGGCCGCGCCGGGCGCGCACCGCGACCTGGATGCGCTGCCATCCGCCCCGGCGGGGATGGTGAGGGTGATCACCGCCACCAGCACCAGCCAGGAGGCCACACTGGTCGCGGACGTGCTGCGGCGCGCGCACCTGCATGACGGCGTCCGCTGGTCGTCGATGGCGGTGCTGGTCAGGTCCGTGATCCACCAGGTTCCGCTGCTGCGCCGCGCGCTCATGACGGCCGGGGTGCCCACGGTGGTCGCGGGGGACGAGCTGCCGCTCACCGCCGAACCAGGGGCACGGCCGCTGGTCTTGCTGCTGCGGTGCGCGCTGCGCCCCGGCACGCTCGACGAGGACGCCGCCGCGCAGCTGCTGACCGGGCCGCTGGGTGGCAGCGACGCGCTGGGCCTGCGCAGGCTCCGCCGGGCGCTGCGGGCGGCCGCGCAGGCCGCCGGCGAGGAGCTGCCGGAAGATCCGGTTGCCGCCGCGCTCCGCGACCCGCGCGACCTCACCCTCATCGACGGCCCGTCCGCCGACGCGGCCCGGCGCGTGGCGGACCTGCTGGCGCTCGCCCGGGAGACCGCGGACGGCGGCAACGCGCACGACACCCTGTGGACGGTGTGGCACGCCTCCGGCCTGGCGCAGGCGTGGCAGACGGCGAGCGCGGCCGGCGGGTCCCGTGGGGCCGCCGCCGACCGTGATCTCGACGCCGTGGTCGCGCTCTTCGAGGCCGCCGCGCGTTTCACCGAGCGCCTGCCCCCCGGGTCGGCCCGGCTCTTCCTGGACAGCCTGTCGGGCCAGGAGATCCCGGGTGACACGCTGGCGGGCCGGGCACCGGCCGGCGAGGCGGTCCGCATCCTCACCGCGCACCGCGCCAAGGGCCTGGAATGGGATGTGGTCGTGGTGGCCGGGGTGCAGGAAGGTATCTGGCCGGACCTGCGGCTGCGGTCGTCGCTGCTCGGCATGGACGAACTGATGGACATAACGGATGGGGTGCCCGGGCAGGCTGCCGGGAGCGACGCCGCCGCAGCCGCGCTCGCCTCCAAGCTGCTCGGCGAGGAGCGCCGGCTGTTCTACGTCGCGGCGACACGCGCCCGCCGGACGCTGGTGGTGACCGCCGCGGGCGGGGAGGACAGCGACGAGCGCCCATCGCGCTTCCTGGCCGAGCTGGCCGGCGACGAGATCGAGATCGAGCACGTCTCCGGGTCGGAGCTGCGCTGGCTGTCGCTGCCCGCGCTGACCGCCGACCTGCGCCGGGCCGCCGCCGACCGGCGGCAGTCGCCCGCGCTGCGGCAGGCCGCGGCCACCCAGCTGGCCCGGCTGGCGCAGGCCGGCGTCCGCGGCGCCGATCCGGGCTACTGGTACCAGCTCACCAGGCTGTCCGATCCCGGCCCGCTGGCCGCCCCCGTCTCGGTCCCGCTCACCGCCCAGCCTCCCGGCGGCGCCCTAATGCGGGTCTCGCCGTCGCAGGTCGAGTCGTTCACCCGCTGCGGGCTGCGCTGGCTGCTGGAAATGGCCGTTGGCGCCGGGTCGGTGGACGTGGTCCGCCACTTCGGCATCGTCATCCACGCCGCCGCGGCGCTCGCCGCCGAGGGCGCCACCGACTCCGCGATCGGGGAGCGCATCGACGAGGTCTGGCACCACCTGGACTTCGGGAGCGCCTGGTACAGCGAGAAGCAGCGGGACCTGGCCCACCAGATGGTGCGCAAGTTCCTGGCCTGGCACCGGGACAATCCACGGGATCTGGTCGCCTACGAGGAGAGCGTGCGGGCGCAGGTGGGCGCGGTGGAGATCACCGGCCGCGTGGACCGGCTGGAGCGCGACGCCACGGGCAGGGCGATCGTTGTCGACCTGAAGACCAGCTCCGCCCCGGTACCCGGCACCGACCTGGACCGGCATCCACAGCTCGGGGTGTACCAGCTCGCCGTCATGCTCGGCGCCTTCGAGCAGTTGGGCCTGACCGAGCCCGGAGGCGCGGAGCTCGTCCAGGTCGGCAAGGCCAGCCTGGCCGCGGAGGTCCGGGTGCAGCCGCAGCGTGCGCTGGCCGAGGACCCGGAGCCGGGCTGGGCCCGGGAACTGGTCGAGACCGTGGCCGCGGGCATGGCGGGACCGCTGTTCGCGGCCCGGCTGAACCCGGGCTGCCGGAGCTGCCCGGTTGCCTCCAGCTGCCCGGTGCACGCGTCGGGGGAGCAGGTGACCCCATGACGGAACGGGCCAGGTACAGCCCTGCGCAGCTGGCCATGCTGCTCGGCCTGCCCGAGCCGACCAGCGAGCAGGCGGAGGTGATCGCCGCCCCGCTGGAGCCACTGGCCGTGATCGCCGGCGCGGGCTCGGGCAAGAGCGAGACCATGGCCGCCCGGCTGGTCTGGCTTGTCGCCAACGGCATGGTCGCGCCGGAGCGGGTGCTCGGCCTCACCTTCACCCGCAAGGCCGCCGCCGAGCTCGGGCAGCGCGTCCGGGCCAGGCTGGCAGGCCTGCGGCGGGCGGGCCTGGCCATGGGCAGGACGGAACCTGCCGGGCCGGCCGGGCCGCCAGGTGACGGGCGCCCGCGCGGCGCGCCCCCGCCCGCGGAGGGGACGCCGGACGGCGAGCCGGTCGTGTCCACCTACCACGCCTACGCCGCCAGGCTCGTCGCCGACCATGCGCTGCGCGAGGCGCTGGAGCCGTCGTTGCGCCTGATCACCCCGGCGGTGGCGTGGCAGATCGCGGCCCGGGTGGTCGCCGGCTACGGCGGGCCGATGGACGCGGTCGACCGGGCCCCGCAGTGGGTTACCGCGGCGGTGCTCGATCTCGCGGGGGAACTCGCCGAGCACCTGCGTTCGCCGGACGATGTCCAGCAGGTCGGCCGGTGGCTGGAGGCGGCCGGCCGGGCGTTCGCAGGCCGGGTGCCAGCCCAGGTCCGCAGGATCGTCGGGTGCCAGCGCACCCGGGAACAGCTGCTCCCGATGGTGGCCGCCTACACGCGGGCCAAGGCCGCCCGCGAAGTGATCGACTACGGTGACCAGGTCGCCCTGGCGGCACGGATCGCCAGCCGCCATCCCCAGGTCGGTGCGATCGAGCGCGCCCGGTTCCAGGTCGTGCTTCTCGACGAATACCAGGACACCAGCCACGCCCAGCTCGTGCTGCTGCAGGCGCTGTTCGGCGGCGGGCATCCGGTCACCGCCGTTGGCGATCCCTGCCAGTCGATCTACGGCTGGCGCGGCGCCAGCGCCGGCAACCTGCGCCGTTTCGTGGCCGACTTTCCCGTGACCGGACAGCAGGTGACCGGCCGGAGGGGGAACCGCCCCGCCGGGCGCGGCCGCACCCGCCCGGCCAGGGTCAGGCAGCTGTCGACCAGCTTCCGCAACACCGAGCGGGTCCTGGACGCCGCCGCCGCGCTGCAGGAGGGACTGCGGGCGGAGGCGCCGCTGGTGCCGCGGCTGGTGCCGCCGCCGGGACGGGCCGGGCGGGGACGGGTGGTCTGCGCCCTGCTGGAAACCGCGGCGGACGAGGCGGCGTGGGTCGCGTCGCAGATTGAAGGGCTGCTGGACCTGCCTCCGGGGGCGGCCCCCGACGGGGATCGCTGGCCGGAGCCCGGCAGCACGGGCCTGCGCGCAGCCGACGTGGCGGTGCTCTGTCGCAAGCGGTCCCAGTTCCCTGCGCTGCGTGCGGCGATCGAGGCGCGCGGGATTCCGGTCGAGGTGGTCGGCCTGGGCGGGCTGCTCACCGTCCCCGAGGTGGCCGACGTGGTCGCGACCTTGCGGGTGCTGCACGACCCGACCGCGTCCGGCTCCCTGGCGAGGCTGCTCACCGGTCCGCGGTGGCGGATCGGGCCCCGCGACCTGGTGGCACTCGGCCGGCGAGCCCGCGACCTGGCCCGCGAGCACCGCACCACCAGAGCGGGCGGCCCGGCAGCGGCCGGCCCGGCCGGCCCCGAACGGGGAGGAGCGGGCGCACCCGGCCAGCAACGGGGAAGCGTTAAGCACGACGATCCCCTGGCGCAGGCGGTTACCGACCTGACCGCCGAGCAGGGCAGCCTGGTGGAGGCCCTGGACGACCTCGGTCCCGGCGCCGCGTACTCGGCACCCGCCTTTACGCGGTTCAGCGCGCTGGCCGCGGAGCTGCGGGCGCTGCGCGCGCACACCGGCCGGCCCCTGCCCGACCTGGTGGGGGAGGTGGAGCGGGTGCTCGGGCTGGATGTCGAGGTGGCGGCCCAGCCGTGGCGCGACCCCGCTGCCGCGCGCGCCGACCTCGACGCGTTCGCGGACGCGGCGTCGACGTTCGCCGACGACCAGGAGGAGCCGACGCTCGGCGCCTTTCTCGCCTACCTGACCGCCGCCGAGGCGGAGGAGTTCGGCCTGGAATCGGGCCGGCCAAGCGGGACGAACGCGGTCACCCTGACCACGGTGCACGCGGCGAAGGGCCTGCAGTGGGCCGCGGTGGTCGTGCCCGGCCTGTCCGCCGGGGAGAAGGCCCGGGTCTTCCCGGCCCGGCCAGTGGCCAGCACCCGGTGGACGGAGAATCCGCGGCTGCTACCGTTCGGCCTGCGGGGAGACGCGCGCGACCTGCCGGGCCTCCCCGACCTGACGGCGCGGTCGCTGGCAGCCTTCAACGACGCATGCGCGGCGCGCGAGCTGGCAGAGGAGCGGCGGCTCGCGTACGTGGCAGTGACCAGGGCGGCGTTCTGGGTCGCCTGCAGCGGCTACTGGTGGGGTGAAGGCGTCTCCCCGCTCGGCCCATCGCTGTTCCTGGAGGAGATCCGGGCCGTGTGCGAGGCCGGCGCGGGGACCGTGGCGCAATGGGCGCCGCCACCTGCGGACGATGACACGAACCCGGCGCTGGCCGAGCCGGTGCCCGTGCTCTGGCCGCTGTCCCCCGCCGGATCGCGTTACGAGGCGGTCCGCGAAGCGGCCGAACTGGTCGGCCACGCCCGAGCCGGGCTGGTGCAAGCCGGAATGCTGGCCGACGGCGGAGTCGTGGCGAACGGCGGGCGGGCGGACGGTGCGCTGGCGGAGGGGGGCGCAGGGGCCGGCCCTGGCGAACCGCTGACCGACAAGGAGCGGCTGCTGGCGCAGGCGTGGGAGCGGGATACCACGATTCTCCTCGCGGAGCGCGAGGAGCGGCGCGGTGATGCCGCCGCGGCGGTGGCTCTGCCTGGGCGGCTCTCGGTGTCATCGCTGGTCACGATGGCCGCCGATCCCGCCGAGCTCGCCCGCCAGATCCGCCGCCCGATGCCGCGGCCTCCCGCGCCGCAGGCCCGGCGTGGCAGCGCCTTCCACCAGTGGCTGGAGGAACGGTTCGGGCAGCAGCGGCTGATCGATTCGGCGGACCTGCTCGGCGCCGCCGACGAGCCCGCGGACGACGGCGACGAGGACGACCTGGCGCTGCTGCGGGAGCGGTTCGAGGCGGGGGAGTGGGGCGGCCGCTGGCCGCTGGAAGTCGAGGTGCCGTTCGAGACGCTGATCGCCGGCCGGTCAGTGCGCGGCCGGATCGACGCCGTATTCGGCGACGCGGACGACGGCGGGTACGACGTCGTGGACTGGAAGACCGGCCAGCTGCCCGCCTCGGACTCCGACCGGCAGGCGGCGGCGGTCCAGCTCGCCGCCTACCGGCTGGCCTGGGCCGGGCTCGCCCGGGTGCCACTCGGCCAGGTACGGGCGGCGTTCTACTACGTGCGCGAGGATGTGACCTTGCGGCCGGCGGACCTGCTCGACGAGGCCGGACTGGCCGCGCTCATCGAGAGCATCCCGCCTCAGCCGGGATCGGCGCCGACGGCAAAGCATCCCGGCTCCGGCCGGGGGAGGCGCCGGCGATAGGGCACCCGGCCCCGGCCGGGATAGGTACGGCAGCACCGCTCCTCGCCCAAGCCTGGTAGCGATACCCGCCGTGGGTGATGACCCGGGGGAGCGTCACGAGGGAACCTGCGGACGGAACGCGCATGTCTGCCGCGGACCCGCCGGGAGGAGGCACTGGATGCGCCGGTGGCAGCCTCCTGCCGTCCTCGGCGAGGGCGGCCCGTGGCTGGCAGAACGGGCCGGCCGGGCCACCGGGTGGACGGGCCAGCATCTGCGGCACGTCGCGGGGATCGTCCGCCAGGGGCGCAACCCGGCCGCACGGGTCTACGAGAGCATCGGATCCGAGTGTTTCGTCGCGCTGGCGCCGGGCTGGCTGAACCTGGGGCTGTGGGAGGGGCACGGCACGGAAGCGGAGGCCGAGGCCGCCTGCCGCCGGCTCGTCCAGACCGTGGCGTCGGCGCTGCCCGCGGGTGGTGTCGTCGTCGACGTCGGGAACGGCCTCGGAACCCAGGATCCGCTGATCGCCGAGAGCATCCGCCCGCGCCGGCTGATCGCGGTGAACATCGCTGCGTGGCAGCTGTCGGCGGGGCTGGACCGGCTGCGGGAGGCCGCTGCGGCCCCGGTCGTCGGCGACGCGGGCCGGCTGCCGCTGGCCGACGGGGTCGCGGACGGGCTGATCAGCGTGGAGGCGGCGTTCCACTTCCGCTCCCGCCGCGCCTTCTTCGAGGAGTGCTACCGGGTGCTCCGGCCCGGTGGCGTGCTGAGCATCACCGATATCTCGACCGAGCGATGGCCGCGAAGTCCCGCCGAGCTGGCCGCCGGCCTGGCCCAGCTGAGAGTGTTCGGGCTCCGTCCCGGCGCGGCGATGACCGCGGGGCAGATCGCGGCCGCGGCCCGGGAGGCCGGCCTGGCCGAGGTGGAGGTGACGCGGTGCGGCGATCGCGTCATCGCCCCCGCGCTCCGGGTCATCGGGGCGCGACTCTCGCGTTCTGCACCCGCGCCACTCGGGCACCGCGCGGCTGCCCACGTCCTGCTGCGGCAGGTGGAGCTGCTGTGGCGCCGCCGGATCATCGACTACCTGCTGTTTCGCGCTGTCCGACCCTGACTTCCGGACGAGGCGGGGCGGCGCGGCCGCAGCGGCACGGCTGCCCGGCGTGGTCAGCAGCAGCCACGCCGACAGGCCCAGCGGGTACACGAAGCAGCCGACCCGGCTGCCGGGTGCCAGCAGGAACATCGGCGTCAGGTGATCTATCGCTGGGCCTCTGGTACGACCCTTCGCCCCGGCCGAGGGCACGCGGCCGGCGGGCAGGCCGGAGATCCGACCGACATGCCCTAGAGTGCCGGAACAGAACCCGGTAAGGAGGCGGTCAGCGGTCATGGACGTCCGTGACTACATCCAGCAGCACGCAGATGGCTTCTTCGAGGACCTGAAGCGGTGGCTCGCCATCCCCTCGATCTCGGCCGACCCCGGCCATCACCAGGACGTGCGGGCCAGCGCCGCGTGGCTCGCCACCCACCTGCGGGCCACCGGGTTCCCCGAGGTGGAGATATGGGAGACGGGCAGCGCCGGCTCGCCAGGCCTGCCCGCGGTCTTCGCCTGCTGGCCCGCCGCCGACCCCGCCGCACCGACGGTGTGCATCTACGGGCACCACGATGTGCAGCCGGTCGAGCCGCTTGATGAGTGGGATTCGCCGCCGTTCGAGTCGGCCGAACGGGACGGCCAGTTGCTGGCCCGGGGTGCGTCCGACGACAAAGGGCAGGTGATGTTCCACACGCTGGGCATCCGGGCCTGCCTGGCGGCGGCCGGCGCCTTCGCCCCACCGGTCACCATCAAGCTGCTGATCGAGGGCGAGGAGGAGTCCGGTTCGCCCCACTTCGCCAATCTCCTGCGCGCGCGGGCCGGCCGGCTCGCATGCGACGTGATCGTGGTGTCCGACACCACCATGTGGGCCGCCGACGTGCCCTCGATGTGCACAGGGATGCGTGGCCTGGTTGGTGCCGAGATCACACTGCGGGGCCCGGCCTCCGACCTGCATTCCGGCTCCTTCGGCGGCGGGGTGCCCAACCCGCTGCACGCGATGGCCACCCTGCTCGCCGGGCTGCATGACTCCGGCGGGCGGATCACCCTGCCCGGGTTCTACGACCGGGTGCTGCCGCTCACCCAGCAGGAGCGGGACCTGCTCGCGCGGCTGCCCTACGACGAAAAACAGTGGCTCGCCGACGCCGGGCACAGCCGGGCGGCCGCGGGCGAGGCCGGGTTCACCACCCTGGAGCGGATCTGGGCGAGGCCCACGGCCGAGGTCAACGGCATGTGGGGAGGGCACATCGGTCCGGGCGGCAAGACCATCGTGCCGCGCGAGGCACACGCGAAGGTCTCGTTCCGGCTCGTCGCCGAGCAGGAGCCCGCGGAAATCTGTGCCGGGCTGCGTGAGTACGTGGCCGCGCACACCCCGCCCGGCATCGATGCGGACGTCGCGTTCGAAGGGCCCGGCGTCCGGCCGTGCTTCTCGCCGATCACATCGCCGTCGGTTCAGGCGGGCAAGCGCGCCATCGAGCGCGCGTTCGGCCGTGAGGTGCTGTTCACCAGGGAGGGAGGCAGCGGCCCCGAGGCTGACCTGACCGAGATCCTTGCGGCGCCGCTGGTGTTCGTCGCGGTCGGCCTGGACTCCGACCGTATCCACGCGCCCAACGAGAAGGCCGAGAAGGCGCTGCTGCTCAAGGGGGCGGAAGCCGCTGCGTATCTGTGGCCCGAGCTGGCAGCGCCGGACGGGCGCTGACGGCGGCGGCCTGATGGATGGCGGCATGGCGGCCGATGGGACGGCGCCGGAGCAGGAAGCGCGTGAGGTCGCCGGCGATCTCGGCGGGTTCGTCCTTGCCCGCGGCGAGGTGGACCGGGCCAGCGCCCGGCGCGAGGACGCGGACTGGATCGACGCCGCGTGGGCGGACGAGCGCACCCGGGTGCTCGTCCTCGACGATGGCCAGGCGCTGATCCGGTTCGGCGACGGCGCTGCCGAGCTGGTGCTGGTGCCGCCCGCGCAGGCGCCGGAGGGCCTGAAATTCCTGCTGGGCGTCGACGCCGACACGACCGCGTACTTCGGCCTGGCCGGCCCGGCCGGCGGGCTTGGCGCGGCCCCGCTGCCGCCCCCGGGCGCGGACATGGCGCCGCCCGCGCCGGGGGTACGCCCCGCCGGCCTCCGGCAGGCAGCGCTGCTGCTCGGCGACCGCGACGCCGGGCTGTTCACCCACGCCGTGGCGCTGGCCAACTGGCACGCCACGCACACCCACTGCCCCCGTTGCGGCGCTCCGACCGTGCCCGCGCCGGCCGGGCACGCGCGGCGCTGCCCGGTCGACGGCAGCGAGCACTTTCCCCGGATCGACCCGGCTGTGATCATGCTGGTGACCGACGACGAGGATCGCTGCCTGCTCGCGCGCAACCGCATGTGGCCGCCCCGGCGGGTGTCCATCCTGGCGGGTTTCGTGGAGCCGGGGGAGTCGGCGGAACAGGCCGTCGCCCGCGAGGTCAGGGAAGAGACCAGCATTGCCGTCAGCGGCATCCGGTACCTGGGCAGCCAGCCCTGGCCGATGCCGCAGAGCCTGATGCTCGGGTTTCGCGCAGAGGCCGGGCATGGGCAGCAGATCAAGGTGGACAACGACGAGATCGCCGAAGGGCGCTGGCTCACCCGTGCGCAGCTGGCCGCCGAGGTCGCGGCCGGCGAGCTGCTGCTGCCGCCGCCGGTGTCGATCGCGCACCGCATCATCCAGTCCTGGTACGGCGGCCCGCTCCCCGGCACCTGGTAGCCCGTCCCGGCGGAACGAGGGGTACTGGGATAGGTGCGGCAGCTGATTCCAGTGTGACAACTGTGACCGCATGAGGGGCAGGTGGGCCGGGAAAGCGGCGGCGGCGGGCGGGAAGCTATGGCGGTGGGCCAGGAAAGCGGCGGCGGTTCGCCGGCGCGCCACAACCTAATCTGTGGCCGGTTCCCGGGGTGGCAGCGGTTTCAGCACGCAGAACTCGTTGCCGTCCGGGTCGGCCATGACTACCCAGCTAACCTCGGGGCCCTGCCCCACGTTGGCGCGGCTGGCGCCGAGCGCCTCAAGCCGGGCGACCTCAGCGGCCTGGTCCTGGGGCCGCAGGTCGAGATGGAGGCGGTTCTTGCCGGTCTTCCCCTCGGGAACCCGCAGGAACAGCAGATCCGGCGCGACCCCGTCCTCCGGGCTGCCCTCCGGCGGCTCGAGCACGACCTCGTCGTCCTGCTCGAGGGTGCGGCGCCACCCCAGCGCCGACTGCCAGAACGCCGCCAGCCGGGCCGGATCGGCCGTATCGATGCACATGCACTGAATGCGAAGCGTCATGCGGCGACTCTGGTACCCGGCCCCCGCACTGTCCATCGGTTTTCCCCGCCGGCCGGAACGGGGGATCAGGCGGGGGCGAGCTGGCGTACGGCCTCGGCCTCATCCACCCCGGGTGTGGGCACCACCATGAGGACCGGCGTGTCCAGGCCGCTGGCCCGGTACTGCTCCACCCGCTCCCGGCATTCGCCCGGCCGGCCGTGCACGAGCAGCTCGTCCACGACGTGATCGGGGATGGCGGCGAGTGCCCCCTTGCGGTCCCCGGCCGCCCATGCGTCCTGCATGGGGCGCAGCACCTCGCCGCGCCCCAGCCAGACGTGGAATGCGGCGTAGACGGGGACGGTGAGGTAGGCGGTGATCAGCCGGCGGCCGATCTGGCGGGCCAGGTCGGCATCGCCGGTCGGGCAGACGAAGAGCCGGGCGATCAGCTCACAGTCCGGCCCGGCCACCGCACGAACGGCCGGCACATCCGACGGCGCGAGCCAGTTGGTGATCGCGCCATCGGCCAGCGATGCGGCCAGCCGCACCATTCCGGGCCGTAGCGCGGCGAGGGCGAGCGCGGGAGGCTGAGGCGGCGGCGGGTCCAGCCGGAAGCCGCTGACGGCGAAGCTCTCGTATTCGGCGCTCACCTTGTCCCCGGCCAGCGCCGAGCGCAGGAAAAGTAGCGTGTCTCTGGCCCGCTGGTACGGGCGGGCCAGCTCGATGCCGTTCCAGTTCTCCACGATCACTGGGGAGGATGTGCCGATGCCGAGCACGAACCGGCCGGGCGCCAGTGACGCGACGGTGGCCGCGCTCATCGCGAGCAGAGCTGGGCCGCGGGTGAAGATCCCCGCGATGGCAGTCCCCAGCCGCAGGCCGTCCGCCCACTGGGCGGCCAGCGCCAGCGGGGTGAAGGCGTCAGCGCCGTTGACCTCGGCCGACCAGGCGTCGGTGTAGCCGAGGTCGGGCAGCCCGGCGACGATGCCCCGCTGCTCGTGCAGGGGCATGCTGCGGAGCGGGAGCGTCAAGCCCCATCTCGGCGTGGTTGGCATCCGCGACCTCCCTGGAGTCCCCGCCCATCATGCCCGGTGCCCGGCCGTGGCGCCGCCCGGGCGGCCGGCGGAAAGGCCGGCCGGGAACTAGTGAGGCTCCGCCTCTGACCAGCGAGTTTACCGGTTCTGCGGGCGCATAGCTGGCGGGCCGTCTCATGATCACCACCATAGGGACGCTGTGGTGGGTGGTGGCGATGACGCGCGTCGCGACGGCTAGTGAGGTGCTC
>DASYQM010000482.1:0-16242 GCA_036005525.1 Streptosporangiaceae bacterium
GCGCCGAGTATCGGCACAACGGCCCCACGGCCGCAGGCGTTTGGCCATCTTAAAAGCGACGTGCCCGGCCCGCCCACGGCTGGGCACCACCCGCCGGCGTGCCCAGTCCGGACCTGCGGGCAGCGCGGCTGGAATGCCCGCTGCCGCACCTGAACACGATGGCGCTTTCGTTCTGCCTTTCGGTCTGCAGGCCGAGCTCGCCAGTCGGCACGTCAGGCGGCTGCTCCCGGGCGGCGCCCGCCTGCGAAGACCGCGGCTGGCTGGGCCAGGGCGCCGATATCGGCGACCGGGTCACCGTCGACGACGAGCAAGTCGGCGTCATAGCCGGCCCGCAGCCGCCCCTTCCGGTCCCCGAGGCCGCACGCGGCCGCGGCGAGCGAGGTCGCCGACGCCAGCGCGGCGGCCGTGCTCACGCCGCCCTCGGCCAGGAAGGCCACCGAGACCGGCAGCAGGCCGTGCGGTTTGGCGGCGGCGATGCCGCCATCCGAGCCGGACACGACGCGCACCCCGGCGGCGTGCATCTGCCCAACCCGGCGCTTGTTCATCTCGGCCACCTGCTCCATGGTCATCCCCAGCTTGGCGAGCAGGGCCGCCGCGTTCGGCGTCGGCACCAAGGCCCCGGCCAGTCCCAGTGTCGGGCAGACCACGGTGCCGGCCTCGGCCAGCCGGGCAAGGTCGTCCGCGGACTGCGACACGCCCTTGTCGGTCAAAAACGAACAGTGCTCGATGCCGTCGACACCGGCCGCCATCGCCATATGCACCGCAGGCAGGCCATGCGCGTGCGCGGTCACCGGCAGGCCGGCGGCGTGCGCCTCCCCGACCACCATCTGCACCTCCCCCAGGGTGAACTGGCACAGCATCACCTGCGTGCCCGCCGTCGCGAACCCGCCGCTGACCATGACCTTCACCACGTCAGCGCCACGCTCGGCGCGCTCGCGCACCGCGCGCCGCAGCTGATCTTCGCCGGCGGCTGCGCCGCCCATGTTGGCGCAGTGGCCGCCGACGCTGGTGATCGGCGGCCCCGCAGCCACCACCGCCGGGTACACCCCGCGCTGGGTCGATGAGCGCCAGTCAAGCACGGCGAAGCGCCGGTCCCCCAGGTCGCGGACGGTCGTCACCCCCGCCGCCAGGTGGCCGCAGGCTCTGGCCGATGACGGCTGCCATGGCGTCCTCGCCTGGCTCCTCGATCCGGTCCAGGCTCCCGTCCGTGCCATCGGCGCACAGGTGCACGTGCGCGTCGACGAGCCCCGGCAACACCGTGCCACCCGGCGCCTCCAGCACCTCGCACCCCTCCGGCGCCGGCGCGGCCCCCGGCTCCACCCCCACGATGCGGCCCCCATCGACCAACACCAGCGCCCCGCCCGGCACCGCACGCTCCCCATCGAACGCCCTGCCCGCCCGCACCCCCAACATCAGCCCTCCCGTATCAGCCGCTCACCCGCACCGCCATCATCCCCGGCGCCGTATGCGCTCGTCGACGCCCCATCCAGCGCCCCGGCGCCGCCCACAGCTGGACGCGGACTGCACCATGCCCTCGACCTTTGCGAAGGTGGCGAGGGCCGCGCCACCGCCCGGACGGGTGAGTCCGTCCCGCCGCCCGCGTCCCGTAAATAGCTACAGATCGTGGGGAGCCCGTGGCCCGCGGGGCTACGCACCACGGGCCCCAGGCCGCGCGGACGGAGACACGGAACCTCCGCGCGGCCAACCCGACGGCCAGCGCGCTCCCCGCTCGCGGGCCGCCATAATCCTCACCGACAGAAACCCCGCTCCTGTTACACCCGTACATGGCCGCAGCGTGCGATCGAATCCGACGGCCAGCTACACATCCACTTCCACGGCGTCACGGCCGAGAACGTCGCCGCCGTGCTCAGACGACGGGAAGGCCGTGAGCCGCCTTACGCTGCGCGTGAGGCCATCCAGCCGCAGGCAGGAACAGATGGCCTGGTCCGGTTTGCCCAGCCTTTACTTACGGATAGGTATTTCCATATATATGCCGGATTAGCATGGATCCGCCGGTTACGACGGCGATCCGGCGGGGGAGCGTCGGCAGCGGGCCGGTATGAGGGGGATCGCATGCGTTACATCAGTAGGCTCTCCGCTGCAGCTGGGGCCGGGTGCCTCGCCGCGGCACTGGTCGGGACGGTGGCTACGCCTGCCCTTGCCGACTACGGCAACGGTGCCCAGTTCCAGATTGAGATCTCGGCCAACAACGTGGGTGGCGTGCCGGGCGACGGCGTCTGGTTGTGGATCGCGCTCAACAGCGGCGGGAGCGGCGACTACCAGGGCACCGACTGCATCCACACCGGCTCGGCCGGGCTCAACGGCGCCTCCCACGAGTCGGGCGACGTGCGCTGGACAGACGCGGGCGGGCAGCTGACGATCACCGGTGTCAAGCTCGTCGGCGGCGTGTTCCCGGTCACGGTCGTGGTGAAGGATCGCCTCGGCCACTACGTCGGGCCATCGGACAGTTTCATCCAGGGCTTTGCCCTCGGCCCGATCGGCGGGACCGCGCAAGTGCAGGTCGCCCCGTAAGGGCGGCAGGCGACAGTAGGCGGCAGCCCAGGCACGCCACCGATGTTGTTTCCCGTTGCGTAGGTCCCGGCCCGCCTGGATTGCCTGCCCGGATGCGACTCGCTCCGGCCGATCACGCGCCTGGCCGGGCCGGGGGCAAGGGTCGGCCGAAGGCGCGCGCTTCGCGCCGGAACAGGGCCACCGTTCGGCCTCCCGTTCGCCTAGCACCACGCAAAGTCGCCGTCCTTCCAGTCCGGCCCGGCGGTCATGCGCTCAGCAAGCTGCGCCATACGGTGTGCGCGCAGGGTGGCCGTTGTGGAGGCGAGCAGGCCGTGGCCGACGACCACGGACAGGGGAAAGGCCCGTTCCGCCGGGAAGTCGAACTCGGCCGGCCTAACGCCCGCCGATGTCCTCGCTCCAGACCTCCGGGTAGCGTTCCTGGAATTCCCGCATAACGGCCGTGCAGCGCTCATCGTCGAGCAACACGACGTCTACTCCGTGGCTGGCCAGGAAGTCCAGGTCCCCCGCGAAGGTGGTGGCCTCGCCGACCACCACCCGCGGTATCTGGAAGAGGAGGATCGCGCCTGTGCACATGGGGCACGGGGCCAGCGTCGTGTAGATCGTCATGCCCCGGTAGGAACGCTGCCTTCCGGCATTCCGCAAGCAGGCGATCTCACCATGCGCGATGGGGTCGCCGAGTTGGACCCGCTCGTTGTGCCCGGAGGCCACCAGACGGTCACCGTCGGCCAGCGCGGCGCCCACCGGGACTCCCCCGGCGTCCAGGCTGGCCCGCGCCTCGCGAAGGGCCACCTCCATCATCGCGCGGTCTTGGGGCCGGTCTGCGACCATCGCTAACTCCTCCCTCCTCCGTCAGGGGGCGAGCCTAGCGCCCGTCCGGTGTCTGCTGCCCAGGGCCCAGGCCGGCCGACTGCAACCGTTTGGGCCAGAGGGGCATCCGGGCTGTTGCGCCCGCCGGAACAGGTCTACAGTCCTTCCGGGCAAACGTTTGTGATGATGCCGAGACGCAAGGAGCGTGGGTTGTGACGAGGACGATCAGACGTGCTGGCATAGCGTTCGCCGCTGCCCTGCTGGCCGCTGGGCTCCTGCCCGCGGCGACCGCTCTCGCCGCGGGCTCCACCTGCGGTGGGTCAGGAGCGGTGACGACGCAGACCGGGACGCTGGCGGACGCGGCGACCTACAAGATCGAGTGCCCGGCCGGGCCCTGGAACGGCACCCTGTTCCTCTACAGCCATGGTTACGTGGTGCCCGGCAGCGCCAACCCGGCTCAGGACGCCGGTGACCCAGTCACCGCCGCGTGGCTGCTCGGTCATGGTTACGCCCTGGCGGGCTCCTCCTACGCGACGACCGGCTGGGCGATCCAGCAGGCGCTGCCCGACCAGATCGGCACGCTCGACGCCTTCGACCAGGCCTTCCGGACTCCGACCCGGACCGTGGCGTGGGGTCACTCGCTCGGCGGCATCATCACGGCCGGCCTGATCCAGCGCTACCCGGGCCGGTTCAGCGCCGCGCTGCCGATGTGCGGCGTCCTCTCCGGCGGCGTCGCCACCTGGAATACCGCGCTGGACGCCGAGTTCGCCTTCCAGCAGCTGATCGACCCCTCGGTCCAGACCGTCAACATCACGAACCCCACCGCCAACCTGACCGGCGCCATCGCGGCCGCGACCGCGGCACAGCAGACGCCGCAGGGACGGGCCCGGCTGGCGCTGACGGCCGCACTCGGCGACACCCCGGGCTGGTTCACTCCGCTGTCATCCGAGCCGCGGCCCACCGACTTCGCTGGCCAGGAGGCCAACCAGTTCTCCTGGGAGACCCAGGTGGACTTCCCGTTCATCTTCGCCTTCCGCGCCGAGCTCGAGGCGCGGGCGGGCGGAAACCCATCCTGGAACACCGGGGTGAACTACTCCCGGGACCTGGCACGGTCGGCCGACGCCACGGAAGTGGCCGCGCTGTACCGGGCGGCGGGGCTCAGCCTGCGTCGCGACCTGCAGACGCTGGAGCGGGCCAGCAGGGTCAGCGCTGACGCTTCCGCGGTCGGGTACCTGGTGCACAACATCGTCTTCACCGGGCATCTGCCAGTGCCGGTGCTGGCGATGCACACCACCGGCGACGGGCTCGTGGTCCCGGAGAACGAGCAGGCCTACCGCAGCGCCGCCGACCGCGCGGGCGACGGGCGGCTGCTGCGGCAGATCTTCGTCCACCGCGCCGGGCACTGCGCGTTCACGCCGGCCGAAACGATCACCGCGGTCCAGGCGCTGGTCAGCCGTCTGGACACCGGCAGGTGGGACCGCTCCGCGCTCGACCCGGCGAGCCTGAACGCCCAGGCGGCCGCGCTCGGCCCGCAGTACAACATCTTCCAGGTGGGCACCACCATCGCGCCGACCGCGCCGGCGTTCTTGCGTTACCGCCCCGCCCTGTATCTGCGCCCCTTCGACCTCGCCCCCGGCGGCAGCTAGTCCGGGCGCACCAGGCGGGCGGCCTTGTCTCACGCTCGGGTACTCCTGTGGGCGGACTCGAAGGCGGCGCACCGGCCCGCGCCCTTGACCAGCTACTGTCGCAATCAGACCCGTTACAACAACCGGCTGAATCCGCCCGAACCTGACTACGCCAATGTCATGATCACGAACTGGGTTAGAGGTGCCGGCTGCGTCGGCCCGCAACCGCCGCAGCCCAGACCGATGGCACCGCGACCGACACCACCAGCACCGGTGACCGCCGGTGGAGCAAGGTAAGACCGTGCGGGTAGCCCTGTTCGTGACCTGCCTTGCGGACACCTTGTACCCGGAGGTGGGCCGGGCGACGGTGCGGCTGCTGGAACGGCTCGGCCACCAGGTCGAGTTCCCGCAGGCCCAGACGTGCTGTGGGCAGATGCACGTGAACACGGGCTACCTGCGGGACGCGCTGCCGCTGGTCCGCCGCTATGCCGAGGTGTTCGACGGCTACGAAGCGATCGTCGTGCCCTCCGGCTCGTGCACCGGCTCGGTCCAGCACCAGCACGCGATGGTGGCCAGGCGCTACGGGGACAGCGACCTCGCGCGCCGCGCGGCGGACGTGGCCGCCCGGACGTTCGAGCTGTCTCAGTTCCTGGTCGACGTGCTGGGGCTGGAGGATGTCGGGGCCTATTACCCGCACCGGGTCACCTACCACCCGACCTGCCACTCGCTGCGCCTGCTGCGGGTTGGCGACCGCCCGCTCCGGCTGCTGCGCCATGTCGACGGGCTCGACCTGGTGGAACTGCCGGACGCCGAGGTGTGCTGCGGTTTCGGTGGCACGTTCGCGGTCAAGAACGCCGACGTGTCTACGGCCATGCTCGCCGACAAGATGCGCGGCGTGCTCGCCACCCGCGCCGAGGTATGCACCGCGGGCGACAGTTCCTGCCTGATGCACATCGGCGGCGGCCTGTCCCGGCTGAACGCAGGCACTCGGACCGTCCACCTCGCCGAGATCCTCGCCTCCACCCGGGATGGCAGATGAGACACCTGGTGCCAACGTCACCTGCGACACCGCACGCGGGGCGCCCCCGAGCCGGAGACCCGTCTTCCCGCCACGGCACCTGGCGCGCCCCGGCGCGACGCCCCGCAAGGGAGGCCGTGCCATGAGCACGTTCCTGGGCATCCCGAACGCTCCCCGCGGGGTCGGCCACCTGCGCGGCGACGAGCCGTTCCCGGTGGCAGCCCGCCGCGCCCTCGCCGACACCCAGCTCCGCCGCAACCTCGGCAAGGCCACCACCACGATCCGGGCCAAACGCGCCGCAGCGGTGGCGGAGCTGCCGGACTGGGAAGAGCTGCGCGAGGCCGGCCGGGCGATCAAGGCGCACACGATGCGGCACCTCGACCACTACCTCACGGAGCTGGAAAGCCGGGTCACCGCCCGGGGCGGCTCGGTGTACTGGGCCCGGGACGCGATCGAGGCCAACAGCATCGTGACCGGCCTGGTCCGGGCCACCGGGGCGGCCGAGGTGGTCAAGGTCAAGTCGATTGTCACCGACGAGATCGGGCTGAACGATGCTCTCGGCGAAGCCGGCATCCACGCCTGCGAGACCGATCTGGCGGAACTCATCGTTCAGCTGGGACATGACCGGCCGTCGCACATCCTGGTGCCCGCGATCCACCGGAACCGGGCGGAGATCCGCGACATCTTCCTGCGCGAGATGCGCGACGTCGATCCTGGGCTGACCGATACCCCGGCAGCGCTGACCGAGGCAGCCCGGCTGTACCTGCGCCGGGCCTTCCTGTCTGCCCGGGTCGGTATCAGCGGCGCGAACTTCGCGGTCGCGGAGACCGGAACGCTGTGTGTGCTGGAGTCGGAAGGCAACGGCCGGATGTGCCTGACGCTGCCGGAGACGCTGATCACCGTCATGGGGATCGAGAAGGTCGTGCCGTCCTGGCGTGACCTGGATGTGTTCATGCAGCTGCTGCCCCGGTCGTCCACCGGCGAGCGGATGAACCCGTACACCTCGATGTGGACCGGGGTGACGCCCAGCGACGGGCCACAGGAGTTCCATCTGGTCCTGCTCGACAACGGCCGGACCGCCGCGCTGGCGGACGAGACCGGGCGGCAGGCGCTGCACTGCATCCGCTGCTCTGCGTGCCTCAACGTGTGCCCGGTCTATGAGCGCACCGGCGGCCATGCCTACGGCTCGGTCTACCCCGGCCCGATCGGCGCGGTGCTGTCGCCGCAGCTGACCGGGATCGAGGACAACGCTTCCCTGCCGTACGCGTCGTCGCTGTGCGGCGCCTGTTACGACGCCTGCCCGGTGAAGATCGACATCCCCTCGCTCCTGGTCCACTTGCGCGCCCGCCACGTCGAGGAGGCTGAGCGGGCCAGCCGGGTGGCCAGCCCGGAGGCGATCACCATGGCCGCCGCCTCCTGGGTGATGGCCAACCCGGCGCGATGGGGCGCCGCACAGACCGCGAGCCGACTCGGCCGGGTGCTCGGCCGGCGGGGCCGCATCCGTCGGCTCCCGTGGCCGCTATCGGCCTGGACCGGGGTACGCGACCTGCCGACGCCGCCCACCCAGACGTTCCGCCAATGGTGGCGTGCCGAGCGCGAGGACAGGCCGTGACCGCCCGCGATGAGGTCCTGGCCCGGATCCGCCTGGCGCTGAGAAGCACCTCGCCGCCCAGCGTAGGACCGCCCAGCACCGGACAGCCCAGCACCGGGCCGGACAGCATCGGGCCGGACACCGCCTCCCCCGGCGGCGGGGATGCGGCCGGGGCGCCTTGCGGCTACCGAACCCGAGGCGAACTCGACACCCCGCTGCTGCTCGAACTGCTGGCCGAGCGGTTGCGCGATTATGGCTGCACGGTCCGGCGCACGGCGCCCGGTGAGGTGATGACGGCGGTGGGTGAGGCCCTCGGGCAGCGTGGGGCCCGGCGGATCGTCGTCCCCCCCGGACTCGACCTGACCGGCCTGCCCGCCGGAACCGAGATCGTTGCCGACGACGGCCTCTCCCCCGCTGCGCTCGACGCCGTCGACGGCGTGATCACCGGCGCCGCGGTCGCGATCGCCGAGACGGGGACGATCGTTCTCGACGCATCGCCGGACCAGGGACGGCGCGCTCTGTCGCTCGTCCCCGACTACCACCTGTGCATCGTGCGGGCCGAGCAGGTCGTCGCCCTGGTCCCGGAGGCCATGGCGCGGCTGACCCCTGGGCGCCCGCTTACCTGGATCAGCGGCCCGTCCGCCACCAGCGACATCGAGCTGGACCGGGTGCAGGGCGTGCATGGCCCACGCACCCTTGAGGTCATCCTCGTCGAACCCGACCCGGAACCCCGTCCCAATTCATTATCATGGGATCACTATCGTTCTTGCAGTAGCAATCCCATGATCATGGGTGGTGCCACGGCACCAATCTCGTGATCACGAATCGGGGACGAGGAGGGGAGGGGCAGGCGTAGCAGTTAGCGCCGATGTGCGCCTAGTCAGGCTGGCTGTGACGCTCAATCAGGGCTGGTAGGAGCCTGGTTCCCAGGCGCGGGTGGCGACGCCGATGGTGTTCCAGGCGTTGATGGCCACGATCAGGCTGACCAGCGCCCCGATCTCGTCCTGGCTGAACGCCGCCGCGACCGCCCGGTAGGCGCCATCCGGAACGTGCGTGTCGGCGAGCAGCGTCACGGTCTCGGTGAACGCGAGCGCCGCGCGCTCACGGCCGGTGAAGAACGGCATCTCCCGCCAGGCCGGGAGCGCGTAGATGCGCTGCTCGGTCTCCCCGATCGCGCGGGCGTCCTTGGTGTGCATGTCGATGCAGTAGGCACATCCGTTGAGTTGCGAAGCCCGGATCCGGACCAGTTCGCGCAGCTTGGGGTCAAAGTCGACCCGGTCGAGTTCCTTCGTCGCGGCCCGGTCGAGATGGGCCATGGCCCGGGCAAAACCGTCGGCGTGCGTGTCGAAGTCGAGGCGCACCGGGATCTGCGTGGTGCTGTCGATTGCTGTCATGGACACCACGTTACGGAGCTAAACGGCCCAGGATAAGATCCAAATCAGTGATGAAAACTTGGGCCAATTCTGCCCTCGATCTGCATCTCGACCTCCCGTCCTCGCGGGTGCGGGCCGGACTGGAGACCGCGCTGCGCGACGCGGTGCGGGACGGGCGGCTGCAGCCCGGCAGTCGGCTGCCCCCCTCCCGCGTGCTCGCGGCTGATCTCGGCATCGCCCGCAACAGTGTTGCCGACGCCTATGGCCAGCTGGTGGCGGAGGGGTGGCTGACGGCGCGCACCGGATCCGGAACCTGGGTCACGCCACACCGCCCGCGTCCGCAACCGGCGGCAGCGGCAGTCCCCGAGGAGATCGCCCCGCCCCGCTACGACCTGCGGCCCGGTGTGCCTGACCTCGGAGCGTTCCCGCGCCGGGCCTGGCTGGCCGCTGCCCGCGCCGCGCTTGGCGCTGCCCCCGACCAGGTACTGGGGTACCCGGACCCGCGCGGTCTGCCACGGCTGCGCACCGCGGTGGCGGGATACCTCGCCCGGGTGCGTGGCGTCAGCGTCACTGGCGACCGGATCGTCGTCTGCTCCGGCTTCGCCCACGGCCTGGCTCTGCTCTGCCAGGTGCTCCGTGAGCGCGGCGCCACGGCCATCGGCGTCGAGCACTACGGGCACCAGGCCCACCGGCGGATCGCTGAGGCGCATGGCCTGCGCCTGCTGGCGCTGCCGGTCGACGGCCACGGCGCCATGCCCGATGACCTGGGACCGGCGGCCGCGGTCGTGCTGACCCCCGCGCACCAGTTCCCGCTCGGCGTGACCCTTGCGCCGCGGCGGCGCCGCGCCATCCTCGAGTGGGCCACCGCCAGCGCCGGGCTGGTGATCGAGGACGACTACGACGGCGAGTTCCGCTACGACCGCCAGCCCGTGGGCGCCCTGCAGGCGCTGGCACCCGACCACGTCGTGTACGCGGGCACGGCAAGCAAGAGCCTCGCGCCAGGGCTGCGCCTGGGCTGGCTGGCCGTGCCCGCACCGCTGCTGGACGAGGTGATCGCCGTCAAGGAAGCGGCAGGCGCACATGCGAGCAGCCTCGACCAGCTCACGTTGGCCGAGTTCCTCACCTCCGGTGGCTACGACCGCCAGATCCGGCACGCCCGGCTCGCCTACCGCCGGCGCCGCGACCGGCTGGCGGCGATGGTCCGCCGCCACGCGCCGCATGTAGCGGTCACCGGGATCGCCGCCGGCCTGCAGGCCTTGCTCAGCCTGCCCAGTGGCCAGAGCGAGGACGACATCATCGCCCAAGCCGCCGCGCGCGGACTGGCCATCGACGGGCTAGCCAGCTACCACACGGGCGGCCCCCAGCACGGTCCCGCGCTGGTGATCGGGTACGGGCGCCCGGCCGATCACGCCTTCACCACCGCGGTGGCCCGCCTTGGCGCGGTGCTGGCCGGGCGGGCCGCCCCGGCAGCGCGGGCACCAGCGCGGGCGCCGTGAGCGCGAGGGCGGCCCAGAATGTGGCAAGGGCGACCCAGAACGTGGCGTGGGCGACCCGAACGTGACGACGGCGACCTAGAACTTGGCGCCGAAGGCGTCGTGCCCTTCCTGGGCCGCGGGGCCAAAGGCGGCTATAGATATCTAATCTTTTGATATCAAAACCTTAGAGGACTGTGCTAGCCTGGGCAGGTGCCCAGACCCCTGCGCCCGCCGATAGGCCGCCAGCTGGCCCGTACCGCCAAGACTGTAAGCCGGGCATTCGATGACGCACTGGCCGGGGCGGGCGGCTCCGTCCCGGTCTGGCTGGTGCTCATCTCGCTCAAGAGCCGGCGCCTGCGCAACCAACGTGAGCTGGCCGCGGCGGTCGGAATCCGGGAGGCGACCCTCACCCACCACTTGAACTCGATGGACGAGCAAGGGCTTATCACCCGCAGGCGGGATCCGGCCAACAGGCGCGTCCATTTGGTCGAGTTGACCGACGCCGGTGAGGCCGCCTTCGAGCGGCTGCGCGGCGCGGCGACAGACTTTGATAAGCGGCTGCGGGCCGGCCTCAGCGACGAAGATATAGATCTGCTCGCAGGCCTGCTGGGCCGGCTGGAAGCCAATGTCACCGGCACCGCCAGCCTCCCGGGCTCACCGGCGCCGAACCTCCCGGGCTGACCTGTACCGCCAGCATGTCGGGCTCACTGGCGGCGAGCACAGTGATGTCGTGGGCGACCAGGACGCGGATGTGCCGTCCATCGGGAGACCGACGGACCGCAGTCCACACGCTCAGGTCTTCGGTGTGCTCGATCTCGTCACCGGGCCGCGGCGAGGCACCTACGTCGTGCGGCGCACATAGTGCTCCTACCAGGTCGTGTGAGGACCCGGCTGTTGCCTGCTACTGTCCGGTGCCCTTGAAGGTCGCCATTTGCATGACCCAGTTGCCGGACTGGGGGGCGGTCGCGCTGTAGCTGCCTGTGGTGGTGACGGTGCGGTCCTCCGCGATGTCGCAGTCGGGGTTGGTGATGATGCGTGCGGTGAAACCGGATCCGGCCCCGTTGAAGCATCCGCTGGTCGTTCCCCCACCCACGATCAGCTCGCGCGCGAAGTTGGTGGTGGCTGCGCCACTGTTGGCCTGCGCCGTGCTGCCAGCGGCCGAGCGGCTCACGTCGAATGGGTTGGTCTGGTCGAGGCCGCTGTACTCGAGGATGCGGACGTCGGCATAGGCGACGGACTTGTCGAACCTCACCGTGACCGTGTTGGTCCCCGCACCTGCCGCCGAAATGTTCCTGGCGTAGTAGATGGCCTGGCTGAGACCGGTGCCGCGGACGGTCGCCGCAGCGACCTGATAGGTGTTCCCAGCGCCGTCGGTGACCGACGTGATGTTGCCGGTCGACTCGTTCCAGCCGACCACGACGACGTCTAGGTTGCCGGCGCTCTGCGCCTGGGTGAACGTCGTCGCGACGGTGCTCTGCGGGCTTTGGGGCGTGGCGCTCTGCACCTGGACGAACGCGATCGGTGGGGGCGTTGACGACACGGAGTAGGTCGCCGTGTAGGTCTGCGCTGTGCTCGGGACCACGATGGTGTGCTGCTGCGCGCCACCGTCCGACCACGACTGGAAGGCGTAGCTGTTGCTCCCGGAGGTCTGGTCGCGCGCCTCGATGGTGTGGTTGAAGCCGACCAGGGTGTCGTAGACGAACGGCGTCGTCTTGGCGATGCCGTCCAGGTAGAGCGTGAGACCGCTTGGCACTGTGTCGAACGTCAGGTTGACCTTCTGCGGGTAGATCGTGACCGACTTCGTGTCGGTCAGGCCGCTGGAATCCGTCACCGTGAGCGTGATGCGGTAGCGCGTGTTGCCGCTGAAGTCGTGCCCCGAAGTCGGGATCGTGAAGGTGCCGCTCTTGACACCGGTGATCGGGGTGCCCGGGTGCACGTGGCCCTCGTGGAGAAAGTCGATGTTCCAGGTGAAGGCGCTGGCCGGCAGGGAGCCGTCCTCGGTGTCGGTGCCGTCCCCGCTGAAGGAGATCACGTCGCCCGCCTGGAAGTGGCTGCCGTCCGCGGGTGAGGAGATCGTGGCGGTCGGTCGGTTGCCGGCACTGATCGTGATCGGCGTGGACAGAGTGGAGTTGACGCCGTCGGAGACGGACAGCCGCGCCGTGTACTGGCCGGCCTGAGTGTAGGTGTGGGTCGGGTTGGCGGCGGTTGAGGTGGCGCCGTCACCGAACGTCCACGAGTAGGTGATCGGCTGGCCCTCCGGGTCGGAGGACCCAGCGCTGGAGAAGCTCACGTCCAGCGGTGTCGGTCCTGAGGTGGGGTTGGCCGAGGCGACCGCGCCCGGGGGCTGGTTGGACTGCACGTAGCGGATCCTGCGGATCTTGCTTACGCCGAAGGTGCCGCCGATGTCCGAGTAGCCGAGGTCGACGTAGTACAGGGCGCCGTCGGGGCCCTCGGTGAGGTAGACGATGTCTCCGTAGGGGCCGTCGAGGGTGCCGTCGGCTGGCTCGAAGTTGAAGACGCCGGTGACGTTGCCGCTGCCGTCGAAGGTGAGGCGCCGGATCCAGTTCTGAGTGTAGTCGGCGAAGAAATAGCTGCCCTGGTAGCTGGCCGGGAACTGGGTGCCGTGGTAAACGAACCCGCCGGTGATGGATGCGTCCCTGCCGTTGTGCGGGTAGCTGTAGATCGGGCTGGTGCACTGCCCGGAGCAGGGTCCCTCCGAGTTGGGCCAGCCGTAGTTGGCGCCCGCCGCGCCGAGGTCCACTTCCTCCCTGGAGGTCGCGTTGTCGTTCCCGCCGACGTCGCCGACGAACAGCCTGCCCGACGGCTGGTCGTAGTAGGCCCGGTAGGGGTTGCGCAGGCCGCGCGCCCAGATCGAGTCCACGTTCGGGCCGGCCCCATCGTAGAAGGGATTGTCGGTGGGGACGGTGCCGTCGGGGTTGATGCGGTGGATCTTGCCGCGTGGGCTCGACAGCGACTGGGCGGCCGCGGCGTCGAAGTGCTCGCCCGTAGTGAAGTAGAGCTTGCCATCGTTGCCGAAGTTCAAGGCGCCGCCGTGGTGCTCGGAGCTAGCGTCCTGCGGGTCCTGATACAGCACGACCTCGCTCCCGGCGACGGTCCCGGTGTTGGTCGCGTTCGCGGTGAACCGCGACAGCCGGTCACGGTTCGGGCTCCCCGCCGTGTAGAAGACGTAGTAGAAGTGGTTGCTGGCGAAATCCGGGTCAAGGACGATGTCGAAGAGGCCCTGCTGCACGCCAGCAGACCCGACGTTGGTGAGCTGCAGGAACGGCGTCGGGTCTGGGGTGGTATACGGAGGGGGCAGGACCTTGATCTTCCCCTGGAGTTCGGCCACCAGCATGCGGCCATCTGGCAGGAACTCGATGTTCGTGGGCAGGTCGAACCCGGTGGCGAGGATTTCGTTCTGGAACTGGTTGGTGTTGGCCACGTTGACCGTGACTGGCGCGCTGAGGGTCGTGTTGCCGGCGGGGTCGCGCGCCCTGGCCCTGAGGGTGTGGGCGCCGTTGGCGACCACCCGCGTGTCCCACGCGAGGGCGTAGGGTGCGGCCGTATCCTCCGGGCCGCTGTTGACGCCGTCGACCAGGAACTGCACGCCCGCCACCCCGACGTTGTCGCTCGCGTCGGCGGTCACGTTGATGATGTCGCTCACCTGGGCGTTGTTCGCCGGCGAGGTGATCGCCACGGTCGGCGGCGTTGTGTCACCCGTTGTGTCACCCGGGTCGGCCTTGAAGGCCACCAGCTGCATAACCCAGGCGTTGCTGTTTTGCGTCGCGGTCGCAGCGTACGAGCCGGTAGTGGTGACGTTGCGATCCTCGGTGCGGTTGCCGGACGCGGTGGACCGGGTGGTCCACCCCGAGCCGGCCTTGGTCACCGCGTTGCTGGACGCGCCGGCGCCGAAGAGCAGGTCGCTGGCGTTGGTGGTTGCCACCGAGCCGCTGCTCATCGCTCTGCTCGTGCCGATGGCCGACGTGCTCACGTCCAGCGGGCTGGCCTTGTCGATGCCGGCGTACTCGTGGATGTAGATGGCACCGAACGAGTTGACCGCCGTGGCGAACGTGACGGTCACCGTGTTGCTCCCGCCGGCGATGTTCTTCGCGTAGAACACCTGGGCGCTCCAATTGGTGCCCCAGGTGGTGCGGGCGGCGGCGGCGGCATATGCGTTGCCCCCGCTGTCGGACACCGAAGCCGAATTGGTATTGCTCCAGATGGCGTACACGACGATCAAGTTGCCGGCGGTGTTGCCGCTGCTGAACGCCAGGCTGTTCGTCGTCCCTGAGGTGACTTCGTTCGCCCGGACCTGGACGAACTGCGGCGTGGCCGGCGCGGCGCTCGCCGGCGCGGCGCCGACCACGACCACCGCACCGACCGCGATGGCACTGGCGGTGAGCAACGAGAGACAGGTGCGCACGCGTCCGCGCATCAACATAGATCCCCCCAAGGCCGCCTTATCGGCATACCAAGCAACGGTAAAGACGCTTGACCGACGCCGGCGGTTTACATGCGATCTCAGGCTCCTCGAGTCAGCGCTTGACTGAGCAAAACGCTGAAGGTCGGCCACCTCCGGGCCCGCGCCCGGGCGGGAATCCAGAACTCCTGCGCGCGGCCATCGATAGCGGCGAGCTGGAGCCTGGGCCGCCGGCAGCTAACGCGAAACGGACGGTCCGCAGCACGTGACCGGAAGGGACCGACGGATCGCGACGCACGGGCTACCCGATGGACGCAGGATGGTGGCCATGGCAGTGGATGTGGGCAGGATCGGCGTCTGGTGCTCGTCCCGTATCTGGCCGCAGGACCCCGGCGCGGCGGCAGAGGCAGCCGCCGAGCTGGAGGAACTGGGCTACCAGGCGATCTGGCTGGGGATTTCTCCGGGGAACCTCGAGCAGCCGGAGGCGCTGCTGGCGGCGACCTCGCGGCTGGCCGTGGCGACCGGCATCGTCAGCGTCTGGGGCTCCCCGCCCGGCGTGGTCGCGGCGGCCTACCACCGGGTCAGCGACGCCAGCCCGGGCCGGTTCCTGCTCGGCCTCGGCGCAAGCCATGCCCATGTGGTCGAGCGCGGCGGCGGCGCGTACGAGCGCCCCTACCACAAGGTGGCCGAATTCCTGGACGGGCTGGACACGGCCGCGCTGCCGGTCCCCGCCGGCGGCCGAGCACTGGCCGCGCTCGGCCCGCGGATGCTGGCATTGGCCGGCCGCCGGACCGTCGGCGCACATCCCTATCTGGTGACGCCTGAGCACACCCAGCGGGCGCGGGAGATCCTCGGCGCCGGGCCGCTGCTGGCTCCCGAGCAGATGGTGATCCTGGAAACTGACCCGGCGCCCGCCCGCGAGATCGCCCGTGCATCCCTGCACGTCTACCTGCAGGCGCCGAACTACGTCGCGAACCTGCTCCGGCTGGGATTCACCGACGACGACATCGGCCAGGCGAGCGACCGGCTCGTGGACGCACTGGTCGCTTGGGGCGACGAGGCGGCCATCGCGCGCCGGGTCGCCGAGCACCACCAGGCCGGCGCCGACCACGTGTGCGTCCAGGTGCTGACCGGCGAGCCAGCCCTGCCTCGCGCCAGGTGGCGCGCCCTCGCCGGGGCCGTGACCTAACAGCATCAGGTCCGCCGGGGCGGGCCGGCCAGGCCAGCCGACGACAGCCACCGACGCCAGCCCACGACGGCCCGCCGGGACAGCGCGGCTATGGCAGCCCCGCCACGCTCTCGGCCGCCGCTGCCCCCGAGGCGTCCAGCCGGCCCTCGATCGTGGTGACGGCCGTGCGGAGGTCACCGGCGTACCTGTCCACCACCTGGGTGAGCGTCAGT
>DASYQM010000483.1:0-48371 GCA_036005525.1 Streptosporangiaceae bacterium
CCAGGGCGGCCTCGCCATAGTGAAGGTGCACCTGTACCGCGGCACCGGGCGCGTGCCGCATGGCGTTGCTCAGCGCCTCCTGCACGATCCGGTAGGCGGACAGGTCCACCCCCTCCGGCAGCGGCCGGGGAGTGCCGCTGACGCCGCTGGTGACCCTCACGCCGCCGTTGCGGGCGGAATCCAGCAGGCCGGGCAGCTCGTCCAGGCCGGGCTGCGGCGCGACGCCCGGCCGGTCGCTCCGCAGCACGCCCAGCACGCGGCGCAGCTCGCTGAGGCCGCTCAGCGCGCTGGCGCGGATCTCGGTGAAGCTCTCGACCAGCTCCTTCGGCGGGTCCGCGGTCTTGTAGGGAGCGGCCTCCGCCTGGATAGCGATCACCGACATGTGGTGGGCGACCACGTCGTGCAGCTCGCGGGCGATGCGCTGCCGTTCCTCCAGCAGCGCGCGCTCGCCTTCGTGGCGGCGTTCGGCCACCGCCAGCTGCTCCCGGCCGCTGCGCCGCGTGCGGACGATGACGCCGCCGAGCAGGACGACCACGGTGAGGATGATGGCGACTCCGCTGGTCTGCGAGCTGATCAAGACCGCGCCGGCCGCCGTGACCGCGCCCGCGCCGGCCACCACCCATGCCGTGCAGCGGACCGCCACCGCGTACAGGCACAGGCCGTAGACCAGAACCCCGGCCGGGACGTAGGGGGCCGACCCCAGCGACTGCGGATGGATCAGCAGGTCAGCCAGGATCATGGCGAGCGCCGACGCCGACCACGCGGACAGCGGGAAGCGGCTGCGCAGGAGAAGCGGCGCGCAGAGCAGGAACGAGACCAGCCCGAGCTCCAGCTGGCTGTGCGGGTGGCCGTGCTGGGCGTTCAGGGCCCCGAGCGCGGAGTTCGTGAGGCCGAAGCTGACGGCCGCGATGACCGCGTCGGCGATGACCACGAAGTCGAGTCGCCCGCGCCGCAGCCAGTGCGGGCGCGGCGCCGGCGGCTGTGTGACACCGGCCTCGAACGCTGCCCTGATCGTGCGCGCCGGACCAGAGCTCATGCCTTCAGGGTAGGGCGGCGGGATGTGCGTTTCGTGCCCGCAGCGGCGTATCTGCGAGGGCATACCCAGGTAGGGGGTGGCCCGCCGCCGGCGGCGGGCCGGGTAGCGCTTCCGGCTGACGCCGGGGTACCTGCGCGGCAGGCCCCAAATGGGCTCCGCAGGCCGACGCCGGCTACGCCGGCACGTCCGTAATTTCCTGGCCAGCACCCCCGCTGGACAGGAAGGACGCTGCCATGAGATTCCGCCGCGCCGTCACGGTCGCCGCCGTCACCGCCGCCACGGCGGCCGCCGTGTTCGCGACCACAGCCGCGATACTGCCTGGCGGCCCGGGTGACCCGATGCAGCCGCTGCCCGCCCTCACCAACCGGGCGCTGGTGGCCCGCTACGCTGCCGACTCGGCCGCGATCGCGGCGGCCGCACGCGCGGCGGGCCGGTCGGGCGACCCAGATCTCGCCCGGGCGCTGCAAGCCATGCACGGCCGGCATTTCCTCAGCTTCGACGCCCGTGGCCCGGGTGAGGCGATCGAGGTTGTCGGCGACCTGGCCAGAGCGAGACGGGTGGCCATTCTGGTACCCGGCTCGGACACGTCCCTGACGACGTTCGATTCCCGGGGCACGGCCTCGCCAGCCGGCGGAGCCGCCGCCCTCGCGGCGCAGGCACGCCGGCTGGAGCCCGGCGCCCACCTCGCGGTCATCGCCTGGCTCGGCTACGCCACCCCGAGCACCATCAGCCCGGCCATTATGGGGTCGGCCGACGCCGAGCAGGGTGCGCGGGCGCTGCGGCCGCTCGTCACCGGCCTCGCCGCCCGTGGTCGCCAGGTCGCGCTGCTGTGCCACAGCTACGGAACGGTCGTGTGCGGCCTGGCCGCGCCCCACCTGCCCGTCACCGACATCGCGGCGTTCGGCAGCCCGGGCATGGACGTCTCCTCGGCCCGGGACCTGCACTCCGGCGCCCGGGTGTGGGCGGGCAGGGCTGGTGCCGACTGGATCCGCTACGTGCCCCACGTCCGGCTGCTCGGGCTCGGCTTCGGCCAGGACCCCGTGGCCCGTGCCTTCGGTGCCCGCCGTTTCGGCTGCGGCGCCGGCGGTCACAGCAGCTATTTCCGCCCGGGCGGCACCGCCCTGCGCAACCTTGCGTACATCGCGCTCGGCGACCCCGCCGGAGTCACCCGATGACCCGCCACCCCGTCACCGGGATCCGGGGCCTCGCGGCCCGCGTCGACGCCGCCACGCCGCCGCACCGGGACCGCACCGTCGACGCGCTCCGCGCGCTGGCCATCGCCGGGGTCATCCTCGGGCACTGGATGGTCACCGCGCTGGTGCTGAGTCGCGGCCGGGCGGGCGACGTGCTGCACGACGCAAGCCCGCTGGCCTCGATGCCCGCCCTCACCCCGCTGTCGTGGATCTTCCAGACGCTTGCGCTCTTCTTCTTCGTCGGCGGCTACGCGGCCGCTCGCGGCTTCACCGGCGACTATCTTGCCTGGCTGCGCAAACGCCTGGCACGGCTGTCCCGTCCGGTGGTGGCGCTCGTGGCCGTGTGGGCAACAGCGGCGGTGGGGCTGAGCCTTGGCGGGATCCCGGAGCGGACGGTCGGCACCCTGCTCAGGCTGGTCCTCGATCCACTGTGGTTCCTGGGTGTGTACGCCGCGCTGATGGCCGCGACCCCGCTGGCCGTGGCGATCGTGGGGCGGTTCGGTGCGCGCGCGGCGCTGTTCCCCGCCGCCGTCGTCGCTGCCGCTGACCTGGTGCGTTTCGGCCTCGGCGGGCCGGCCTGGACAGGCTGGGTCAACGTTGCCGCCGGCTGGATGGTCCCCTACCTGATGGGCATCGCGTGGGCGCGGGGGGCGTTCCGTGGCTGGATGACGCCCGCGCTCATGTTCACCGGCGGCGCCGCCGCCACGGCGGCGCTCGTCGTCTGGGCGGGATACCCGGCGAGTATGGTCGGGGTCAACGGCGCGGCCATCTCGAACCTGAACCCGCCCACCCTCGCGGCCGTAACCTTCGGCATCGCCCAGGTGGGCCTGGCGCTGCTGGCGCGGGAGCGGCTGGCCCGGTGGATGCGCCGCCCGCTGGCGTGGGCGGCGGTCGCGATGGTCAACCTGTCGGCGATGACGCTGTTTCTCTGGCACCAGACCGCGTTCCTCGCCGTCACCATGGCCGGCTTGCTCATCGGCCGGCTGCCCGGCCTGCATACGGCGCCATCGGGTGCGCTGTGGGTCGCCGAGCGGATCGCCTGGCTGCCGGCCTTTGCCGCCGCACTTGCCGCCCTGTGGGCCGGTTTCCACCGGGCCGAGCGCCGCCGTGTCGCGGCTCGGCGTCACTCGGTGCGAAGAAGCTGCCCGGTGCGCAGCCGCGCGGCATGATGTTCTGGCCAGGCGGCGAGCACGTTCGCGGCCAGCAGGGCGACGGGGCCGATCAGCAGCAGCGCCCACACGGCAAGCGGCGGGTGATAAGCCAGCGGCGTGAACCCGGCGACCACGCGCCAGATGCTGCGTCCGAGCGCGACCCCGAGCGGCACCCCGAACACCAGCCCGATCACCGCGAGCACGCTCGCCTGTGTGGCGACCACCATGCGCGTCTGCAGCCGGCTCATCCCGAGCGCCCGCAGGACCGCCAGGTCGTGACGCCGTCGGTGGACGGCGATGGACAAGGCGTGCCCGACCGCCCCGATGGCCAGCAGGGCCAGGAAGGCGCTCAGTGCCAGCGGCAGCAACTCGAGGTCCTTGATCAGCTGAACTTCCGGCAGCGGGAACGGGGGCGAGAATTGGAATGCCCCGCCGCCCTTGATGGCCGCTGCGGCGGCGTTCAGCCTGTGCGCGACCGCTTGCACGTCCGCGCCGGGCCGCAGGGCCACCGCAGCGACGTGGAACTTGAAGGCATAGTGGGAGCCAGCGAAAATCCGGTCGTACCCGGCGGGAGTGAGCCACGCGCCGTCGGCGTAGCCGTTGTGCGGGCCCGCGGGGACGAAGGCGATGCCCGTCACCCGCACCGCCCGCTGGGTCGCGCCGCCGGCGAGGCGCACCGTGGAGCCCGTGGCGGCGTGCAGGTCACGGGCGGTCGTCGGGGCCAGTGCTATCTCGTCTGGCAGGGTGGGCATGCGCCCGTCGGCGACGACGATCGGCAGCCGCTTGCCGGCCACCGGGGCATAGGTGAAGCTCTCGATGGAGACCTGCCCGGATTGTGCCCCCGCGATACGCGCGTCCTCGACGCCGATCACGTCGCGGTCGGCCGCGACGGCACGAAGTACCCGGCTGGCCGGCCCGAAGTCCCGGCCGTTGAGACCGAGGAACGTGCCCAGCTGCCAGGTCTGCCCGAAGCGCGCCGGGTTGGCGGCGGCGTCGGACACCCCGGCGGCGAAGGTGAAGGCGGCGAGCACGCCAAGTACGCCCGCGATCGCACCAACCAGGGCCGGCCGGACCGGCACGGCGGAACGGCCGCGTCCGGGTTCGAGGGCAAAACGGGCGCCGATCACGGCCGGCACGGGCAGCCCTGCTCCCGCCGCGGCGGCCGCCGCGGCGGACCGGCGCGGGGCCCGGCGCCGCCGCCCGGCGGTGAGCGCCGTCGCCGCGGCCGCGGCCGACCCGGCCAGCACGAGCAGCGGGGCGATGACCCAGCCGGTGCCCAGCACCAGCCAGTCCACGTCCACCCCCGGATGCGGCTCGGCGATTGCCGCCAGGCCGATCGGCATCCACCGCGAGGCCACGACCGCACCGGCCACGCCGGCCGTCGCCCCCGCGACCCCGGCCAGGAAGGGCGCGGCCGAGGCCGACCCGACGGCCTGCCGCCGGGTCATGCCCACCGCCTGCAGCACCTGCAGATCCACGACCGTGGCGGAGGTGTACCGGGCCACGGACTGCCCGACCAGGAAGAAGGCGGCGACCAGGGCGGCCAGCGCGAACGCCAGCAGGCACGCGGCCTCGTACCCGGTGACCTTGCGGGTGGGCTCGCCGAAGTTGACGCCGTTGTTCCACACGTCGATATCGGACCGCCCGGTCACGCTGGCCAGGTCCTTGCGGAATGCGGGAATCGCGGCCGCGCCCCCCTTGAGCCGCACCAGAGCGTTGATGTATGTCTTGCCGCTCGTGCCGATGATGTTGGCGCGGTAGTCGGTAAACAGGGCCGGCGAGGGGACCACGCCACCGGATTGCCCCGGGCCGTCCGCGTCGATCCCCCAGGGCGTGCGGCCCACCCCGACGATGCGGGCCCGGATGGTGGGCCCGCGCGGTGGCCCAGTGGACCCGTCGTATTGCGCGTCGACCTGCTGCGGGCTGGCCAGGTGCAGGGTCAGTGTGTCGCCCACCCCCTTGCCGTAGCTCGCGACGAACTTGGGGGTGACCACGACCTCGTCGGCGCGGCTGGGGTTGTACAGCCGCCCCGCCAGGATGACCGGCCGCTCGATCGTCCGGGTGAACTCGGTATCGGCGGGGGGGAACCCGGCACCCGCCCCGGGGCAGCAGTCCACCGCGAACCCGAAGACGACCGGGAACATGGTCAGGGCACTGACCTCCGGCAGCGCACGGACCAGCGCCCAGTCGAAGCCCGGCTGGTTCGGCAGCACTGTCGCGGTCGCCGGCAGTGTGCGCGCCCACAGCCGGTCATAGGCGCTCTGGCCCCGCCGCGCTCCCGCCACCGCCGTGAGCACCGTCGCCGTGGCCAGGGCGACCAGCAGCGCCAGGACCACCAGCGAACGCCACCGGCGGCGCGACTCCAGGCGCAGCCAGGTCAGGGCAATCCGCATGCTCGCCCACCCCCCACTGGCCGCTCGGGCCGCACGATATTCACAGTAGATGACCTGCGGCGGACCCGTCACAAGTGTGCTGGGACGACTCCCGGGGGAGGCTGGCCCCACCGCAGACGGAAGTGATGGCACCCCAAGCCGCCCGCGCCGTGAGTTACGTGCCCGATCGTGAAGTGACCGCCGGAAGCCAGCGTGGAAGCCGCAGGCTGTCAGAGCGCGATCAGTTGGACGGCCGGGTCGAGGGCACGGAGATCGCCGGGATCGGACGTGACGACGCGCTGGCCGCTGCGGCGTGCGCAGATCACGACGTGGGCGTCGGAGATATCTGAGGTTCCGCTCGCCGCCAGGAGCCGGCCGACATTGGTAGCGTCCACCCGGTCGAGGGCGATGACGTCGGTGGTGGGCTGGCGAACGAGCCGTGCGAGCCGTACCTGCTGTTCGGGCCGGCGGACGGCCTGGGCCAGGGCGGTCGCTGGGATGGTGACGCGGGCACTGGTCTCGCGGGCGCGGGCGAGGAGCACGACTATGCGGCGATCGCCGCGGTCCAGGGCGATCAGCCCGGCCGCATCGAAGGTGACACCCGCCATCAGGCGGCCGGCTTGTTCGGGGGTTTCCTGGTGCCGAGCATATCGTCGGCCCAGGCGCGCTCCTCGCCGGAGAGCGCGCCACCGCTCTCCCGCAATGCCTCGGCGAGCAGCGCGCCCCACCCTGCGACATCATCCAGGGCCACGCCGACTGCGTGCTGCACGAACCCGGACACGCTGGGCGCCGTGCCCGCCTCCACCAGGGCGCGGATCCGGCCGAGCTGGTCCTCGTCCAGCGTGATGGTCACCTTCTTCGAAGCCATACCAGTTACCATACTCCGGCTACGGATCGCCCGTGCGGCTTCACCGCCGGCGGCGGCAAGCCGCGAGGGCCTCCCGGCAGCTGGCCGGACCGGCGGCCCGATGCCGTTGCCGCGGCCGGCGGGCGCGGCCAGCCCGTTGGTTGCCCATGTCCGGCGGGTATGCATGACACAACTGCCGCCTTAAGGTGTTGATAAGTCGGACTCCACATGGCCGTGGGCCGCCGCGGATTCATCGGCAGGGACGGGCTGCCGCCGGAGCCGCGGTTCGGGGGTGGTCTCGTGACCAGAATGTCTCCGGGCGTCCTCGCCCCACCGCACGAACTGCTGACGCCCGAGGAGTGGCGGCAGCGGGGGCGCGAGATGCGCCTGGCCGTGCCGCGCCTGAGCCATGCTCAGTGGGAGCCGCCGCCGGACCGGCCGGACCCGGTGGACATCCTCGAGCAGCAGGCCAGGACCCGGGTACCCGATCTGGTGCCGATCCGGTACGGCCGCATGATCGCCTCGCCGTTCGCCTACTTCCGCGGCGCGGCCGCGCCGATGGCCTGGGATCTCGCGCACACGCCGACGTCCGGCATCCGGGTGCAGGCATGCGGTGATGCGCACCTGCTGAACTTCGGCATGTTCGCCGCCCCCGACCGGCGCCTGGTCTTCGATGTCAACGACTTCGACGAGACCCTGCCCGCCCCGTTCGAGTGGGACCTCAAGCGCCTGGCCGCCAGCTTCGCCGTCGCCGCCCGCGAGCAGGAGTTCTCTGACCGCGACGCCCACACCGCGGCACGCCAGGCCGTCCGCAGCTACCGCACCGAGATGTTCCGCTACGCGTCGATGCGCTTCCTGAAGGTCTGGTACTCACGGCTCGACATCGACGAGGTCACCAGGCTCTACGACGCGCTCCAGCCCAAGAAGGCGGTGGAGCGCCGCCGCGCGGACATAGCCAAGGCACGCCAGCGGACCAGTCTCAAGGCGTTCCTGAAGATGTGCGACAAGGTCGACGGGCAGTACCGCATCCGGCCGGCCCACCCGGTGATCGTCCGCTATCCCATCGAGCGCCATCCCGGAGTCCTCGAGGAACTGCGGCACGCGATCACGCTCTATCAGGAGACCCTGGCGGCGGACCGGCGCGAGGTGCTCCGCCGCTACTACTTCGGCGACTTCGCGCGCAAAGTCGTGGGCGTCGGCTCGGTCGGCACGGAGGCCTTCATCTTGCTCCTGCTCGGCGACCGTCCGGACGAGCCGCTGTTCCTCCAGCTCAAGGAGGCACAGGAATCGGTGCTGGCGCCGTTTGCCGGCAAGAGCGAATACGTTCACCAGGGCGAGCGGGTGGTCAAGGGCCAGCTGCTGACCCAGGCCGCATCCGACCCGTTCCTGGGCTGGACCAGCGGCCTGGGAACCGCCGGCGGTGGCCCCGGTGAGCTGTTGTCGGCAGCCAAGGACTACTACGTGCGCCAGCTGCGCGACATGAAGGGAAGCATGAGCGTCTCCCTGATGGACCCGCACCAGCTCAGCTACTACGGCAGGCTCTGTGGCTGGGCGCTGGCCCGCGCGCACGCCCGCACCGGCCGGGCGGCGGTGATCTCCGGCTACCTGGGCGGCGGTGAGGAGTTCGACCGCGCCGTCGCCGACTTCGCGCTCGCCTACGCCGACCAGAACGAGAAGGACTACCGGCGGCTGCTCGACGCGGTCTCCGAGGCCCGCGTGGTGGCGACGGTGGGCCAGTGACCGATCTCACCCACGCCGGGTGAGGCACGCGGCCGGCGCCGGCGCGTGGACTGGGGACGGATACGGCGGGACGGGGGTCACGCCGCTGAGGAGGGGGTGCGGTGCCGGAGGGCTTGTCGCCGAGTGAGGTCGGGAAGGAGATCGCCGAGCACCGGGCACGGGCGGCCGAGAGGGGCCCCACCGCAGAACGTAAGGGCCACGACCGGCTGATCACCATCGTCGAGGCGACCTTGCTGGCGGTGGTGGCGGTGCTCGCTGCCTGGTCCGGCTTCGCGGCGGCGAAATGGGGCACGGAGTCTTCGCTCGAGCTGGCCCAGGCGTCGGCGGCGAGGACGCAGGCAAACCGGGCCGCCTACCAGGCCGCGGACCTGCGGAACTTCGACTCGTCGACGTTCACCGCCTGGTTCGTCGCGTACGTGGCCGGGAACAAGGACGCGATGCGGGTGGCCGAATACCGTTTCCGGCCGGAGTTCCGGGGCGCGTTCGATGCCTGGCTGCGGACACACCCGTTCACGAACCCGAACGCGCCGGCGGGCCCGACCTACATGCGCGAGTACCGGCAGCCCGAGCTGGCCCTGTCCCGGCGGCTTGATGCCAGCGCCGACCGCCACTACACGCTCGGCGAGGAGGCGGGTGGCAACTCCGACGGCTATGTTCGGACGACGGTCTACCTGGCGACCGTGCTGTTCCTGGTGGGCATCAGCGGCCACTTCCTCGTCCGTGCGGCGCGGATTGGGCTGATCGGCGTCGGCGGGGTCATCCTGGTGTTCGCGTCCGTCCTGCTGATCCTCGCCCCGAAACCACCCGTGTGACCCTTGCCGGCCGTCCGGCCGGGCCGGTAAGGATCAGCCAGTGCCGGAGGGCTCACCCCCTCTTCCTTCCAGCCGCACGCTCACCCTCGGGTCGAACGCCATGGTCCCGACGTCTACCGCCGAAGCCGAGCCGTCGACCGGGATCACCGCGCCGTTGACGTAGGAGGACACGTCGGACAGCAGCCAGGCCACTACCGCCGCGACCTCGCCGGCGCGGGCCGGCCGGCGCTGCGGCACCAGCGCCGTCACGAGCTCGTAGGCGCCGGGCACGCCCATGCCGCGCTCGGCACCGAAGGCGGCCATCTCCTCGTCGGCCATCTCGGTGATGGTCCAGCCCGGGCATACCACGTTCGCCCGCAGCCCCTCGTGGGCGTGATCGACGGCCAGGGACTGCGTCAGCATCGCCAGCCCGGCCTTGGTCGCCGCGTAGCCGCCCATCCCGCCGGCGGCCCGCAGGGCGGCGACCGAGGCCACGGACACGACCGCCCCGCGGCCGGCGCGCAGGTGCGGGAGCGCCGCCCGCGCCATCAGGAAGGCGCCGGTCAGGTTGACCGACACCATCGCGGACCAGTCCGCGGGCGACAGGTCCGCGACCCCGCCGGGCGCGATCACCCCGGCGTTCAGCACCAGACCGTCCAGCCCGCCGAACTCCCCGGCCACCGTCTCGACCACCCGGGCCACCTGCTCGGCGTCGGCCACGTCGCAGACGAGGCCGAGGGCGCCGGTCTCCGCCGCGACTACGCGCAGGGCGTCCGCGCGGCGCCCGCAGATGGCCACGCGGCTGCCCGCCGCCGTCAGCATGCGGGCCACGGCGGCGCCGATCCCGCTCCCCCCGCCGGTGACGAGGACGGCGCGTGGGCGGGTCACCGCGTGCTCACGCGGTGCCCTCGGCGCTCAGGTCGGCCAGCTGGGTGCTCGCGGACTGCCTGGCCTTGAGCACCCAGGTGGAGGCGAAGCCGATCACGAGCAGGCCGAGCGCGAACCACGGCGCGTAGATGGTCGGCGCGGTGACCTTGTAGAACGAGCCGAAGATGGCGGCGGCGGTGATCAGGATGCCGATCACCGCCGAGCAGATGATCCGGACGCGGCCGTCGGCCCTCCCGAAGCTGCGCAGCGCGCCGACGGACATGAGCAGGTACACCACGACCAGCGCGAAACCGCCGAAGGTCGACCCCCATGCGAACAGCGCGAAGTAGTGCGGGGTCTGCGGCAGGGCGAACAGCCCGGTCCAGAACTGGTTGATGAGCAGGGTCGCCACCGACGCGCCGACCACGAAGAGGGTCGCGCCGAGCGGCGTGCCGTGCCGCGGGGACACTCTGGCCAGCGGGGCCGGGATCCGGCGGTCCCGCGCCATCGCGAAGATCCCCCGCGAGGCCGACACCGCGCAGCCGATCGCGACCGCCAGCATGTCGAACAGGACGACGAGCTCCAGCAGCCGGTCGATCCAGACGCCGCCGTAGCCGCCCGCGCTCGCGGGCGCACCGAGCGCGAACAGCGGCGCCGCCGCGGCGGCGGTCAGCGTCTTGAGGTCGTAGTGGAAGCCGGCCACCTCCACATAGGTGGCGACGACGTACATGACGGTGGCGATCGCGGCCGTGGCCATCACCGCGATCGGGATGTGCCGCCGCGGGTTGGGCGTCTCCTCGGCCAGGTTGGCCGCGGTCTCGAAGCCGATGAACAGCAGCACCCCGTACAGCATGCCGAAAATGATGCCGGGCCAGCCGTCGGCCGCCGACGACGGGTTGAACGGCTTGAGGCTGTTCGCCGAGCCCAGCTTGATGATCACGAAGATGAAGAAGGCGCCGACCACGATGATCGAGACCAGGGCCAGCACCAGCTGGCTCCGGGTAGAGATCCGGACGCCGAAGTACAGGATCGCGCCGATCACGGCGATGAGGATCGCGGTCCACGCCCAGGACGGCAGCGGGTTCACGCCGAACTCGGCGGCGATCGTGCCCTGCAGGTAGCCGCCGATCAGCAGCAGCAGGCCGGTGAGCAGGATGGTCACGCCGCCGTAGTAGAGCCACCCGGCCGCGGTGCCGACCCGCTCGCCGAGGCCGCGGGTCACGTAGTCATACAGCGATCCGGCGGCGTGGATCTCCTTCGCATAGCTGGAGACGACCCAGCCGAGCGCGAACACCCCGACCGCGGCGATGAGCACCGAGAGCGGTGCCGCGACACCGCCGCCCTTGCCGGAGGCGCTGATCACGCCCACGACGAGCGGGATCACGAAAGCCGAGGAAAACACCGGGCCGATGAACCCGATGGACTGGGCGATGACGTCGGGGAGCGACAGCAGCTTCGCACCCAGGCGTTCATAGCCCTGCTCGGAACTGTAGCCCTGCTCGGAACTGGCCATCGGTTCCTCCTTGCCTAACGAACGTGGGTAGTCCCCGAACGGGCCCATCGACCGCCACCGGGCATCGAGGCCGGTCAGCGCGGGGTCCTCATGGATCCACGGCCGGTACCCGGGTATCCGCTCGCTGACGTCCGCGCCCGACGTGATCGGCTCCAGGCGCCGCGCGTAGGCCGGCGGGAGTATGTGAGCGAAGGCATCGATCTTCGTCACGATCCCCCCTCTGGGGCGCACCGATGCCCGGGATCGTATGGACACAAACGATCTGTGTCAAGGTTCGCCTGCCGGGCATGGCGGGTCAAGCCAGGGCCGACACTTTCGCGACCAGCTCCCGGCAGAAGTCACCGATCCGCGCCGTGTTGTCGGTGAACTGCGACGGCTTGACGCAGATGGTCCGGAACCCGCGGGCCAGCTGCACGGGGATGCCGGCCAGCGCCTGGTCGAGGTCGGCGAGCCCGTCCGGTCCGGAGAACGCCCCCCGCGTGCCGCCCACGTACTCCATGTCGCCGGGGTGCCGGCCGGCCGCGATGAGGGCGCCGGCGATCCGGGCCAGGCCCGCATCGTCGGGCTGGCCAAGCGGGTTGAAACCGCTGCCGTAGCGCACGAGCCGGTCGATCAGCCTGCGGTGTACCGACGATCCGCCGAACCACAGCACGGGCCCGCCGGGCCGGAACGGCTGCGGCTCCAGCCAGACCTCGCCGAATCGGTAATGGCGGCCGTCGAACGCCACCGGGGAGCCCGCCCAGGCCCGCGACCAGATCTGGAGCTGCTCGTCGAGGATGTCGCCGCGGCGGGCGAACGGGACCCCGAGCGCGTCGTACTCGTCCCGGTGCCAGCTCACGGTGGGCAGCACGATCAGCCTGCCCCGGCTGAGCCGGTCGAGGGTGGCCAGGTCCTTGGCGATGGCGAGCGGGTGCCGCAGCGGGCTGATGAGGGCACCGGCGACGAGCCGCAGCCGCTGGGTGGCGGCGGCGACGGCGCTGAGCAGGACGACCGGGCTCGGCCACGGCGTCGCGGGATCCTGGTTTCCCGGCAGGGCGTAGTCCCGCGGGTTGACGGGCAGGCCGGCCGCGTTCGCCGACGGCCCGAGGACGATGTGCTCGCTGACCATCACCCCGTCGATCCCGGCCTGCTCGGCCTCGACGGCGAAGGTGACGAGATCGCCGACGTCCGGCGGCGGCTGCATGGTCCAGTTCTCGGTGAGGATCAGCAGCAGCCGCGGCGGCGGCGTCACGCCTTCACCCGGCCGCGGGCCGCCTCAGGCCGGCCGCACCCGCACCGGCAGGTGTCTGAGGCCGTTGGTGAAGTTCGACCGGATCCGGCGCGGCGCTCCGGCCAGCTCGAACCGCGCCACCCGCCGGGCAAGTGCCGCGAGCACGACGCGTACCTCCAGCCGGGCGAGGTGGGCACCCAGGCACAGGTGCGGGCCGCCGCGCCCGAAGGACAGGTGGCGGTTGGGCGACCTGCTGACATCGAACGTCTCCGCGTCCTCGAACTCGGCCCCGTCCCTGTTCCCGGACACATACCAGAGCACCACCTTGTCGCCGGCGCGGATCCGTGCGCCGCCCAGTTCGGTGTCGGCGGCCGCCGTCCGGCGCATGAAGTGCGTCGGGCAGCTCCACCGCAGCACCTCCTCCGTCGCCGTATCCAGCAGCCCGGGGTCCGCCCGCAGCCGGTCCCATTGGCCAGGATGCTCGCAGAACGCGAGGATCCCCTGGGCGATGGCGATGCGGGTGGTCTCGTTCCCGGCGATGACCAGGATCGAGAAGAAGTTGTCGAGGTCGGTCTCGCTGAGCTGGTCGCCGTCGACCTCGGCCCGCAGCAGCGTGGACAGCAGGTCGTCGCCGGGGGAGCGCAGCCGGTCCCGCACGACCTCGCGGCCCAGGTCCCACAGCTGCTTGCCGTAGGGGCTGCGGAACGGGAACCTGCGGTAGGCGTCGGTGTCGTCGCGGCCCCAGACGACGTCGGTGACCTCCGGGTCGGTGTTGGCGATCAGCCGGTCGCCGAGGTCGATGAACTGGTCCAGGTCGGCCCCGGGCAGTCCCATGATCCGTGCCAGCACCCGGATCGGCACTTCCTTCGCCACCGCGTCGACGAAGTCGAACTCCCCGCTGGCCAGCCCCGTGTCCAGGACCTCCTCGGTGAGTCCCTCGACGAAGTGCAGGTAGACCGCAACCGCCCGCTGCGTGAAGCTCCCCGACACGATCTTGCGCAGCGTGGTGTGGCCGGGCGGGTCGGTGTCGATGATCGTCCGGCGGGCCTCCATGTCCTCGTCGGTCGGCTCCTCGAAGGAGATCCCGCGCGCCGATGAGAACGTTGCCACGTCGCGGCTCGCGGCCACGATGTCCTGATAGCAATGGACGGACCAGAAGCCCGAGTTCGGCGGTGCTTCATCGCACCATGCGACGGGAGCCTCGCGCCGGAGCCGGGCAAACTCGCCGTAGGGAACGCCGCGCGCCCACATGTCGAGGTCGGTCAGGTCGACGGTGGGGGGCATGGCAGATAGTTTGGCACCAAACGAGATGGACGGCAATCGGAGGGCGGGCCCGTGCGCGTCATCGTTGTCCGGCACCACACGGAGGACTCGCCGGGCTTCATCGGCGCGGCATTCGAGGCCCGCGGCGCCGAGCTGACCACGCACCGGTTCCCGGCGGAGGGCCCGCTCCCGCCGCTCGCCGGCGCCGACCACGTTGTCGTGCTTGGCGCCATCGGATCGGTGTACGACGACGGCCCGGCCAGCGCCTGGATCGAACAGGAACTGGCGTGGCTGCGCCGGGCCGACGAGGCCGGCGTGCCCGTCTTCGGGATCTGCTTCGGCGCGCAGGCGCTGTGCGCCGCGCTGGGCGGGCGGGTGGTCCCGGCGGCCCGGAAGGAAGTCGGCTGGACCATGATCACCTCATTCGACCCGGCGCTTGTCCCGGCGGGGCCCTGGCTCCAGTTCCATGGCGACCGGTGCCTGCCGCCGCAACGGTCGGCGATCCTGGCCCGCAACGAGGTCGGGGTGCAGGCGTTCGCGATCGGGCGGCACCTGGCGGTCCAGTTCCACCCCGAGGTCGATGGCGCCCAGCTGAGTCGGTGGATGGATGCCGGCGCGAGGGCGGAGGCCGAGCGGGCGGGGCAGGATCCCGATGCGTTCCTCGCCGAGACGGTGGCCCAGGAGCCGGCCGCAAAGGGCCGTGCCGACCTGCTGGTCGCCGCCGCGCTGCTGCTGGCCCGTGGGGACGACCCCCCTCAACCTCCCGCTGTGCTGGCCTGGGGGGACGACCCCCCGGAATCACCCGCTGTGATCGACGAGCCGCCGTCAGCCGTCCTCGACGGCCCGGATGATCTTGCGGAGCAGTGACGCGAGCTGATGCTTCTCCTGCTCGGTCAGGCTGGCGCTGACGAGCGCCTCGCCCATGTTGAAGGCGGGGAATAGCCGCTCTATCACCGCGACGCCCTTGGGCTCCAGGCCGACGAGCACCAGCCGGCCATCGGCCTCGTGCGCACGCCGCCGCGCCAGGCCCCGCTTCTCCAGGGTCTTCAGCACGCCGGTGAGCGTCCCCTTCGTGACCCCCGCCTCCGCGGCAAGATGCCGGGTCTGCTGGTCGCCCCAGATCCACAGGACGAACATCACGGTGAACGCGGCCCACGAGAGGTCCTCGTCCGCCAGGACCTTCCGCTCCATGTGGTTGCGGATCACGTTCGCGGCGCGGTAGATGTTCGACACCGCGGCCATCGCCGCGAAGTCCAGGGACTGGTCCCCGATCCGGTCGCGGATGTCGCGCTCGGCCCGCACGAGGTCGCGGGTGGTGCCGACGGCCAGACGTCGGGGCATGCCACGATGGTACGCGCCGAGCTCAGCCGGCGAGTTCTTCGATGCGGGCATGCAACTGCCCCAGGTAACTCTCGGATTCGGGCTTCATCAAGACGCTGCGCAGGATCCGGGCCCCGCCTGCGTCCGTGGCGACGCCGGGGTGACGGCGGGCGAACGCGCCGGCGTCGACGGTCAGGGTCGACAGGAAAACCGGGTGCGCGGGGTCTTTCATGCCGTCGGCGAGCATCCGCGCCGATGCCTGGTCGATCGCGGCCAGGCTGGCCGGGGTGGTGGCCGGGAAGTAGCACACGATGTCGAGCTCCGGGCGCTGGTAGAGCCGCAGCCGGCCCGATGCTGTGAGCATCCGCGACCAGTCGAGCGCGGCCCGGCGGCCGGCCGCCAGCACCTGCCCGAGCCCGTCCGGCCGCGGCGGCAGCAGCTGGAACGTGAGCCAGAGCGCGGCTGCCGCGGCCCCGGCCCGGGAGCACTCCAGGCTGATCTCGCCCAGGTGCAGCTCCCCGGAGGTGAAGTAGGTGTAAGGCGAGTCGTGGGAGTAGAAGCGCCCGACGGCCGGGTCGCGGAAGAGGACGGCCCCGCAGCCGTAGGGCTGCAGCCCGTGCTTGTGCGGGTCGACGACGACCGAGTCGCAGTCGGCGATGGCCCGCCACGGGGCCGGGTCGAGCCCGGCCGGGCCGTCGGCGCCCGCCAGAAGCGTGAAGAAGCCCCCGTAGGCCGCGTCGACGTGGACGCGGACGCCGTGCCGGCGGGCCACCGCGAGCACCCCGTCCACCGGGTCGATGGCGCCGAGCCCGGTCGTGCCGGCCGTCGCCACCACCGTCCCGATCCGGCCGCCGGCCAGCAGGGCATCCAGCGCGCCGAGGTCGAGCCGGCCGGCCTCGTCCACCTCGACGGCGGTCCCCGGCACGCCGAGCACCCCGCACATGCGGGCGTGGGTGTAGTGAGCGTCGGCGCTGTACGCGATGCCACGCCCGGGGTGCAGCTCACGGGCGACGTAGAGCGCTTCCAGGTTGGCGATGGTGCCGCTGCTGGTCAGGTGGCCGAGCTGGGTGCGCAAGCCGAACATGGCCGCCAGCTGCGCCACCACCTCCTTCTCCATCGCCGACGTGGCCGGGCCGCCGTCCAGCGCATGGTTGTTCGGGTTGATGAGCATCGCGGCGAGGTAGCCGGCCACCGCGGCGGGATGCGGCGGCTTCAGCATCTGCCCCGCGTAGGACGGGTGGAAGTACGGGTAGTTGTCGCGCAGCCTGTCCGCGAAGGTGCCGAAGGCGGCGGCGAACCGCTCCTCGCTGACCCGCAGCGAGGGGTGGCGCTCAAAGGGTGCGAAGCCGGCTTCCCAGTCCTCGACCGCGCTCACGGCGCGGCCGAGCCAGTCGCGCAGGTCCACGTGGGCCCTCCCTCAGGTCCGGGCCGGTGGCCGGATGCCGCGGAACTCCCAGTCCCCGCCGAGTGCGGTGGAGATGACCTCCTCGCTCGCCGACGGCTGGGCGCCGAACCCCACGGGAACACCGGCCGGCCCGGCGACGATGTGGTTGGCCAGCGTGCCCAGCCCTTCCACCTCGACCTCGACCACATCGCCCGGCTGCACCGGCCGGGAGTTCGCCGGCGTACCCGAGAGCAGCACGTCGCCGGGGCAGAGGGTGATCGTGCGGGCGATGTCGGCGACCAGGTAGTGCATGTCCCAGTGCATCTCGTCGGTGGAACCGTCCTGCGCGAGGCGGCCGTTGACGTAGGTGCGCAGCCGCTTGCCGTGGAAGTCCCAGCCGGTGACCAGCCCGGGACCGAGCGGGGCCATCGTGTCCGAGCCCTTGACCCTCAGCATCGACCCCGCGTCGGTGTCGCGGAAGTCGTGCAGCCCGAAGTCGTTCGCGATGGTATAGCCGGCGATGTAGCCGCCGGCCTCTGGCGGCGGCACCCCGCGGCACGTCCGGCCGATCACGATGGCAACTTCGCCCTCGTAGTTGAGGTACTGGCAGTTGGCCGGCCTGACCACCGCGCCGCCGTGGCCGACCAGCGCGGAAACCGGCTTGTGGAAGTAGGTCGGGGCCGGGGAGAGCGTGGCGCCGAACTCGGCGACCCGGCTGTGGTGGTTGAGGTGAACCGCGACGATCTTGCTGGGCACGGCGGGCGGCAGGTGCACCGCGCCGGCGGCGGCCACCCGGCGGCCGTCCGCGGCCACCAGTTCCTCGCCGTCGCGGCGCACCTGCACACACGAGCCGTCGAGCAGGATCCGGCGGTACTCGGGCATTGGCGGCCTCCCGGGTCGCTAGCTGCCAGGCACGCGGCCCGGCGCCCCGGGCGCGCACCATCCCGCGGCCGGCCGGCCGAACCAGATGTGCACCTGGCCGGTGCCCACCGAATTCTCATAATCGCTGAACGGGCGTCCGGGCGCCGTCACCGCGCCCCCGCCGATCGCCGCGATCATCATCAGGTAGTGCGCGAACCTCGCCTCGGGCCGGGCCAGCAGGAACTCCGGCATCGTGGCGATCACCCGGTCATGATCGCCCGCCTGCAGCCAGGCGATCCGGTCCTGGTCGGCCGCGCGGGCTTCCAGGGTCCTGATGTGCGCGGTGTCGCTGGCCTCGTGCGCCCGCAGTTCCCGCAGCGACCAGAACGTGTGTGACATGGCGCCGGACGCCACCAGCAGCACGGTCCGGCCCGACTGCGCGATGGCCGCGCCGAGCGCCCGCCCCGCGCGCAGGAAGTCCTCGGTGTCACCGGTCTGCGCGGTGCTCATCGAGACCCACCGCTTGTCCAGCCCGCGGCCCAGATAGTGCCACAGGTTGACCGTGGCGTAGTGGACCGGCAGGCACGGGTCCTCGATGGCGGTGATCCACGTTCCGTGCCGGTCCGCCTGGCGGGCGACCGCCTGGGCAAGCCCGGGGTCGCCACGCCAGTCGTAGGGGATCCGGCACATGCCACGCGGCAGCTCGTCCGAGGTGAACAGTCCCGCCCGCCGCTGCTGGGCGGCCACGACGAACTCGACGGTGGTATGCCAGTGCGAGTCGAGCACCACCACGGTGTCGTAGTCGAGCGCCTCGAAGACCTCGGCCCGCAGCCGCTCCAGGCCGGGGACCAGGCTGATCTCCTTGCCCTCGTTGAGCTCCAGCCGCTGGTCGTACGGGAGCATGATCGTCGGGACATGGGCGAGCAGCCCGGCCCCGGCAACTTCACCCACTGTGATCACCCACTGGGCCGCCATCCCTTCGGGGCGTAGACGGTGTTCTTCACGTCGGCGTAGAAGTCGAAGCTCCAGGTGCCGCCCTCACGGCCGATCCCGGACAGCCCGGCGCCGCCGAACGGCGCGCGCAGGTCGCGGACGAAGAAGCAGTTGACCCAGACGGTGCCTGCCCGCAGCCGGGCGGACACGCGCTCCGCCCGGCCCTCGTCGCCGGTGAACATCGTGGCCGCCAGCCCGTACCTGGTGCTGTTGGCCAGCGCCACCGCCTCGTCCTCGCCGGTGAAGGCCTGAATGGTGAGCACGGGGCCGAACACCTCCTCGGTGAGGATCTCCGATCCGGCCGCGGCGCCGGCCAGCAGCGTCGGCTGGTAGTACAGGCCGCCGAGTTCGGGGCTGACCGCCCCGCCGAGCAGGACGCGCGCCCCGGCCGCCACCGCGCGCCGGACGAAGCCGTCCACCCGGTCGAGGTGCTCGCGGGTGATGGCCGGGCCGATGTCTGTGGCCTCGTCTCTCGGGTCGCCCTGCCGCAGCCCGGCGGCGCGCTCGAGGAAGCGCGCGGTGAACTCGCCGGCGATGGGCTCCTCGATCAGCAGCCGGGCGCCGGCCAGGCACACCTGCCCGGCGTTGTCGTACTGTCCGACCGCGTGCGTGACCGCCAGGTCCAGGTCGGCGTCCGCGAACACCAGCAGCGGCGACTTGCCGCCCAGCTCCAGCGACACCGGGGTCAGCTGCGCGCCCGCGGCCGCGGCGACCATGCGGCCGGTCCGGGCCGACCCGGTGAACGCGACCCTGGCCAGATCCGGGTGTGCCACCAGCGCCGCGCCTGCCTGCCCGCCCAGGCCCTGGACGACGTTGAAGACACTCTCCGGCAGGCCGGCGTCGCGGGTGATGTCGGCGAGCAGGCTGGCGGTCAGCGGCGCCCATTCCGGCGGCTTGGCCACGACCGTGTTGCCTGCCGCGAGCGCGGGCGCGATCCGCCAGGTCGCCAGCATGAGCGGGGCGTTCCACGGCGTGATCACCGCGGTGACCCCGGACGGCGCCCAGGACACCTGCTCCCGGTGACCGGAGATCTCCAGGCCATCGCCATCCAGCTCGCTGAGCCAGCCGGCGAAGAAGCGGAAGTTCTGCGCGACCCGCGGCATCACGCTGCGGCGGTGCGAGCGCAGCAGCGAGCCGTTGTCGCGGGTCTCCACCTGTGACAGGTCCTCCGCCCGCCGCTCGATGCCGTCGGCGATCGCGTGCAGGACGGCGGCGCGGTCGGCCACCGTAGTTGCCGCCCAGCCAGGAAACGCTTCTCTGGCCGCCCGCACCGCCTCCGTGACCTCGGTCTCGCCACCGCGGGCGACCTGGGCGACCGGCTGCTCGTCGACGGGGGAGAGATCGGTGAAGGTGCCCGCCGACTCCATGCGGCGCCCGCCGATCCAGTGCCGGGTGTCGACGGCCACGCCGACCACGTTCGCTTCGCTCATCGCCATCTCGTGCGCGCGCCCATCTCGGATCACCGTCAAAACGGCTGCCCTGCCCGGATGCGCCCGCGCCATCGCGCACACGTTCACCACCGCAGGCCGGTAAGTCGTTTGGCTCCAAACTTTATGAACTGTCGGGGATGGCGGTCAAGAGCGCGCGAGGACGGTGCCGCCGTCCCAGGTGACGCCGACCTGCCGGTAGTAGCCGCCGATGATCTCCCGGACCTCGAGGGCGGCCAGTTCCTCGGTCGGCGACTCGAAGAGCTCGAGGGTGGCGTCGCCGCGCCAGGCTGGGCCGCCCTCGACGCTGGCGCTGCCGGAGGCGATCAGCTCGTCGAGGGCGTCTGGCCCGTCCTTCTCGATCGATGGCATCCACCGGTGGTGGGCCATGGGGTGGGCGTTGACGAACCCGGCCGTCGGCGATTCCTCGCGCAGCGTCACCACCGCCTGGGCCAGCCGCCGGCCGCCGGCGGCCAGGGTGCCCCCGAAGGTGCCACCCGGTGCGATCCGCGGGGCGGCGCGCCCGAACGGGTGCGGCCGGGTCTGGTGGATCGAGCCCAGCTTCTTGGGGTAGCCCTGGATGAGGCCGCGCGCGAGGGCGACGTCCGAGTCGACCCAGATGTATACGCAGCGCGAGTAGACCCGCCCGCCGTAACCGCACCGGACCACGGCCAGGCATTCGGAATACTGGGCGCGGACCGGGTCGAGGAGTTCCTCCCCGCTTTCGCCGCACGACTGCCAGTCGGCCCAGATCAGCGCCACTGCGCCCGGGTCCTGCGGGGCGGGAGCAAGAGGGCGGGGCAGCAGATCGGCGACCCGCGCCGGGTCGGTCCGGTATTCGACCGTGAGCATGTCACCGGAGTAGTGCCACGGCGGGGCGGGCAGCAGGGACGACCGCCCGGTGGCGGTCCTGGGATAGAAGAAGCCGGTCACGTCGGTCATGCGCGCTCCCGCGGGTCGTCGGTATCCGTGCCTGGACGCAGCGGAGTATTCCCCGCAGGCTCGTACCTGGAGGCTCCTCCGGGAGGCTCGTACCTGGACTGTTGCCCGGGCCCGCTGCCCGCGGTTACGCTGCTAGATCATTTGTATCCGAACGTTCTGGTTGGAGCCAGCGGTGCCGAACCTGCCTGAGGCCGACGTCGCGGCCGTCTGCGAGCGGTTGCGCGCCGACGGCGTCGATGTGGTCAGGGTGTCGTATCCGGACCTGATTGGCGTGGACCGCGGCCGCGACGTGCTGCTCGACGAGCTGCCGGCCGCGGTCGGCCATGGCCTGGCGTTCTGCCGCGCCGTGTACCACACCTCCCCGATGGGGGACGTGGTCCCGGTTCAGGGCGGCCTCGAGGAGGGCCTGCCGGACATCCATGTCCGCCCCGACCTGGCAACGCTGGCGCCGCTGCCGTGGGAGCCGAACGCGGCGTGGTGCCTGGGCGACGCGACCACGCCGGACGGCGCACCGGCGGCGGAGTCGCCGCGCAACGTCGTGCGCCGGGTCGCCGATCAAATATCCGGCCTCGGGTACACCCTGATCTGTGGTCCCGAGCTGGAGTTCTACCTCTGCCAGCGTGACCCGGAAGGGCGCTGGCGGCGTTACGCAGACGAGCTGGGGAACGTCTATGTGGTCGGCCGCAAGGGTGATCCGCGGGGGCTGCTCCTGCAGATGCTCCGGCAGCTGCGGGACGCGGGCTTGCAGGTGACGGCGGCCAACCACGAGTTCTCGCCGGGCCAGTTCGAGATCAACCTCGGCCACTCGGAGGTGGCCGGCGCCGCCGACCGCTCGTTCCGGCTCAAGTCGGCCGTGCAGGAGATCGCCCGCCAGCGGGAGCTGCTCGCCACCTTCATGGCCAAGCCGTTCAACGACGAGGGAGGCTCCGGATTCCATGTCCATGTCTCGCTCAGCGACGAGGGAGGCGGCAACATTTTCGGCGACCCGCAGGGGGCGGACGGGCTGTCGGCGGTGGGCCGTCACGCCATCGGCGGAGTGCTCCGCCACGCGCGGGCGCTCAGCGCCCTGCTGAACCCCACGATCAACTCCTACAAGCGCTTCGGGCCCGACACGCTGGCGCCCTGGCTGATCGACTGGGGGCTCGACAACCGGAGCGCCATGGTGCGCATCCCGCCGGAGCGCGGCCCCAGCGCCCGGATGGAAGTCCGCCTGGGGGACGCGACCGCGAATCCCTATCTGGCGATGGCGGCCATCGGTGCGGCGGTCTACCTGGGCATCCAGGACAAGATTGAGCCGCCGCCGAAGCTGGAGGGATACGGCTACGACGCGGCCAAGGCGGAGATGCTGCCGCTGCGGCTGGCCGACGCCCTGGACGAGCTGGCGGCGGACAGCGAGCTCGCCGGCGTGCTCGGCGGCTACTTCGTCGACTCGTTCGTGAGCTACAAGCGCAACGAGATCGAGCGGTTCGAGCGGTTCGTCACCGACTGGGAGTTCCGCGAGTACGCCTATCACCTCTGAGGCGCGGCTCCTAAGGCCCGCCCTGCGAGCCGGGCCGGGCCCTACGCCGACGGCCTGGGGCCGGTCGAGCGGAGGGTGCCGAGCCGCGAGAGCAGATCGAACCAGAAGCGGGCGCCGGGTATCAGGGCCGCGACCATGAGCCCCCAGCCGAGCAGGACGAGCAGGACGGCCCCCACGCTGTTGATCCCGCTCTTGCCCGGATTGGTGAGGCCGCGCCGGTCCAGCCATGAGCAGCTCCGCTGTGCGCACACGGGGACGGCGGCCCAGCCGACCGGCAGCCCGCCCAGGCGGAACAGCCCGATCTTCGCCTGCAGGTCGGCCAGGCAGGTGGCTGGCGGCTTGTCCGCGCAGGAGGCCGCCCGGGTGGCCTGGGTCACCACCGAGGCCCGGACCGCCTGGTCGGAGTACAGGGAGTCGGCGATCCTGATCGCGTCGAGGTTGAACAGGATGACCAGGACCAGCCCGGCGCTCAGGGAGATCCACCGGACGTGGCGCTTGTACCAGCCGCTCACGCGGGCCATGTGGTCGTCATACCAGCGGGCCACGCTCGCCTCGAAGGCCTGCATGTTGTCCTGCGCCCCCGTGAGCAGCGGCCGCAGGGCCTTCGCCAGCGGGTCGGAGGAGGCGTCGGCATCGGCCCACCCGTGGATCGCAGCCAGTGGGTCCGGCGTGGCCGGCCTGGCCGGCCGTCCCCGGCCGCCCTGCCGGTTGTCGCCCGGTCCGCCGTCGTGGTCTGGTGCGCCCGGCCGGTCCGGGTGCCGCGGCAGGATATCGAGCAAGGCCCGGGCGAACGTCGGGCCCGCGATGTATGACGGCAGCCGCCGCCGCTGGGCGCTGGTCAGCTTGGTGTTGCCGGCCTGTTGCGGAGGGTCCGCCTGTTTCGCCGAGCTTGCGACGAGCGGATGGCTCATGATCTGCGCGACCCGTGCCGTCGGCGGGTCGGCGGCCGCGGGCTGGAGGCGGCCGCCAAGCATCTTCGGCATGACCGCCCGCCAGGACAGCCCGAACTCGCTTTGGCCGTCGACCAGCGTGCGCACGCCACGGAGCAGGTATTCGGCCCGCAGGCCGAGGAAGCGGGACACGCCTTCGGTCACCGCCGAGACGGCGGCCGCGGTGGCGCCGAAGATGAAAACCAGGCCGATCGCCGTCTGCAGGACGAGGCTGTCCACGGTCCACCCTCCCCCCGGCGGCCGGGGAGCCTGCCGTCACCGGAACCCCACAACGGTCGTGCCGTCAATCCCAGCTCAGCAATGTACGCGCGTTCGCGCCGGGATTGCAGTTGATCCGGTGCCGCGGGTCAGGCCTTCAACCTGAAGTCCAGGTCGGCGGCGATTTCGGTGACGTCCATCTGGGCTTTCTGCAGGTGGCCCGAGTAGTCCCAGTTCATCGCCTGCCAGCGGGTGAACTGGTCAAGGACCCAGATGCCGGACTGGCGGCTGCCGTTGCCGGACTTGCCGTTCCCGCCGAACGGCAGGTGCGCCTCGGCGCCCGATGTGGAGTTGTTGACGCTGAGCATGCCGGCGCTCACCCCGCGCCGGAAGCCGAACACCTCACGCGGATCGTTGGTGTAGATCGAGGCGGACAGGCCATAGCCGGGGGCGTTGGCCAGCGCGATCGCGTCCGCGAAACCGGTGTAGGTGATGACGCCCACGACCGGCCCAAACGTCTCCTGCTGGAACAGGGCGTCGTCGGCCTGCACGCCGTCGACGATCGTGGGGTGGTAGAAGAGCCCCGCCTTGGGGTCGCCGATGAAGCCAGCACGTGGGCTGGCGGGGCCGATCCTGCCGACGGCGCTTGAGCCGAGAATCTTGTGATGCGGCTGGATCCAGCCCAGGTATTCCTCGAAACGGCTGGCGAATTTCTGGTCCAGCATCGGCCCGTAGAGTACATCGGCGGCTGGGTCGCCGACGGCGGCCGCCGAGACAGCGGCCCCGAACTGCGCCAGGAACTCGTCGTGGACGGACTCGTGGACGATCACCGTGCCCAGCGAGGTGCACCGCTGCCCGGCGGTGCCGAAGCCGGAGAACAGGGCTCCCTCCACGGCCAGCCGGAGGTCGGCGTTGGGCGTAACGACCATCGGGTTCTTGCCGCCAAGCTCCAGGCACGGGCTCTGCAGGTAGCGGCCGGCGAGTTCACCGATACGCGCGCCGACGGCGGTGGAGCCGGTGAAACCGATCTTGTCCAGCGTGTCGGCCGCCAGTGCCTGCTCCAGCCCGCCGAAGGTCGCCGGGCCGTCGGCGAACACGATGTTCAGCACGCCCTCGGGCAGTCCAGCGGCCTGCAGCAGCTCGAACAGCGCCATCGCCGAGGCGGCGGCGTACTCGGCGGGCTTCCAGACGACGGTGTTGCCGGTCACCAGGGCCGGGACGAGATACCAGGACGGCACCGCGACCGGGAAGTTCCCCGCGGTCACGACCGCGGCGGTGCCGACCGGGACCCGGAAGGTGAACAGCTGCTTGTCGGGCATCTCGCTGGGAACCGTCTGGCCGTAAAGCCGCCGCCCCTCGCCGAGGAAGAAGTCGCAGGTATCGATGATCTCCTGAACCTCGCCCAGGGCCTCCGCGTAGGGCTTGCCGAGCTCGCGGGTGACCAGGCGGGCAAGGGATTCCTTGTTGGCCTCCACGATGCGGCCCATCGCCGCGACCGTCCTGCCGCGGACGGGGGCCGGGATGTCGGCCCAGAGCTGCTGTGCCTGCTTCGCCGCCGCGCACGCGGCGGCGAAGGTGGCGGCGTCGGCGAGGGCCACCTCGGCCACCACGTCCGCGAGCCGGGACGGGTTGGGTGAGTCGACCCGCCCGGCGGCGGGGCCCTGGGCGGGGCGGCTGTTGATGATGGAGACGATGCTGCTGGCCATGGTCACCGGCTTCCTCGGTCGTTCGTCTTGTTGCCTGTGTATCACTTGGCCGGGGCCGCGCCGCCGCCTGCGAGCCGGCCGAGGCCCCGGTCGAGGCCCTTCAGGCCGGTGGACAGCTCCTCAGTGGTGATCGTGAGCGCCGGGCGGAGCCGGATCGACCGCGGGCCGCACGGCAGCAGCAAGATCTTCTCCTGCTCCCGCAAGATCGCCAGGAGTGCGTCGCGCTCCGCGGTGCCGGGCAGGTCAAAGGCGCACATCAGCCCGCGCCCCCGCACGTTGGAGACCAGCCCGGCGAAGCGGCCGCCCACTTCCTGCAGCTCCGCGAGGAGCCAGGCACCGGTGGACGTTACCTGGTCGAACAGCCGGTCGCGCTCGATGACCTCCAGCAGCCTGCGGGAGCGGACCATGTCGGCCAGGCCGCCGCCCCACGTCGAGTTGATCCGGCTGCTGACCGTGAACACGTTGTCGGGAACCTCGTCGACGCGGCGTCCGGCCATGATGCCGCCGAGCTGCACCTTCTTCCCGAACGCGACGACGTCGGGCTCGAGGCCGAGCTGCTGGTAGGCCCATGCCGTCCCGGTCAGGCCGACCCCGGTCTGCACCTCGTCGAGGACGAACAGCGCATCGTTGTCCCGGCACAGCCGCTGCATCGCCTGGAGGAACTCGGGGCGCATGTGGTTGTCGCCGCCCTCGGCCTGGATCGGCTCCGCGATGAAGCACGCGATGTCGTCCGGGTGCTCCCGGAAGGCCGCCTCGGCCTGGCGCACCGCGTGCTGCTCGGCGGAGACCACATCGTCGAGGTGCTCGCTGAGCGGGAAGGTGATCGCGGGCACGTCGATCCGCGGCCACCCGAACACCGGGAAACGATCGGTCTTCACCGGATCGGTGTTGGTGAGTGAGAGCGTGTAGCCGCTGCGGCCGTGGAACGCGCTGGTCAGGTGGATGACCCTTGTTCCCAGTCGCGGGGACTTGCCATGCATCTCGTTGTGGCGGCTCTTCCAGTCGAAAGCGCACTTGAGCGCGTTCTCCACGGCCAGGGCCCCGCCCTCGATGAAGAACAGATGCGGCAGTGCCGGGTCGCCAAGCACCCGGGCAAAGACATCGACGAAATCGGCATAGTGCGAGGTGTAGATGTCGGGGTTCGTGGGCTTGTTCGCGGCCGCCTCGGCGAGCAGCGCCATGAACTCGGGGTCGCCCGTGACATCTGGCGGGTTGATGCCCAGCGGCGACGAAGCGAAGAACGAGTACAAGTCCAGGTAGCGCTCGCCGGTTTCGGCATCGACGATCCAGGAACCGGCGCTGAGGCGCAGGTCCAGGATGATATGGAAGCCGTCCGTCAGAACGTGACGCGCCAGACGGCCCCGGACGTCGTCGTCGCGGGACATGGTTCCCCTTCGGCCTGGGCCGGTCACGTCGGGCGGACCAGCAGAGAGTCCTGTGCCCTCTGAGGCTACGACGCGTGGCAGGCTCCGGAAACCCCCGGGTTCGCCGCCGAAGCCGCTAGCCCGGCTTGCGCCCCCAGGCGGTGAAGTACAGCATCGGGAGCATGACGGTCCGCGGGTCCTCGATATGGGCGCGGGCGGCCCGGTCCAGCTCGTCGAGCTGGCGCTCGGTGAGCAGCTCCCGCTCCAGGATCTTCGGCCGCAGGCTGCGGACCAGGTCGGGCACGATCATCCGCCGCCGGTGACCGGCGGGATGGACATCGGCGAATGCCTGGACGCCGACGTCCTCCAGCCCAGCGGCGCGGTACAGCTCGGTCATCTGCCGCCCCATGGTGATGTCGGCCTCCTCCAGGCGCCACGCCTGCCGGAGGATCCCGGCCAGCCGGTCCCAGGCTTCGTGCGGCGGGTGGCAGATGAAGATCGCATCGGCCTCCTCGCCGGCGACCCAGCCACCGGGCCTCGCCAGGCGTGCCATCCCGGCTTGACCCCGATGCGGCCGAACAGTTCCTCGCTGTGTGGCCGCAGGTCGTCTGCCTGGCTCCGCAGGCGCTCCCGCTCGACCGTGCTGCTGCCCAGCGTATAAGCCGGGAGGTTCCCGCCCTCGGACATGGCGCCCGCCCCTCAGGAGCTCGCCCGCGCGCGCGCCATGGTGCCCGGGCGCACGCCCGGTCGTTCCGCCTGGAATCCGCCGGTGCGGCCGGCCCAGATCAGCCACACCGGCACCAGCACGGCGCTGTCCGCGAACAGCATCACGTCCGAGAGGCTGCCATTGGCCGCGGCGTACGACCCGGCAGTGACGAGCATCGCGAGCGCGATGACGATCGTGTAGCCGGCCCATGCGCGATGCCCGGGGCGCTGCTGGAGCGCGGCCCTGGCGAAAGCCAGCATTCCGACGCCGATCAGTGCGAACGCCACGAGCGCGAACGCGTCGCCGATCGCGTCGATGGTGAACGCGATCGAGTTCGTGGTCTGGATGGGGTTGGCGTGGGTGGCCATCAGGCCGACGGCGCGGTGGCCCCCGAGTTCCAGGACACTCCCGGATATCCACGCGGCGGCACCGGCGCCGACAAGCAGCGCGCCGATCTGGAGAGCGCGCGGTCACGGCCCAGCAGGTCCCGGATGAAGACCGCGGCCACGGCCAGGCACAGGAAACCGGCGATCGCGATCGATGTGTAGACGCGCTCCTGCGGCAGGGTCGTGACCTGCCATCGGTAGTAGCCGAGCATCACCTGCAGCGGGGTCGCGTCCGGATTGGCCTCCGGCGCGGGGGCCACCGTCACGCCCCTCATGGCGAGCCCGAACCATGCCGCGGCAATGACCAAGGCGGCCGCTCCCAGATACCCAACGATCTGGGGCGCGCCCGCCGTATCCTTCGCCGGGACTCGTTTGGCTGTCTGCGTTTGCATCTCGTCCTCCTGTGGGTCGATGGCTCGACCGTAGGGACGGGGCGCGCGGAGCGCTTCGGGGCTGTCTCTGGGATCTGGTTCAGGGCTAGCCCCGATGTGGCCGGCGCGGGAGAATGCGACCATCTGAGCGGTGCCGTGCAGCGTGCTCACCGTCGACGATCAACCGGGGTGCGTGTGGCCAGGGACCTCTCACCCGAGGCGCCACTTCTCGACGTGCCCGGGAGAAGCCAGCGATGACCCGGCGACGATGGGCGCTGCTCGCGCTTGCCGTCGCTGGGGTCGGCTGGATACTCGGCGGCGAGTGGGTGAGCATCCACCATGGCGTCCCGGAGAACCACTTCATCGACGCGGTGAGCGCCCTCGCCTTCCTGGCCGGCGGGATCATCGCACTCGACCGCCGGCCCGGGAACGCGATCGGGCCTCTCATGATCGCCTACGCGTTCGTGAGCTGCCTCGGCAACTGGGGAAACCTCGATGTGCCCGTGCTGCCGCTGCTTGGCGCGGGCGTCGGCCAGTGGGCGGGTGCGCCGATCCTCGCGCAGATCGCCCTGTCCTACCCCACCGGCCGGCTGCGGACGACGTTCGACCGGGTCGTGATCGGCCTGATATGGGCCGGCGCCGCCGCACTGAATGTCGTGATCTTGCTGGTGTTCGACCCCCGCTCGTCCGGCTGTGCCGCCTGCGCGTGGGAGCCGACCCTCTTTCCGAGCAGGGCGGCGTTCACGGCGGCGACGTCCTTCTACCAGCGCGCGGGGGCCGTCCTGGCGCTGCTGTTTTTGCTGGCGGTCTGGCTGCGGTTCCGGCGGGCGACGCGGGCCGAGCACCGTTCCCTGGCCCCGCTCTGGGTCGCCGTGTGCGTCATCGCCCTCGCCTATCTGATGGGGGCCTTCGCCTCGCCGTTCCCCCTGGCTGACCCGTTTGGGGACCTGATCTGGGAGCTGCAAGGCGTCCTGCAGATCAGCCTGCCGGTCATCTTCGTCTGGGGACTGCTGTCGGTCCGCATTGCCCGCAGCGCCGTAGGCGACCTGGTGGTGGAGCTGGATCGCCCGCTCATCCCGGGCGAGCTGCAGGCATCGCTCGCCCGTACCCTTGGCGATCCCTCGCTGGAGTTGCGGTACGCCCTGGAGGGCAAGGCCCGCTGGGTGGATTCCCGCGGACGGCGGGCATCGCTGCCCCGACCGGGGGACGGGCCGCGGGCGCGCACGGCCACGCTCGTGGAGCGCGAAGGCCGGCCGCTCGCGGCGCTGATCCACGATCCGGCGCTTGACCAGGGGCTCGTCCGCGCCGCCGCCGCGGCGGCCGGCATGGCGATCGAGAACGCACGATTGCACGCGGAGGTGCGGGCCCAGCTGGAGGAGGTCCGTGCGTCCCGCCAGCGCATCGTGGAGGCGGGGGACCGCGAGCGCCGTCGCGTCGAACGGAACCTGCATGACGGAGCCCAGCAGAGGCTGGCGGCCCTGGCACTCTCACTGGCGATGCTCCGCGAGCGCGGCGGCACCGACCCGGCGACGGCTGCCTCGCTCGCCCAGGCTGCCGCCGAGCTCAAACGGGCGATCGACGAGCTGCGCGAGCTCGCGCGCGGGATCCATCCCGCGGTCCTCACCGAGGAAGGCCTGCCCGCGGCGGTGGAGTCCCTAGCGGAACGGTCCGCCGTTCCCGTCCGGGTTGCCGCCGACTTCGACACAAGGCTGCCCGAGCCGGTCGAGACCGTGGCCTACTTCGTGGTATCGGAATCCCTGGCGAACGTCGCGAAGTACGCCCGAGCCTCCGGCGCACGGGTCGCGCTGTCGCGCTGCAACGGGACCCTGCGCGTCGAGGTCGTGGACGACGGGGTCGGCGGGGCCGACGCGAGCCGGGGCTCCGGCCTGCGGGGGCTGGGGGACCGCGTCTCCGCGGTACGCGGCAGCTTCCGGGTGGAGACCCCGGCGGCGGGGGAACCCGGGTCCTTGCCGAGATTCCCTGCGACAGCTGAACCGGCCGGCAGACGGTGACCCGGCAGCCACACCCGGTACCGCAACGCGTGATCATTAACGGCGCACCCCCGGGGCACTGGGAATTCGCATCACTTTCCGTAAGGGGGGGAGTAGCCGGCTGGCGGTAACGGTCCGTACTGTGGGTGCCGGTGGGGTTGGCGCTTGGGGGCGACGTTTCGGGGGACACGTGCAGCAGGAACCTTCCGTGGGGCAGGTGGATATCGGGGGTGCGATCGTTGACGAAGGACAGGGAGTTAGAACCTGGCTGGAAAAACCCACGGTGACGGCGGCAGACTCCGGCGAGGTTGCGGGGTGCCCTGTTCGAGTGGGCGAGAGCCAGACGGCGGTCCAAGCAGCGGACCGGGCGGCCGACCAAGCGCCCGACCAGGCGGCGGACCAGGACGCGGTCCGGGGTACGGCCGCGCTCTATGCCGCGCATTACCAGTCGTTGGTGGGGCTTGCGGTGCTGTTGCTGCGCGACGTGGCGACCGCGGAGGAAGTGGTTCAGGACTCGTTTGTGGCGATGCATGCCAACTGGCGCCGCCTCCGCGACAGCGGCAAGGCGTTGCCGTATCTTCGGCAGTGTGTGGTCAACAAGTCCCGTTCCGTGGTGCGGCATCGCATCATCGTTGACCGCCATGCGCTGCAACTGCTGCCCGACATGCCGAGCGCGGAGCAGGGTGCGATGGCGCTTCTGGAGCGTTCTGCCGTGGTAGCCGCCCTGCACGAACTCTCCGCCCGGCAGCGCGAAGCGGTCGTGCTGCGGTATTACGCGGAATTTTCGGAGGCGCAGATCGCGTCCGCGATGGGAATCAGCCGTGGCGCCGTCAAGAGCCATACCGCCCGGGCCATTTCGGCGTTGCGCGACGTGCTGGAACATTTGGTATGAGCCAGCACCATCGCGACCACGAGGATGTTCTGCGCCGTGCGCTGCATTCTGCGGTGGACTCGATTGAAGTCTCCGGCGATGGCCTGGAGCGGATCCAGGCCCGGCTGACCACGCCGCGCCCGGCGCCTTTGGCCTGGGTGATGGCCGCCCCCTCGGAGGCGGCGAGGCGCGCTCTGATCGGGCTGTCGGCGGTCTGGGCCTGGCTGCAGCCGCTTGTCGCCTGGATGGTTGCCGCGCGCGCGGAGGTGGCCAGGCGGGCACGGATCGGGCTGTCCGCGGCCTCGGCGCTGCTGGCCTCGGTCACGGCGTCGCTGCGGACGGGGTGGCGGCGGCCGGTGCCCGGGCCGCCGGGCCGCACCCGTGAGAGCGGCGGGGCGGCGCGGCCCGGCACGCCATCCGGGCGGGCGCGCCTGGTCGCCGCCGTGGCCGCGGTCACGTTCGTTCTTGCGTTGAGCGTTTCCGCGCTGACCCCGTTCGGCCGGCAGATGTTCGCGGACGCGGCCTCGCTCATCAATTCGATCGGTGGGGGCGGGTCGGCCGGGTCGGACGGGTCGGCGGCGGGCGGTTCCGGCAACGGCACCTCTGGCATAACCGGGGCCGTGGGCAGCGGCCACGGGACTGCGAATCCCGGGCAGCCCCCGGCCAGCTGCGCATCGCAGACGCCGGGGTTGGCCGCTCCGCCGCCGAGCCCGGGTGCGACCGGCACCGGCCCGGCCGCGATCCCGAGTCCGTCCGGCACCAGCCCATCCGCCAGCCCGAGCCCGTCCCGCACCAGCCCGTCCGCGAACCCGAGCCGGACCGGCGCGAGCCGGGCCACCAGCCCAAGCCAGGGCACCGCCAGCGGCGCCAGCGCGAGCGGGGCCAGCGCCGGCCCGACCGACTGCGGGAGCCCGGCCAGCAGCCCGAAACCGACGACCCCGAAACCGACGAGCCCTGCCCCGCCCGCCCCCAGCTCGAGCACGCCCAGCCCGGGCCCGGAAACCTCCAGCCCGAGCCCGACCACCCCCAGCCCCAGCACGCCCAGCCCCAGCACGTCCAGCCCGGGCCAGGCCAGCGCGGCCCCGTCCAGTGCCACCACGTCGGGCCCCGGCCAGGCCAGCACGGCCCCGTCCAGCTCCGGCACGTCCAGCGGCAGCACGTCCAGCCCGGACACGTCCAGCCCAGGCCAGGCCAACAGCCCGGCGCCCCACGGGCCGAGCGCGAACTTCCCGGCAAGCCCGGGTGCGCCAGGGAGCGGATGACCACCAGATCCCGGGCGCATCCGCCAGCTCGACCTGGCGGTCCTGGGTGGCTGATGATCCGTGCGAGGTGAAGCACGATGAGCGATCGGTACGAGGTGATGCCGGTCGGGTGGGTCGAGTCGCCGCTGCTCGAGCGGGCACAGGCGCCCAGGCAGGGTGACGAGGGCGCGCCGTCGGCCTGGCTCGCGTTCGAGCCCAGCGTGGCCGAGGCCGTTCGCGACCTGCGCGCCGGCGAGCACATCATCGTGGTCAGCTGGCTTGACCGCGCCCGCCGTGATGTTCTCACCACCCACCCACGGGACGACCCTGACAGTCCGCTGCTGGGCGTCTTCAGCACTCGCTCGCCCGACCGGCCCAACCCGATCGGTCTTCACCGTGTCCAGATTCTCGCCGTGGAGGGCCTGCGAATTCTTGTGAGCGACCTCGAAGCGCTTGACGGCACGCCGATCCTCGACGTCAAACCGGTCCTCGACAGAGCCGCAGAACGATAGCCCGGGCCGGCGCCGTCTGGCCGGGAACGCCGCCACCCATCACCCGAGCCGGGCTCACCCCGCCCGGTGGGGTGTTCTCAGGGCCGGGCCGCGCGGACGGCCTGGCGCGTCCGGTAGGCGGCGACGTTGGTGCGGTTCGCGCACAGGGTGCTGCAAAACCGCCGGGACCGGTTCTTGGACAGGTCGACGTGCACGCCGTCGCAATCGTCCGCGGCGCACACCCGCAGCCGGTCCAGTTGCTGAGTACGGATGACGTCGGCAAACGCCATCGCCGCCTCGACCGCCATCCGGTCGGCGAGCGGTGCGTCGGGGGGAGTGGCGTGCAGATGGTAGTCCCAGCCGTCGTGCTTCACCAGCTGCGGAAGGGCATGAGCGTCGCGCAGCAGGGTGTTGACCAGCTCCGCGGCGGCATCGGCGTTCATATCCCACAGTTGCGCCAGCCACGGGCGCAGCTGGCGGACGGCGTCGAGTTCGGCCCCGTCGTGGGTGCGCTCGCCGGTCCAGCCCCATGCCGTGGCGAAGCGGTCGAGTGAGGCCGCGTCGGGCAGCTGCTCTGTGCCGCCGCGGCCGGTGTTGACCAGGGCGGCGGCGGCGTTCAGCGCCACTTCGGTGTCATGGGCAAAAATCACCTTGACTCCTTTCACGCGCCTCGGCTACTGTCGCCAGTGTAATCCTCTAATACAACTTTTACCACTTACAGGAGTCGATGGTGACCACAGCGGGAAGCCGGGCCGGCCTGACTCTCGCCGTGCTGTCGGCGGCGACCTTCGGGACCTCGGGGGCTTTTGCCTCGTCGCTGATCGACGCCGGGTGGAGCCCGGCCGCCGCGGTGATCACCCGGATCGCCGTGGCGGCGCTCGTTCTCACCGTCCCCGCCGTGCTCCAGCTGCGCGGCCGGTGGTCGCTGCTGCGCCGGGGAGCGGGCAGGGCGGCCGCCTACGGCCTGGTCGCGGTCGCGGGCTGCCAGCTGTTCTACTTCAACGCCATCGAACGGATGCCGGTCGGCGTCGCCCTGCTGCTGGAGTACCTGGCCGCGGTCATCGTGGTCGGCTGGCTGTGGCTGCGTCACGGTCAGCGCCCGCGACGGCTCACGGTCGTCGGCGCGGTCGCGGCGGTCGCCGGGCTGGCGATGGTACTCGACCTCGGCGGATCGGCCCAGATCGACCCGATCGGGGTGATGTGGGGGCTGCTGGCCGCCGTGGGCCTCGCGATCTACTTTCTGCTCGGCGCGGGCGTGGATGAGGAGCCACTGCCACCGGTCGTCATGGCGTGGGCCGGGATGTGTGTCGGCGCCGCCGCTCTCGCCGCGCTTGGCTGGGCCGGTGTGCTGCCCGTGACCGCCACCACCGGCAGCGTCGACGTCATCGGCCACCGGGTCAGCTGGGTCGTGCCGGTCCTGGGGCTGTCGCTGGTGGCGGCGGCGTTGGCCTATGTCGCGGGCATCGGCGCCGCCCGACGGCTCGGCGCCAAGCTCGCCTCGTTCGTCGGCATGAGCGAAGTGCTGTTCGCGATCTTGTTCGCGTGGCTGCTGCTCGGTCAGCTGCCGTCCGCCGTGCAGTTCCTCGGCGGCGCCTTCATCCTCGCCGGCGTCACGCTGGTGCGCGCCGACGAGATGGGCACCACCCGGGCGGGGCCCGAACGGGCGGAATCTCCGGTCCCGCCTCGCGACGGGCGGGGGCTGGTTCCTACCGCCGCCGGCGGTGACCGGCGGCACTGACCGCGCGGATTGCCGATTCCACGATGACCTCGAGCCGCCTGCCATGCGCGCCACGCCAGTACACCCGGCCACAGGCGGCACAGCGTGAGAAGGTCTGGTACGTACGCCGGGTGCCAGGCAGCAGCAACTGCTCGACGTCGGCCTTGCGCGCCGGCGACAGCAGCCCGTTGCACGCGGTGCACCGGGTCCACGGCGCCAGCGCCGGGGCGAACCTGTCGAGCACATCGCGAAACTGCTCGTCCGGCCGCGCCCCGCGCACGTAGGCGCCAAGCCAGAGCTTCCTGCGGCACAGCAACACACGGTCTTGGGTCAGCAGGACCCGCCGCTCATGGTTTGCCTGCTCGACCAGGGTGTCATCGTCGAGGTCGTTGGCGTAGGCGGCATCGACGCCGGCCAGCCGCAGCCGCCGCGCCACCGTCCCGAGGTGGACGTCGAGGACGAACCGCGCCGACGGCAGCCGCTGAGGCCGGCGCACGGCGCCCACCTCGACGACATCCCCACCTCCGGGACGGTATCCGGGCACGGCCGCCCGCCCGTTGACAATCAGGCTGCCCACCTCGGGCAGCGGCACCCCGAGCGACTCCACTACGTGGCCAAGCGTTGATGTCCCGTCACAGGCGGCCCGCACCTGCCCGCGCCGGTGACCGGGAGCGAGGAACAGCAGCAGCTCGTCAGCGAACCGGACTTCTGCCTCCGGCCTGTCCATGCCTCCAGGTAACCATGAGCATGCCGCGGTGACAGATCCCTCACCGCCGCCCACCCCCTCCCTGCCGTGGTGCCCCGGATGCCAGCTCGGCCGCGGGACGGGTGTTGATCATGCGGTCGGGCTGGATGCCGAACATCTCGGCCCTCCGGCAGCCGCTGTCGAGCCAGTCGAGCTGGCCCGGCGCGTGCGCGTCGGTGTCGATGGCGAACGCGCAGCCGACCTCGGCGGCCAGGCGCAGCAGCTCGTCGGGTGGGTCCTGGCGTTCTGGCCGGCAGTTGATCTCGACGGCGACGCCATTGTCGCGGCAGGCCGCGAACACCGTTTCGGCGTCGAAGGCCGATGCCGGCCTGCCACGGCCGGATCGGGGCCCGTCCCGGCCGGTCAGCAGGCGTCCGGTGCAGTGGCCGAGCACGTCAACGTGAGGGCTCGACACCGCGGCCACCATGCGCTCGGTCATCCGCCCGGCGGGCATCCGCAGGTTGGAGTGCACGCTGGCGACCACGACGTCGAGCAGGCCGAGCAGGTCGTCCCGCTGGTCGAGCGTGCCGTCGTCGACTATGTCGACCTCGATGCCGGTCAGGATGCGAAACGGGGCCAGCTGGGTGTTCAGCCGGCCGACGAGCTCAAGTTGCGCGGAAAGGCGCTCGGCGGACAGCCCGGATGCCACGGTCAGCCGCGGCGAGTGGTCGGTCAGTGCGATCCATTCGTGACCGATATCGCGGGCCGACTCGGCCATCTCCTGAGGCGGGCTGCCGCCGTCGGACCAGTCCGAGTGCGTGTGGCAGTCCCCGCGCAGTGTGGCCCGCAGGCCGGTGGGATCCGCGGGCGGCGCCTCCTCAAGCAACCTGGCCAGGTAGGCCGGCCGCTGGCCGTTTGCCGCCTGCATGATGGCCTCCGCGGTGACCGGGCCTATCCCGGGCAGCGCCGCCAGCGTGCCCTCGTGCAGCCGCTGATCCAGTTCGGCGGCCGGGAGATCGCGCACCACCTGCGCCGCCCGGCGGAAGGCCCGTACCCGGTAGGTCGGCGCGCCGGCCCGTTCGAGCTGGAACGCGATCTGCCGCAGCGCCTGTACCGGGTCCACCTCTCCTCCCATACCCCCAGCATCCCCGCCGGGTCAGTTGCCAGGGCTGGTCGCTATCCAGGCCAGGCCCACGGCGGCGAGGAGGCTCGCCGCTGCCATGCTCAGCGGGACCTGGAGCGCGGCGCCGCCACCGGCCGCTGCCAGCAGCGAGCCGAGCAGCGCGACGCCCAGTGCCCCGCCGGCCTGGCGGGCGGTGTTGAGCACGCCGCTGGCCACGCCCGCGTGCTGGCGCCCGGCCGCGCCAACGACCACGGCGGTCATGGCCGGCATGGCGAGCGAGCACATGCCGAGGACCAGGGAACCCGCCAGCAGCACGGCCAGGGGGGTGGTCGCATTGACCGTGCCGATCAGCGCGGCTCCGGCTGCCGCCAGGGCGAGCCCGGCGATCATCGGTGGCCGCGGGCCGAAGCGGGCGGTTAGCCGGCCGCTCGCGAGCGAGCCGACTCCCACCACCACGCTCATCGGCAGGATGAGCAGCCCCGTCGCGGCGGCGGACTCGTGCCGCGACTGCTGCAGGAACAGCGAGATGCAGAGCAGGGACCCGTAGAGTGACAGGTTGAACAGGACGCCCACGGCCGTGCCGGCGCTCAGCGCCCGGGACCGGAAGAGGCCCAGGGGCAGCATCGGCGACGCCCGGCGGCGCTCGGTTACCAGGAAGAACGCCGTGGCGGCGATTCCCGCCGCTCCGAGCATGACCGGGAGCAGAGCGAACCATCCCTCCTGCCCGGCCTCGATGAAGGCGGCGGTGATCGCGGCCAGCGCCGCGACGCCGAGCAGCAGCCCGGGAACGTCGGTGCGCCGGCCCGGATCACGCGGCGACTCGGGCACGTACCTGGCCAGTAGTCCGCCCGTCAGGACGCATACCGGGAGGTTGACCAGGAAGATCGCACGCCAGCCGAGGAGGGAGATCAGCGCCCCGCCCAGCACCGGGCCGAGCGCAAAGCCCAGCGCGCCCATCCCGCCCCAGACGCCCAGCGCGCGGGCTCGCTCCCGCTGGTCGGGGAAGCGGTGGACGATCAGCGCCAGGGAACACGGCAGGAGCGCAGACGCTCCCAGGCCCTGCACGGCGCGGGCGGCGATCAGCGCCCCTAGGCTCGGGGCGAGCGCACAGGCCGCCGAACCGGCCGCGAAACCGGCCAGTCCGATCAGGTACACCCGCCTGGCGCCACGGCGGTCTGCCATCGAGCCGGCCGTGAGCATGACCGATGCCAGAGCCAGGGTGTAGCTGTCGACGACCCATTGCAGCCCGGCTACGCTCCCGCCGATGTCGTGCTGGATCGTCGGCAGGGCCACGTTGACGATCGTCACGTCGAGCAGGATCACGAAGAAGCCGAGGCAGACAGCTGCCAGCGCCAGTAGCCGAGCACGTTGCGGGCGTGCGCCGCCCGCAGCGGCGTGCATGTGGTCACGATGGGCGGCGGTCCTGGCGGGCACGGGTATCACTCCAGGGCATCTGGCGGGACTGGACCGCGATCTGCGACCGCCGACCGTCCCCACGCTACGTGCCGGGTCCGACAAGCGGCCCGCGCCGTCGTCGCGGCAACGCAGCGGCCATCATGAACTACCCGGGCGGAGGCGCCGTCTCACCGATCCGGCCGGGCCGGTTTGGCGGGCCGGTGGCGGCGGTAGGGCGAAGACGAGGCGGGTGCGGCGAGCCGGCAGGCCCGGCGCCGGGCTATCCCGCCGGCCAGGTGAACGGTCCCGCCCCGGCCTAGATCTGACCCGAAGGAGACGTCAATGATCTCCGACCGCGCTGAGGTACTGATTGTCGGGGCCGGCCCCACCGGCCTGCTCCTGGCCGGGGATCTGGCCGAGGCTGGGGTAGCGGTTACCGTGCTGGAGCGGCGGGAAGGCGAGTCCAACCTGTCGCGTGCGTTCGCCGTGCATGCGAGGACGCTGGAAGAGCTCGACGCGCGCGGGCTGGCGGACGAGCTGATCCGCACCGGGCACCGGCTGGACCGGCTCGGCCTGCTCGGGAGGGTCAACGTGGACCTGTCCCGGCTGCCCAGCCGCTTCCCGTTCGTGCTGATCACCCCGCAGTATGAGACGGAACGGCTGCTCGAGCGGCGGGCCAGGTCGCTGGGTGCGCGGCTCGCCGGCGGCACCGACGTGACCGGCCTGCGGCAGGACGCCGACGCCGTGCAGGTGCACGCGCGGGGAGCCGGCGGCGCGGCCGCGACCTTCCGTGCTTCCTACGTGGTCGGTACCGACGGGGCCAGGAGCGCCGTCCGGGCCTCGCTGGGCCTGCCCTTCCCCGGCCGGTCCGTCTTGCGGTCGGTCATGCTCGCCGACGTCCGCCTGTCGCGGCCACCGCCGGACATCCTGTCCATCGGTGCGGCCGGGGCCGGCTTCGCGTTCCTCGCGCCCTTCGGGGACGGCTGGTACCGCGCCATCGCCTGGAGCCGTCATCACGAAGTGCCCGACACCGAGCCGGTGGACCTGGCGGAGATCCGCGAGATCACCCGGCAGGCGCTGGGCACCGATTTCGGGATGCATGATCCCCGGTGGATGTCCCGGTTCCACAACGACGAGCGCCAGGTCCCGTCCTACCGGTCAGGCCGGGTCTTCCTGGCCGGCGACGCGGCGCACGTGCATTCTCCGGCGGGTGGCCAGGGCATGAACACCGGCCTGCAGGACGCTGCCAACCTGGGCTGGAAGCTCGCCGCCGTGGTGCGGGGCACGGCAGATCCCGGCCTGCTGGACAGCTATCACGCCGAGCGGTACCCGGTCGGCCGGTTCGTGCTGCGCATGTCCCACGGCCTGCTGCGGCTGGCACTCCTCGAATCGGGCCGGCTGCGGGACGCCCTCGCCATGGCCGGCGGCGCCGCCACGCACATCCGCCCGCTCGCCGGCAAGGCCACCCGGGCCGTCTCGGGTATCGGCATCCGCTACCACGCTCCACCGGGCGCCCACCCGCTGGCGGGTCGCCGCGCCCCGGACATCCCGCTGGTCGGCGGCACTCACGCCCGTCTGTACGAGGCGCTGCGCGGCGGCAGCTTCGTTCTGCTGACGGTCGTGCCGCCGCCGCCGCTCGCGATGTGGCCTGACCGGGTGCTGCTCGAAATTCCCGGCCCCAGCCCGGCCCGCATGATCTTGGTCCGTCCTGACGGCTACGTCGCCTGGGCCACCGACGAGCAGGAGCCGGGCAAGCGGGAGGCGGCCCTGCGCCGGGCGCTGACCCAGTGGTGCGGTTTCCCGGCCGGGCAGGCGGCGGCCCAGGGGAGATCATGAGAGGAGTCGCTGGCGCCGGTGGCTGCTGGCTACCCCGATGGCCAGCTGTCCCGCCCGGCGGTCAGGGCCGCATCATCCGAGCGGTCTTGGCCGGCTATGGCCCATGATGCGCCTGATGGCCCTTGGTGCGGGCGGCGTGGGTTGGCGCACCGCCCGCGGCGCAGGTCATCCAGTGGGTCGCCGCGATGGCCGCACGGTGAGCCGTCGCCGCGCAGGTGCGGGCGCTGGAAGTGCTGGTGAAAGCCAGCGCGGACGCCATCATGATCAGCAAGACCGGGACAAGTATCACCGCCCGCAACCTGACGGCGGGCCGGCCCGACGCCCACGCGGCAGTGCCACCCCCTCGCCGCGGCCGGCCCGTGCGAACCCTGGCGTGGCCGAGCAAGCGCCAGGGCCAGGGCCGCGGCACCAGCTGTTCCGTGCGGGGGAGTTCCTCGTCCTTGGTCAGCCGGGTAAAGATCGCGAATCTGGAAGCCAGGCGCGGCTCACCCTTCCTTAGCGCGCTTTCCATCCCGCGGAGGATGCGCTCCTGGCAGGCGGGCAGGCTCATCTCGCTACTCCTGTCTGTCCGACCCCTCGTCCCCGTGGCCGCGGGCGTGCCTTGTGGCTGCGGCCTCCTTCGGCATCGCATTCAGGTAAGACACGAAAGAGCCTGCGGCGACCGTGATCGGAACCAACCTGACAGCCAGGGTCGAGCAGGACAATGCGTCACCTCCGGTCGGTGTATGCAGTCGGCTACCCACCCAGCGGGAGATATGCGTGATCGCTGCCGTGAGAGCGGATCGTGGCGCAGGCGGGCTCCGGCAGCGCCGCCCCGCGCGGAACCCCGGGACGTGGAACCGTTAGCCCGGGATGGCGCCGGGGTACGGACGGCGCATGGACACCAGGCGGGAACGCGGCGCGGAGGAGGCGGAGAACCCGGCCGCTGTGGCTGATGCGGAATCGAACGCCCTGCAGATGATCGCCGGGCTTCGCGAACGTGTGACAGCCCGGGTGCGGACCGCCGGGCCCGTGCCGCTTGGCGCCGCCGCGGCTGTTCTGGGCCTGCTCGGAGGATGGCTGATCCTGCGGCGCCGGGGCAGGCGGCAATGACCCGTCGCGACAGAACGAATGGTGCGCCGCCGGCACAGCGCAGCGACGGTGGCTTGCCCGCATGGCTGGAACCCGAGCTGGCCACGCTCACCCGGGACAGGTTCTCCGACCCGGCCTGGATCTTCGAGCGCAAGCTCGACGGCGAGCGCTGCCTGGCGTTCGTCGGCGGCGGGGAAGTGCGGCTGATGAGCCGCAACGAGCACAACAACACCAGCACGTTCCCGGAGGTCGCCCGGGCGCTGGCGGCCCAGCGCATCGGAGACGACTTCATCGTTGACGGGGAGATCGTCGCGTTCGACAAGGACGAGACGAAATTCAGTCTCTTGCAGCGCCGCTTCGGCGTCATCAAGCCCACCGCGGACTTGCTCGCTGAGGTGCCGGCCTACTACTACATGTTCGACGTGCTGTACGCGGGCGGCCGGGATGTCCGCCCGCTGCCGCTGCTGGAGCGCAAGCCGATCCTGCGTGGCCTGCTGTCCTTCGACGGCCCGCTGCGCTACACCGAGCACCGGGACACCGAGGGTGAGGCGTATTACCGCGAGGCATGCGCCGATGGCTGGGAAGGGCTCATCGCCAAGCGCGCCGACGTACCCTACCGCAGTGGGCGGACCAAGGACTGGCTCAAGTTCAAGTGCGAAAGCGGCCAGGAGTTCGCCATCGGCGGCTTCACCGACCCGCAGCGCTCACGGATCGGGTTCGGTGCGCTGCTGCTCGGCTACTACGACCGCGGCGGACGGCTGGTTTACGCGGGCAAGGTCGGCACCGGCTTCACCAATAAGATGCTGCGTAGCCTGCATGACCGCCTGGCCTCGATCGAGCGGCCAAGCTCCCCGTTTGACGCTGGCCCGGTGCCGCGCTCGATGTCGGGGGTGCACTGGGTCCAGCCCAAGCTGGTCGGCGAGGTCGGGTTCAGCGAATGGACTACCGCCGGGGAACTGCGCCACCCGCGGTTCCAGGGGCTGCGGGACGATAAGGATCCCCGCGAGGTGGTGCGGGAATTCCCCAGCGACTCAGGGCCCGGGGCATGACAGCCCGGCAGGCCGAGGCCGTGACCGTCGCTGGAATCAGCGTCAAGCTGTCCAACACCGGCAAGGTGCTTTTCCGGGGTGATCCCCAGATCACCAAGGGTGACCTGGTCGGGTACTACCGGGATATGGCGCGCCGCATCCTGCCGTATCTCCGCGCCCGGCCGCTGGTGATGGCGCGCTATCCGGACGGGATCGGCGGCGAGCGCATCTTCCAGAAGAACATCCCCGGCTATTTCCCGGCGTGGGTGAACCGCGTCGAGGTCGAGAAGGCCGGCGGTGAGCTGTGCCAGGTGATCTGCGACAAGCCCGCCACGCTCGTCTACCTGGCCAACCAGGCGTGCATCGAGCTGCACGCCTTCCTCAGCAAGGTCAGCACGCTGGACCGGCCGGACCAGGTCGTGTTCGATCTCGACCCGCCCAGTGAGAACCGTTTCGGCGACGCGGCGCAGCTGGCGCTGCGGCTGCGTGAGCTCCTGGAAGACGAGCTGAAGCTGACGGCCTACGTCAAAACCACCGGCGGCAAGGGCCTGCATGTGCATGTGCCGCTGCGGACCGGCGACGGCTTCGATGCGGCGCGGCGGTTCGCGCGCCAGGCCAGCGAGGTCCTGGCCGCCAGGAACCCGGACCTGCTCACCACGCAGCAGCGCCGTGCGGGCCGCGGTGACCGCGTCTACGCCGACGTGATGCGCAACGCCTACGCGCAGACCGTTGTCGCGCCCTACTCGGTTCGCGCCCGCCCCGGCGCGCCCGTCGCCACCCCGCTGCGATGGGAGGAGCTGGCGGACCGGGACCTGACGCCGCAGCGGTTCACGCTGCGCAGCGTGGGCAGCCGCCTGCAGCGGCTCGGGACGTCGGACCCATGGGCCGGGCTGGCCCGCCGCGGCTACAGCCTGGACCGCGCCGCCCGGCGCCTGGAGGAGATCGCGGCCCGCGCGCGGTGAAGCCGCGCCGGCTCGGGCCGCGCCGCCGCGCGCTTCCTACCGGGCGGCGGGCCGCTCCGCGTCCACCAGCACGCGGACCGCGGCCTCGATCGCTTTGGCATCGATCCCGGCCGCGTGCAGCTGCTCGGCAGGTGTGGCCGAGCCGGGCATGGTGTGCACCGCGAGCTTGGTGATCCGCGGGGCCTGGTAGCCATTGGCGAACGCGGCGAGCACGGCGTCACCGAGGCCGCCTTCCGGCCAGTGGTCCTCCACCGTGACGAAGCTGCCCGTGGCCTCGGCGGCGGCGCGCAATGTCTGCGTGTCCACCGGCTTGACCGAGTACAGGTCGATCACCCGCGCGGCGATGCCGTCGGCCGCGAGCGAGTCGGCGGCGGTGAGCGCCTCATGCACGGTCACCCCCGCCGCGATGATGGTGACCTGGTCGTGGCCGCCCGAGCGCAGCACCTTGCTGCCGCCGACGGGGAATGCCTCGCCCGGCGGGTAGATCACCCGCGTGCCGCCGCGGGTGGTGCGCAGGTAGCCGATCCCGTGGTCGGCCGCCAGCGTGGCGACCAGCGCGGCGGTCTGGTTCGCGTCGCATGGGTAGAGCACGACGCTTCCGTGTACGGCCCGGAACAGGGCAAGGTCCTCCAGGCCCATCTGGGAGGGGCCGTCCTGCCCGATGGACACCCCCGCGTGCGATCCGACGAGCTTGAGGTTCGCCCGGCTGATGGCGGCCATCCGGACGAAGTCAAACGCCCGGGCGAAGAAGGCCGCGAAGGTGACGGCGAAAGGCACCAGCCCGCGTGCCTGCATGCCCAGGGCCGCTGCCACCATCTGCTGCTCGGCGATGTAGCACTCGAAGAACCGGTCCGGATGCTTGCCCGCGAAGGCGTCCGTCCGGGTCGAGTCGCTGACTTCGCCGTCCAGCACGACCACGTCCTCGCGGGCGGTGCCGACGGCCGCCAGCGCATCGCCGAAGGCCGCCCGGGTCGCGACCTTCTCACCGAGTTCGTAACGAGGCAGGCTCGCGCGGCCGTGTTCGGCGGGTGTTGCCTGGCGGGCCGCGGCCACGGCCGGCGCCAGCACCTGCACCCTGATGTCGCGGAGCCCGCCGAGTTCGGCGATGGCCTCCTCGGCATCGGGAAGCGGCTTGCCGTGGGCGCCCTCGGCGTCCTGCACGGCGGCGACCCCGCGGCCCTTCATGGTTCGGGCAAGGATCGCCGTGGGCCGGCCCCGCATGTTCACCGCCTCGGTGTATGCGCGGCCGATGGCGGCGACGTCGTGGCCGTCGACCTCGATCGTGTGCCAGTCGAACGCCCCGATGCGCCGGGCATAGGCGGCGAGGTCCCAGCCGTGCCTGGTCTCGCCGCGCTGGCCGAGCCGGTTGACGTCGATGACGGCGGTGAGGTTGTCCAGGTGCTCGTACCCGGCTTGCTCGAACGCCTCCCACATCGAGCCCTCGGCGAGCTCGCTGTCCCCGCACAGCACCCAGACCCGGTCGGGCGGCCCGCCCAGGCGCTGGCCGGCCCAGGCCATGCCCACCCCGGTCGGCAGTCCCAGGCCCAGCGAGCCGGTGGCCACCTCCACCCACGGCAGCCGCGGCGTGGGATGCCCCTCCAGCCTGCTGCCGAGCCTGCGGAAGCTGAGTAGTTCGTCGTCGCCGATCGCGCCCGCTGCCTTGTACATGGCGTACAGCAGCGGCGAGGCATGGCCCTTGGAGAAGATGAGGTGATCGTTGCCTGGCCGCGCCGGGTCGGTGAAGTCGTAACGCAAGTGCTCGGCGAGCAGCACCGCCATCAGATCCGCCGCCGACATCGATGACGTCGGATGGCCGGACCCGGCGGCCGCCGCGGCGCGCACGGAGTCCACCCGGAGTTGCTGCCCTAGCTCTCGCTGCTGGTCTGGCTCCATGTAGCAGTGCCCTACCCGCCTCCCGGCCGGGCATGCCGGGCACCCCTTCGGGCAGTTTCGATCCCTCGCTGTGGGTAGGGAACCCCTCATGCCTGCCGACTTCACCGAGCTGCAGCAGGCACTGCTTGGCACCGAGAGCGTCGAGCAGTTCCTCCAGGAGCTTGCGCTGCTGGCCGCCCGCCTGGTGGCGAACGGCCTGTCGTGCGGCATGACGATGCGGCCCAACGGCCGGCCCGTGACGGTCGCCTGCAGTGACCCGCTGGCCGCGGAGGTTGACGAGGTGCAGTACCGGCTGGACGACGGGCCATGCCTGCACGCCATGCGGCAAGGCATCGTGGTGCGCATCGACGACACGGCCGAAAGGGCGCGCTGGCCGCATTTCGAGTCGAAGGCGGCATCGCACGGGATCGGTGCCTGCCTGGCGTTGCCGCTGATCGCAGACGGGAAGCCGGTCGGCGCGCTCAACCTCTATGCGCGGGCCGCGGGCGCCTTCGGAGCCCGGGAGACCCAGCGCGCCGAGAGATTCGCCGAGAACGCCTCGGGCGCGCTGGCTCTCGCGCTGCGCCTGTCGTCCTATGCCGCCCTGACCGACCAGCTGCGCTCCTCGCTGGCCTCCCGGACGGTGATCGATCAGGCCATCGGCGTGATCATGGCCCAGGAGCGGTGCGGACAGGCCCGGGCATTCTCGCTGCTGCGCTCGGCGTCACAGAACCGCAACGTCAAGCTCCGCGACATCGCGGCCGCGATCGTGACCAGCGTCAGCGGTGAGCCGCCTCAGCCGTCGGCCTTCGAGGTTGGCTGAGCCTCCGGCGGCGGCCCCCGATCAGCGACTCAGGCACCGTCGGGTAGGTGCCGATCAGCTGGTTGACGCCGGTGATCTCGAGCAGTCGGCTGACCGCAGGCCCGCCCAGCGCGAGGCGCAGTTCGACGCCGCTGGCACGGGCCTGCTTGAAGGCGTGGACCAGGGTGTGCACCGCAGCGGAATCGCAGAACGTGGTCGCGGTCAGGTCCACGATCAGCACGGCCGGGCCTTCGCGGATGACCGTGAGCAGGCAGCCCAGGACGTCGCCAGCGTTAACAACATCGATCTCCGCGGGCGCAGAGACGACCGCCGCGTTGTCCACCCACAGCACGGGGAGGTGCCCTGCCGACACGACGCCACCGCCGATCCCCACTCGAAAAGGCGGGCCGCGTCTCCGGACCCTTCGCGCCGGCGCTGGAGTCCAGCTCACCGGGCCGTACATGGTTACCATCCAGCCCCGTCGCGCGCAACTTGCCCTGCCAGCCACGGCGAGGCCGGGCCGGTGCGCGCGCCTCGCTCGCTCGTCAGCTGGCCGCCCGCGGCTCAGGGGGTCAAACGTCCCTCGGGCTGGATGACCCGGGCCCGCACGTAGGGTTGGCTCATTCCAGCAAAGCCCCATGCGTGGGGGGTAGCTCAATGGACCGGTCGGCAGCGGCGGGCGTAGCGGGGCAGGGTGGGGCCGGTCTCAGGGATGCTGAGATCACGATCGTCGGCGGCGGGGCGGTCGGCTGCGCCGTCGCGTATGTCCTGGCGCGGGCGGGCTATCCCGATATCCAGGTCGTGGAGCGGGGCGAGCTCGCCGGCGCCACGTCGGGACAGGCGGCCGGGCTGGTCGGGCAGGTCCGTGCCACCAGGGAGCGGTGCCGGCTGGCGATGGCCTCGGTGGCCACCTATTCCCGGATCGAGCAGGAGACCGGCCATACCCCGGACTGGCGCCAGACGGGGAGCGTGCGCATCGCCATGACCAGCGACCGTGCCGCCGAGTTCCAGGCGCTTGGCGCGGTGGCGCGATCCGCAGGGCTGGAGGTCGAGTTCCTCACCGCGGCCCGGCTGGCCGAGCTGTGCCCGGTGCTGGACACGACGCGCGCCACGGCGGCGCTGTGGTGCCCCACCGACGGCTACCTTCAGCCCAACAGCCTGGTGATGGCCTACGCCGCCGCCGCGCGGAAGCGAGGCGTGACCTTCGGGACGCACACCACCGTCACGGGGGTCGGCGTCAGCGAGGGCGCCGTGACCGGCGTGCGCACCGACAGGGGCGCCGCCGCGACCAGCCTGCTGATCAATGCGGCGGGGCCGTGGGCGGCCGCCGTGGCCTCGCTCGCCGGGCTGGAGATCCCGGTCGTGCCGGTGCGCCACGAGTACTTCGTCACCAGGCCGGTCACGGGCTGGCACGGTGGGCTGCCGGTACTGCGCATCCCCGACATCCGGATCTACGCCCGGGCCGAAGGGCCCGGGATCTTGTGCGGCGGGTGGGAGGCCGACGGGCTGAGCCTCGACCCACGTCAGGTGAGCGTTGGGCAGCCGCTGGCGGTGCGGCCGGACTGGGACGTTCTGTCCGGGTTCGCCCGGGACTTCGCCGTCTTCGCGCCCGCGGCCGCCGAGACCGGAGTGCGCGAGGTCTTCCGCGGGTTCCCGGCGTTCTCGCCGGACGGGCGGTTCATCGTCGGGCCGGTGCCCGGCATCCGCGGCTTCGTGATGGCCGCCGCCTGCAACGCCCATGGCGTCTCCGGGTCGGCCGGCCTCGCCGAGCACGTGCTGGAGAGCCTGCAGCCGGACCCGTCCCCTTACGTTCGGTCCCTGAGCCCGGCCAGGTTCGTTCCCCGGACCTGGGACTGGGAATCCGCACGGAGCCAAGCCGAACAGCGCTACGAGGACTACTACAGCCTGCCGCGCGCCCGGTAACGCCCACCCGGGAGCCAGCGGTTCGCGGCCGTGTTGTCTCATGGACGGCATGGCTGACCGGCACCAGGCGCGGCTCGGCGCCGTCCAGGAGACGCTCTTCATCCCGCTCGCCGGGCGGGCGCGAGCCAGCCGCGGCAGGCGGCCGGTGCTGCGCGACCCGAAGGCCGTGGAGATGATGGCGTCGATCGACTATGACGCCGCCAAGTACGACCGGGGGGCGGGCGGGACAGTCACCGTCCTGCGCACCGCGATCTTCGACTTCTGGGTGCGTGCGTTCCTGGATGAGCATCCGGCCGGGACGGTTGTGGAAATCGGCACCGGCCTGAATACCCGGTTCGAACGGGTCGACAACGGCACGGTCCACTGGATCGACCTGGATCTGCCGGACACGATCGAGCTGCGCCGTGCGTTCTTCGCGGACACCGACCGCCGCCGGATGGTCGCCGCCTCGGTGCTGGACGAGGCGTGGCTGTCGATCGTGGCGGAAAGTCCGGGCCCGTACTTCTTCGTGGCGGAGGGTGTGCTTGTCTACCTGCCCGAAGACGAGGTCACCGCGGCGCTGTCCCGCATCGTGGAGCGGTTCCCCGGCGCCTTTGTCGCGCTGGACACCTACAGCCGGCGAACCTACGACCAGCAGCATCGCATGGCCGCCAAGCGGAACATCCCGGCACGGTGGGCGTGGGCCTGCGACGACCCACGCTCGCTGGAGCGGCTCGGCCTGCGGGTCGTGGAGTCGAGCACTATCACCCGGCCGCCCGGCGGGTTGCGCCGCCAGCTCCCCGCGCGTTACCGGTATCTCCTGCCGCTCGCCGACCCGCTCTTCGGAAGGGCCGTCTCCATCACGCTTTTCCAGGCCCGTACCTGACGGCTTCCCGCCGCGCTCCTGGGCCTTCCCGGCGCTTCCCCTTTCCTGGCGGCGTCACGCCCAGATCGCCATCGGCCGGCCTTCGGGCGTGACCTCCGGCCGGGCTGGCAGGCTCTGCCCGCCGCCGCCGGCGAGCCGCCGGGCGCTCCAGGCCGCGATCGCCGCGTCCAGCACATCGTCGGCGCCCGCCTGCCCACCTGCGGGCAGCAGCGGCCCGTCGAGGGCGAGGCCGTGGCGGGCCAGGATCAGCCGCCGCTCCTGATCGCCCGCCCAGGTGTGCTTGGAGCAGCCCAGCGGTGCGCCGTTCGCGACGGCGAAGGATAGCTCCGGGTGGACCTCCCAGACCGGCGCCGGGCTGCCGGGCAGCCACCGCTCCACCTCGAAGATC
>DASYQM010000484.1:0-5032 GCA_036005525.1 Streptosporangiaceae bacterium
CAACAATGCAGGACCCTGGCGGCGGCTCCCAGCGGTCAGACTAACTGACGGGCTCAGGGCACCAAGCAGAACCGACGTCGGCGGGCAGCCACCCCGATTTTCACGCCCGCAGGGCGTCCCCGCAGGGATACCCAGGACTAAGTGGCATTGCCTCTACACCGGGCACCACCAGGGCAGCACGCAGACCGCCCCCTGGCTGAGGGCACACCACGACGGTGCGCCTTTGCCCCGGGAGTTCTGCGCTCCCCCGGTTTTGATGCCATCGTTCCGCCTATCGATGCGTCAGCAGTGGTTCACACACGTTCGTCTTCTCGCCGCCCACCTGACCCGCTGACAGCGGGCCTTTTCCCGCAACGCTCACCACCCCGGCTCTTAACCGGCGCAGCTTGCGGTGGTTTGGGTTCTCCACCTGCATTGGCGAACCCGGAGGGCCCAACCTCCATCACTGGCACAGCACGGTTCGTGCCGGCGACCTTCTACATCGCCTCACTCCCCTTTCAGGACACACCGCAGAACGGCGGTTCTAGGTGCGCGCAATTACCCGGGGCAGCTCACGTTCCGTGATTGCGCCATGGCCTCCGATCGCACCGCGCGGGGAAACTGGCCGGGGGATCAGTCTGGACTGATGTCCCGCTGAGCAGCGAGGTGTACGAGTCGCAGGTGCAAACTAGAACATGATCTGGCGGCGCGGACGACCCCGCCGGGCTCCAGGGCCACGCGGCCATCGGCCAGCATCCACGCGGCAGGTCGGTCAGCCATCGGCGGCCTCGGCAGGCCCCGCCAGCAGGGAAACTGCCATAGCCTTGCGCGCCAGCTCCCGCTGGTCATCCGTCAGCCCCACCCTGGCAACCGCGGCCTCGAAACAGGCGATGATCCGCCGGGCGCGGGCCCGCTCCACCGCTTCCTGCCACTCGGCCGCGGCCTGCACCGCCCGCTCCAGCAGGCCGAGCCTGGCAACGTCGGTCAGCAGCCGGGCCGCCTTGTCCGCCGCGGCCGACCACATGCTGATCACCGCGGCCGTCTGCGGGTCGGCAAGGCGCTGCCAGTCACCCGCAGACAACTCGCCCACCAGCTGATGAGCGAAACGCTCAAAGCTGGTGACCCGGCTCACCAGGGATCGCAGCTCGGCCAGCACGTCAACCGGCGTGTTCCTGTCCGGCTCATACTTGGCGAGCACCCTGACCGCCTTAGCCTCGGCCACCCGCCGCGCCCCGGCGGCCTTGACCTGGGGAGCCTTGCCGCCGTGCTTCCAGCAGACGCGGGCGCCCCGGACCGGCGGCAGCTTGCACCGCTCACCCGTGGCCTTCACCGTGGCAACACACTGCCGTTTCATAGGTCGGCCGCCGTCTTCGCTGTTCATAGGTCCCTGCCGCCGGTCACGGGAGGTGCAGCTGGTCGCGGCGGGCTTTGCCCCAGCCGAGGAACCACCAGGCGGCGAGTTCTTCCGCGGTCGGCCGCCCGGGTCCTTCGTACCGGCCGCGGCCCTCGAAGTAGCCCCAGCACTGCTCGCGGGCGGTCCGGTCTTTCTCGCTGGCCTGCATGTGCTTAGCCCAGTTCCCGGGCGGGGCGGGTTTGGCGTTCCCGCCCTCGTCCCAGAACAGGATGGGCCACTTTTCGACCTCGGCGTCGGCGTCGAGCACGGCTGCGACGAGCCGGGCGCCGGTCCCTCCGGGTGTGGTCACGGGAGTTCCCCCCGGTCGAGGATAGCGGCCTGCCCTGCCGTAAGCCGGATCATGGGATGCTCATGCCCAGGGCAGAGCAGCGGGGGAGGTGGAATCCTGGCACGATGCCCACGGGAAACGGCGCGGACTCAGCAGTGCGCCCCATGCAGCAGTCCTCGCAGGCCCCGTTGCATCCGGCTCCGTGGACCACGCACTCCCAGGCGACGAGGCAGGTGCATACCGCTGTCTTGGCCAGCAGGCGTTCTGTCGTTTCGTCCATGATGGTTTGCCTTCCCTCCCCTGCCCGGAGGGTCCGGGCGGGCGTCTGTGGCACCTGACCGGGTGTCCGGTACCTAGGGGTCATGGGACAGGGCCTCCCGCGTCTGCGGCCTGCTGGCCTGCTGCTATGTGCCTGGTACGGGCTGGTGCTGTGCCTGGTGATGTTAGGCGGTGCTGTCACCGGGTCTCACCGTCCTCGGGTCCTTTGCGGTCATGGCGGTATGCCGGGCGAGCGGACTGCGATGCTGTTCTCGCCACAGAAACCACGAAATACACAAAATTCGGGTTGCTGATCATCGCCCGGTCAATTCTGTGTATTTTGCGGTTTCTGTGGCGAGAACTGGATGTACGAGGTAGCCGGGCGATGGTGGCCGGCCCGGGCCGGCCTGTGGCAGGGCAGGTTCGCGCCGGATGTAACCGTGCTGCTCGAGCAGCGCGAGCGGCGCATCGAGATTACCCACCTTGGGGAAGCGGGATCGTGAGGCGCCAGCGTGGGCGTCACGCTTGGTGAACCGTTCGGGGCGGGCGCGCTCAATCCAGCGCAGCAGCACGCGCGCATCCGAGAGGACCTGGTCGACGCCCATGAAGTCGAACGCGGCCAGGGCGTGCGTGATGTAGTACTGGCCGACCTGGAGGGCTGACCGCATGATGTCCTCGCTGACGGGCTGCTTCCAGCCATCCTGCGGGTGGGCAGCGAGATGCAGCAGCCCGGCGATCCGCGCTACGGCGCCGATGTACTTCGCGGCCCAGTCGACGATGCCGGCGAGGTCGCCGGCGTCGCGGTCGAGCCGCGGCTCGATGTCCCGCTCGGCGCTGAGCAGCAAGCTGGCAGCGCCGGGGGTGAGTGTCAGCACAACCGGGTCGGTCCATTCGGCGAGGGTGATGGTCATGGATAGGACCGATTCGCAGTAGGCATCGCACACGGCCTGGCTGATGGCTGGCTCGCCGATCTTCCGCTGGCCGATGATGTCCGGCGGGACCGAGTACAGGATGCGGGCGAGCAGGCCACGGCTGCGGAACCCGGGCATGGCGGCGATGACCCGCAGCACTTCGGGCTGGACGCACAGGCCGAGGGTGAGCGCCGGGCGGGGGATGTATTCGGGTGGGCGGCCTTTGCGGTCGACGCGGATCATGTCCCCGGAGTGGCCTTTCAGGAACACTTCCAGGTTGGCCTGGCCGCCGCTGTAGCGGCCCGCGAGGATGGAGAAGATCCCGCCCTCTGCGGATAGCACCGCCAGGCGCCCGCCTTGCTCGGCGAGCCGGGACGCCAGGGATTCGGGGGTGATGTCGTCGGCGACGAGCCTGGGCATGACCGGGACGGTGATCGCCTCAGCGAGCATCGCCTTGCCGATCGCCTCAGCCGTCGCCTTTTTCGCTTCCTCTGCGTCGTCGAGCCCAGCGGCAGCCAGAGCAGCTTTCTCGGCGTCCTTGGCAGCGATCTTCCGCTGTGTTTCGGCTTCCAGGATCTCGGGGGCGGTCCGCTCGGCCAGGAGCGCCTCAGCTTCCAGCAGCGGGGCGGTCAGCTCGGCGAACACGGCTGACTTGCGGGCGCCGGGTTCCATCGCGGCGACGGTGTACAAGTTCACCGGCTCACGCCAGGACCCGCGGATCTCGACGGTGACCCGGCCGCCAGCTGCGGCGGCCAGCACGGCCAGCGCCACAGACGCGCCGAGATCGGCCGGGGTCTGGGTGAAGCGGGCCAGCTCGGCGACCTGATCCGCAAGCCACGGCGGGAATGTCTCGACGGGGAAGCCGGGGAGCCGGGCATGGCCGCCGAGCGGCGCGGGCGGTTCCCATTCTGGCTGTGCCGCGGTCTGCGGCCAGGCGATCAGGGCGCTGATGCCGTCGTCGTGGTGCCCGCTGGGCGCACCGTAGCCGTCGCGGCGCAGCTGGGTGGCTGCGGCCGTATAGTCGCCGCCATGGTTGAGCACCGCATAGGCGCCGAATTTCGAGTAGGGCACCTCGGTGGCGAACGCGGTGCTGGTCGAGAAGACGTACAGGCCGCCGGTTTCACGGGTGGTGGCTGACACGAACCCGCCGTCCTTGCCGGGGCGGCACCATCCGATCGCAGCAGCGCCAAGCCGACGGACGGGCCGCCACCCGTGCGGGGCCAGGATGTCCTGCCAGCTCGCCCGGGAGTTGTAGTCGTCGCCAGGCCGGGTGCCGTCCTGGGTGCTGGCCGCGGCGCGGGACAGCTGCACCTGGCGGACCGGGGAGCGGTCGAGGATGGAGGCGACGGCATACAGGGCGTCGCGTTCTTCTTCGCTGATCGTGGCGATGGTGGCGACGCCACCGCGGGCGAGTTGCCAGGGCTTGCCGGTCGGGTGGGTCCGGCCGCCGGACGGGGCGACGATGACGTATCCGCCTTCGCCGCGGGTCTCGATCAGCACGTCACGGTTAGCGGTCCGGGCGAGCCTGGTGTTCGGCCGGGCGGTGCCGTCAACCCTGTACAGGATGTGCAGGCCACCGGACGGGCTTGTCTCGGCGTACCCGCCGCTGATTCGCGCCCACAGGTCGCTGAGGCCGTGGTCGGTGAGGGCGTCGCGGTAGGCGACGTGAACCCCGGCGGTGATGGCGCGGCCTTCGAGTTCGAGCATTTCGAGGCCGCCGGAGACGGCGCCGCAGACTAGGCCGATCCCGTCGTAGGTGCCGTTGCCGAGCCATCCGGCGACCTGATCGCAGGAGGGCAGCTCCGACTGGTATCTGTCCCATTTCACCGCGGGTGCCTTGGAGCCATCGGCCATGGCGGGCACGGCGCAGTACCCGGCCTTGGTGAACGCCAGGGCGGCGTCGAGTATGTCGTTCACGTGCCCGGCCGCGGGGATCGTACCGCGGTTCCCAGCTGGTCCTGGCCGGGCTGCCGGTCAGTACGCCGGAAGGTTGTGCACCTTGGCGAGCGCTTCCTTCGCCGGCTGGGGAAGCGCGTCCCAGTCCTCGGCGGTGATACCGGGCGGCAGTGTCACCGTCGCTGAGGGCTGCTGCGGCGCCATGGGCGGCTCGCCGAGGATGTCAGTTACTGATCCCGGAGTTGGTGGGACGTATACCGCGGTATACAGCTTCGGCGGGTTGAGTCCCTTGCTGCGTGACTCACC
>DASYQM010000485.1:0-21984 GCA_036005525.1 Streptosporangiaceae bacterium
GGCCCCGGTCCGCGTCGTGCTGACCGCCCCGGGCGGGCGGGGCGGGCCCGGCCCGGCGGTCTGGACGTGGGGCCCGCCGGACGTGGCCAACGTAGTCGAGGGCGACGCGCTGGATTTCTGCCTGCTAGTGACCCAGCGTCGGCACCGCGCCGACACCGGGCTGCGGGCCACCAGCCCGGTCGCCGACGCCTGGCTGGATCTGGCGCAGGCCTTCGCCGGCCCGCCAGGCCCCGGTCGGCCGCCGCGGGCGGGTGCCGGCCCGCGGGATGCCGGTGGCGCCGACGAGGGCGGCGGGCCGTGACACCGGCCGGCTCCGTGCCCGTGACCGGCACCGCGCGGCCGGTCCGCATCGCGAACTGCTCGGGCTTCTACGGTGACTGGCTGCCCGCCGCCCGCCAGATGGTCGAGGGCGGGCCTATCGACGTCCTGACCGGGGACTACCTCGCCGAACTGACCATGCTGATCCTGGGGAAGGCACGGCGGAAGGACCCGGCCGCCGGCTATGCGAAGACCTTCCTGATCCAGTTGGAACAGATCCTGGGCACCTGCCTGGACCGGCAGATCAAGATCGTCGTCAACGCCGGCGGGCTGAACCCGGCTGGCCTTGCGGACGAGGTGGACAAGGTCGCCGCCCGGCTCGGCCTGCGGCCCGCCGTGGCCTTCGTCACCGGGGACGACCTGCTCGGGCGGATGGGGGACCTGCAGGCGGCCGGGCTCAACCTGGCCAACACCGACACCGGCCAGCGGCTGGCCGACGCCGGCGTCGAGCCGGTCACAGCCAACGCCTACCTCGGCGGGTGGCCGATCACCGAGGCGCTGGCGGCCGGGCCGGATGTGGTCATCTGCCCGCGGGTCACCGACGCCGCGCTCACCTCGGGGCCCGCCGCCTGGTGGCACGGCTGGCGGCGGACCGACTGGGACGCCCTGGCGGGCGCGGTCGTCGCCGGCCACGTCATCGAGTGCGGCCCGCAGGCCTGCGGCGGGAACTATCCGTTCCTGGACGAGATCACCGACCGCCGGTACCCGGGCTTCCCGATCGCCGAGGTGAGCGGGGACGGAAGCTCGGTCATCACCAAGCACGACGGGACGGGCGGGCTGGTCTCGGCGGGGACGGTCACCGCCCAGTTGCTGTACGAGATCGCCGGGCCGGACTACCTGGGCCCCGACGTGATCGCGCATTTCGACACGGTGCGGCTGACCGAGCAGGGCCGGCACCGGGTGCTCATCTCGGGCGTGCGGGGCAGCCCGCCGCCGCCCACCCTCAAGGTGGCCGTGAACTACCTGGGGGGCTACCGCAACACGATGACGCTGGTGCTGACCGGCATGGACATCGACCAGAAGGCGGCATGGGCCCGGCAAGAACTGTTCGGCCTGCTCGGCGGCGAGGACCGTTTCGCGGCCACCGACGTCCGGCTGCTGCGGTTCGACAAGCCCGATGCCCCCGCGAACGAGCAGGCCACCGCGCACCTGCGGATCACGGTCTTCGGCGACGACGCGGGCCGGGTGGGCCGGGAGTTTTCCGACGCCACCATGGCGCTCGCGCTCGGCGGGTACGCGGGGTTCCACACCACCACACCACCCACCTCCGCGACCGCTTACGGGGTTTACTGGCCGACGCTGGTCCCACCCGACGCGGTGGAGCAGGTCGTGGTGCTGCCCGGTGGCGAGCGCCGGGTGGTGCCGCACACCGCGGCGACCGGCGGGGCAGGCACGGCGGCCGCCAGCGGCACCAGCGCCGGGCCCGCACCCCCTGCGGCATCGGGTGCGGCGGCCCCGCGGGCGGCCGCCGGGCCCACCGTGCGGGTGCCGCTCGGGCGGATCGCCGGGGCCCGCTCCGGGGACAAGGGCGGCAACGCGAACGTCGGCCTCTGGGCACGTGACCCCGCCGCGTTCGGGTGGCTGCGCGGCGAACTCACCGTGGAACGCATCCGGGCCCTGCTGCCTGAGGCGGTCGGCCTGGAGATCCGCCGTTACGAGTTGCCCAACCTGGCGGCGCTGAACTTCGTCATCGTCGGCCTGCTCGGCCGCGGCGTGGCGGCCTCGGCCCGGCCCGACCCGCAGGCGAAGGGGCTCGGCGAGTACCTCCGATCCCGGCTCGTTGACGTGCCGGAATCCTTGCTGGTCGACCTCAGCTCGGGGTGATCGTCACGCAGCACCGGCTCTCGGCAGGATCGAGCCGTGCCCGGGCCGGCACGCCCAGTTCAGCCAGGATGGCGCGCAGCAGGTGCAGGTTCAGCGTGCAGACGAGGTCGCGGTGGTGCACCACGAGTTCGTGGAACGGGCAGTTGGTGAGCTGGGTCTCGCCCGTGCCCGTATCGCGGGGCTCATAGGCGAGGCTCTCCAGCACGCTGCGCAGGTCGGCGCCGCCCGCCGCCGCCTGCCGCCCGGCCCGCTCGGCGGCCCGGATCACCGCCTCGCCGACGGGAAGCGACAGCCGTTGCGCCTCTTCCACGGCACTGGCGAGAATGTCACCTGCGACCGCGTACCTGCGGGGGGGCAGCGAGACCTCGATCTGCCTGTGCGCGCGCGAGTACAGCTTCGCCGTCCGGCCCGCGCCGGGCCCGGTCCGTCCGGACAGCCGGGCGAAACCCACCTCGAGCAGGCCGTCCACCGCCAGCCGCTCAAGGTGGAAGGCTGCCGTCGCCCGCTTCATGCCGGTCGCGTCCGCCGCCTCATCCCGCGAGACGGGGCGGCCCTGGGCGGCGACGTAGGCATACAGCGCACGCCGGGCGGGCTCGCCGAGCGCGGCCAGCACGCTGAGGTTCCCTCCTGGAGTGGGGCCGCCCGCGCCGGGGCTGGCGTCAGTGCCGGGAAAGCCTTGCGTGCGAGGGTTCGCGTCCGGGCCAGGACCCCGCACGTCGGATGCGTCGGGCCGGCCGGGCATGTCACTCATGGTAGGAGGCCGGGCCCGTGAGCTCACCCGCCGTGGCGAGTGAGCGCCAGGAACTCATCGCGGCTGCGCGCGTCGGTGCGTATGTCCCCGCGCAGCGCGCTGGTGACCGTGCGCGAGCCGTGAGCGCGCACGCCGCGCAGGCTCATGCACAGGTGCTCCGCCTCGACCACGACACCCACGCCGCGGGCGCCGAGGTGACCGTGCGCCAGTCCGCCACCTCGGCGCGTTCGGCCCGCGGCCGGTCCACTCGCGGCGCCCTCCGGAGCGGGACGACGGTCTCGGCGGTCATGCTCATCGGCTCTCCTTTAGCGTGGGTGTCTCCCGGATCATGCGGGCACCGCGCCGGCTCTACATCCCCGCCGGACGGTGACGCCGCGGGGAACCCCGCTCCCGCTCCCCGAGGCGCCACGTCCTGCTCATGGCTGCTCCGCGTCCCTCCTAAGACAAGTGGGTTAAACGATAGAACCTGTGGCATTCTAAGGTCAATACAGGCAAGTCTTAGAAGACCGGCCGTGTCCTCCGTCGGTAGATGCCCGACCAGTCGTCCGTGCCGCTGATCTGCGACACATCGAGCACGCAATCGCTGGTATGGCGTGGCGCACTGCACGTGCTTATGTACCTTGATAGTTACGTAACAGCTCTGGTACCTTCACGCCATGGAAGTTGTTCTGCGGGCGCTGGCGGACGAGAGTCGGCGGACGATGCTGGAAGCCTTGACCGTCGGCCCGGCAACGGCGGGCGACCTGGCGGCCATGCTGCCGATTGCCCGCCCGGGGGTGTCGCGGCATCTGCGGGTGCTGCGGGAGGCGGGGCTTGTCGAGTTCCGCCAGGAGGCGCAGCGGCGGGTCTACAGTCTCCGCCTTGAGCCACTGGCCGAGATCGATGAATGGCTGGGCCGGTACCGGGCCTTGTGGGAGCAGCGGCTGGATGCCCTGCACACCGAGATAGCCCGGGGGAAACGCGAACGAAGGAGCACCAGATGACCAGCAGCGCAGGTGGGAGCGGCCGCATCCTCGGCAGCCTGCGATCAGCAGATGGCAAAGGCATCGTGCGCATGGAAGACCGCTACGACACCGATATCGACGACCTGTGGTCGGCACTGACCGATCCCCGCCGTCTCGCCCGCTGGCTCGGCGACATCGAGGGCGACCTGCGCCTCGGCGCCGAGTTCCGCGCGCGCTTTTTTGCCAGCGGATGGGAAGGCACTGGGCGCGTGGAAGCGTGCGAGCCCCCGCGGCATCTCCTGGTGCTGACCAAGGACCCGGACGTGCCGTACGAGCTGGTCATCGAGGCCACGCTGACCGCCGACGGCGACCAGACCATTCTGATCCTCGAGGAACGGGGCATGCCCCTGGACCATCTCGCCGCCTACGGGGCTGGGATCCAGGTCCACGTCGAAGATCTCGCCGCCCACATTGCCGGGCGTGAGCGCTGCGACGCCGAGGCGCGGTGGAACGAGCTCCTGCCTGCCTATCAGGACCTGGCGGCCAACGTCGGCTAGGCCCTGGCCGCTGACAGGGCTACAGGTAGGGGCCGAGCAGAGTCAGGTCGGCCGGGGAGAGCCGGTCCCGGGCCGTCTTTGCCTGGTGCCAGTAGGGGTAGATGAGCGTCGGGGCGCTGGCCTTGTCCAGTTGCTGCCGCTCCTGCTCGGTAAGCGTCAGTTCGGCGGCAGCCAGGTTGTCCGCCAGCTGGTCATCCGTGCGGGCGCCGACCACAAGCGAGGTGATCGCTGGCTTGCCGAGGGTGTAGGCCAGTGCGACCTGGGCCGCCGAGACGCCACGCTCCTGCGCGATCCCGGCAAGTACCTCGATCGTGTCGTACAGGGCGTCGCTGTCGTACACCGGCGGCTCGCCCCAGTCGGTGAGGTGCCGCGAGCCCGCCGGGGCCTGCTGGCCCCGGCGGTACTTGCCCGACAACAGGCCGCCCGCGAGCGGGCTCCAGACCAGCACCCCAAGGCCCTGGTCGATGGCGAGCGGGATCAGCTCGTATTCGGCCTCCCGGGCCTGCAGCGAGTAGTAGATCTGCTGGCTGACGAACCGGGGAAGGCCGGCCCGCCCGGCGACGCCCAGAGCCTTCATCAGCTGCCACGCGGCGTAGTTGGACGCACCGACATAGCGCACCTTGCCGGAGCGGACGAGCAGATCGAGCGCCTCCAAGGTCTCCTCGAGCGGGGTGAGGCCGTCCCACTCGTGCACCTGGTACAGGTCGATGTGGCCGGTACCGAGTCGGCGCAGGCTGGCCTCGCAGCCGGACACGACGTGGTGCCGGGACAGTCCGGCGTCGTTCGGCCCGGAACCCATCGGCATGCGCACCTTGGTGCCCACGAGCACCTGGTCCCGCCGCCCCCGCAGCACCTCGCCGAGGATCTCCTCCGCCTGGCCGTCCGAGTACACGTCGGCGGTGTCGATCAGGTTGACTCCCGCCTCCAGGCACATGTCCACCTGGCGGCGGGCCTCGTGAACGTCGGTCGATCCCACCTTCGCGAACGGCCCGGTCCCGCCGAACGTCATCGTGCCCATGGTCAGCACGGAAACCTTCAGACCCGAATATCCCAGCGCGCGGTATTCCACGGCTGCCAGCTTAGAGGCCCGGTAGCAGGGCGCTGGATCAGGGAGCGGGTCATCCGCGCCCGGATGGCAAGCCCCACACCGCCAGGCGGGATGCGGGGCCCGCGAGCCCAGCAGTCCTATCGCGGGTCTCTCAACCGTGGGCATCCCGCGCTGGCGCCGCCAGGTGCGACCGGATCGCCGCGGCGGCGGCTTGTGCGTCGGCGTCGGTGCACTCGAAACCGTGATGCAGAAACGCCGTCCCGCGCCGCGGGTCGTCCGCGGCGCGCGGGTACAGCCAGGCGTGGAAGTGCGGCTGGTAGTCCATGGTGGCCAGGAGGTGGATCCGCTCGGCGCCGGTCACCGGGCGGACCGCCCGGTACAGGCTGGCCAGCAACAGGCCGAACGACGCTGCTTCGGCGTCGGTCATGTCCGCGAAGTCGGTGAAGTGGCGCCGGGACTCGATCCGCAGCGTCCCGGGCACGGACATGTGGACGGGCCCGTGGCCGACCAGCCAGTCCCCGTCCGCCACGAGCCATCCTCCCGGTGGCGCGTCCTCGCCGGTTCGGTGCTTGGCGCAGTAGTAGCAGTCACGCCGCTGTGTCATGCGGTCCTGGTCCGCGATGTGGTCCTGCGTCATGCCGGGGCCTCTCCTTCCGTGCCGGGCGTGTAGCCGACGAAGCGGACCAGCCGCCGGCCCGCTTCCACGGTGACCCGGGTGAAGCCGGCCGCGGCGAGCCGGTCGGGCAGCGTGGCGGGGTCAACCGGGGTGCACGTGTCGCCGAGGTGGACCAGGCGCCAGCGCAGGCTGGGCTGGCTGTCCGTGCCGGCGAAGACGCCGCCCGGCCGCAGCACCCTGGCGGCCTCGGCGAACAGGCGGTCCTGGGCGGTGGGGCACGGCAGGTGGTGCAGCATCGTGAAACAGACCACCGCGCTGAACGATCCTGCCCCGAAGGCCATGCTCGTCGCGTCGCCGGTCACCACCCGCACCGAGCGCAGCTGAGTCCGGAGCCGGTCCGCAAGCAGCGGGTCGGACTCCAGGGCAGTCAGCGACGGGGCCCGTGCGGCCAGCGGCCTGGTGCTCGCGCCGTATCCGGGGCCGAGTTCGAGCACCTGGGGGCCGAGGGCGACCCCGTCGAGGGCGCGCGGCAGCACCGTGTCGGCCATGAAGGCCGACCACCCGGGGGAGCGGCAGCGCCGCTGGTGGTAACGGTTCATGATCCTGCTCCTCCGCGTCGGCAGGACGTGTATCGCGGAGCCTCTCGTTATGAAACATTAGTGTTTCATCGTTTATTTGACAAGAGTGCATTTCACGTAGTTGGCGCGCTAAGATACGTGCGATGAACGGGCAACCTGGCCGGGCAGCCGCCCCGGAAGACCACGAACGGCGGGGCGCGGGCGAGCCCGAACCAGTGCAGGACGCCCGCCTGCTGGCCGCCGCTGCGCGCGTGCTGGAGGACGCCGGGTGGCAGGGGCTGACGGTCGAGGCGGTCGCCGAGGCGGCCGGGCTTTCCCGAGTGACCGCGTGGCGGCTGGGCGCATCGCGCGAAGCCCTGGTCGCGACGTTGCTGCGGGAACTTGCCGTGGACTACCGCGAGGCGATGTGGCCAGCTCTGGTCGGGCCCGGCGACGCGCGGCAGCGGCTGGACCGGGCGCTTGACGCCCTGTTCGGCGTGATCGACGCCCACCTGCCGCTGCTGCTCGCCTCGGATCAGGTCTTTCACCGGGCCAAAGCGGCGCAGATCAACTTCAACGAGCCGTTCGCCCGGCTGTTCACCGACGGCACGGCGGACGGGTCCCTGGCGCCGCCGGGCGAAGATCCAGCTGCCGCGGCCGAACTGCTCTTCAACACGGTCTGCTGGTCCTACGTGCACCTGCGCGGCCGTCATCACTGGCCTGCCGAGCGTGCCCGGCAGGGCCTGCGCAGGCTGATCACCCCGACGCTTGAGACCGTGCCCGGAACCCGACGCGGCACGTAGTGATCATGACCTCGGTGTCGTCAGGTGTGCACCAAAGTCATGATCACGCCGGGGCCCGGGTGGGCGGCACCGGGCCGGGTGGCCGGGCGCGCCGCGGGTACGGTTCAATCTGCTGGTGAGCGCGGTTCGGCCCCCACGCGAGGACACCGACGTGCCCGCCTTCTGCCGGGCGCTGGGCGTGCCCGGGCTTGCCGACGTGCACGTGCATTTCCAGCCGCCCAGGCTGTTGCGCCGGGTCTGGGAATATTTCGACGCCGCTGGGCCACTGGTGGGGACCGCCTGGCCGATCCGCTACCGCTGGCCGGACGAGCAGCGCGTCGCCCACCTGCGAGCGCTCGGCGTCGTGGCGTACAGCGCCCTGGCCTATGCTCACCGTCCCGGCATGGCCGCCGATCTCAACGCATGGACCCTGGAATTCGCGCATGCCACGCCGGGCTGCCTGCCGTCGGCGACGTTCTACCCCGAACCTGGCGTCGTGGACTATGTCCAAGCAGCGGTCGACGCCGGAGCGCGCGTCTTCAAGGTGCATCTGCAGGTAGGCGGCTTCCCGGCCGACGAGCCCCGGCTGCGGCCGGTCTGGGGGCTGCTGGCAGAGGCGGGTGTGCCGGTGGTGGTGCACGCTGGGCACGCGCCGGTGGCCACGGCCTACACCGGCCCGGCGCCGTTCGCGGCGCTGCTCGCCCGCTACCCCAGGCTGACGGCGATCGTGGCGCACCTGGGTGCGCCGGACTACGAACCGTTTCTGGACCTCGCCGAGACGTGCGAGCGGGTGGCGCTGGATACGACCATGGCGTTCACGCCGTTTTTCGAGCGGCTCACCCCGTTCCCGGCCCGGGCGCTACCCCGCCTGCGGGCGCTTGGCCTGGCCGGGAAGGTGCTCCTGGGCAGCGATTTCCCGAACATCCCCTACGCCTATGCCGAGCAGATCGCCGGCCTGGTGCGGCTGGGGCTGGGCGATCGGTGGCTGCGCGCGGTCTGCTGGGAGAACGCGGCGCACCTGTTCGGGCTCACCGTCACCGGCTCATAGGCGGCTCTGAAGCTCCGCAGACCGGCGGGAGAAGCCCGCCTGTCTGCCGTGCCGCCGCCGGGGCCGCCGCGCTCGTCCCGGCCGCGGCGTGACAACCCGGCCTTACGATCGCTGGAGGCCCGACCTGCGGCGCAGGCCGGTGACGAAGGCCAGCCCGTAGAGCACGGCGATCACGATCAGAAGGAACCGGTAGCCGGTGATCAGGGCGATGTACTCGAGCGTGCCGCCAACCATGGCACCGAGCAGGTTCGCCGCGAACGCCGTGCTCGAGGTCTCCACGTCGGAAAACCGCTGGGCGAAGACGAGGTTCGCGAGGAACACCGGAGCGAACGCCAGCGCGCTCGCGGCCAGGAAACGCGGCACCATCGGCAGGTCCAGCAGCCATTCCTGCGGCACCAGCCACGCCAGGGCGAGGGCGGCTATGAGGGCGGCGTACAGCACGGCAGGCCGGGGCAGCCGCACCCAGCGCGCAGTCTCGACCGCCAGGTACACCGCTACCAGCACGCCCGCGAAGACCAGCGCGTTGACGAACCAGGTGGCGCCGAACAGCAGCGCGAACTGCACGATGTTCTTGGTCTCCAGCAGCAGGAACGCCGCGCCCATGAACGCGAGGTCGAGGTACCCCCGCATCCGGCTGAACGAGCCGCCGCCGACCCGGATGAGCACGACGGATCCGAGCAGGATCAGGCCCAGCATCAGCAGGTAGGAGCCGGGGAGCGTCGAGGTCGGCAGATACGGGAACGGATGGTCGTCGGTGGCGGGGGCGACTGCGGTGCCGTGCCAGTAGGTCGCGCAGTTCGGCACCGGCCCGGATGGGCGGACGGTCAGGACGGAGAGCCGACGGCCGCCAAGCGGCGGCCCCACCTCGGCGCAGGGGGCCCGCTCGTAGACGTCCTGAAGCGTGGTGGCGTACCTGTTGAACAGGAACGGCGCGTAGTAGTTGTACATCGCGAACGTGCCGCCGGGAGCCAGCCTCGACTTGGCCGCGGCCAGCGACTGCTCCGTCAGCAGGTAGCTCTCCAGCCGCAAGGCAGACTGCCCGGCGAGCGCCGACAGCGAATCGGGCAGCGCGAACACGATCAGGTTGTACTTCTTGTCCGTGTTCTGCAGGTACTCGCGGCCGTCCGCGATGTGCAGGGTGAGCCGGGGGTTCTGGTAGGGACGGTCCGGGTGGGCCCGGCCGATCTGCGGCAGCACCGGGTCGATCTCTACCGCGTCGACGTGCTTGGCGCCCTCGGCCAGCGCGACCGCCGCGTCGTTTCCGGTCCCCGCGCCGATGATCAGGACGTTGTTCAGCGCGGCGCGCGTGGCGTGGCGGTACGGGTAGAAGTAGAACGGCTTCTGCGCGCGCATCGCGGGCAGCGAACGCGCCGCCTGGTAGGGGATGTTGTTCGCCGACACGTTGAGCGCCGGGTACTGCCCGGCGGTCTGGAAGTAGGCCAGCTTGTTGTACGGCGACCACCGCTGCTGCGGCAGCACCGACTCCAGAACCAGGAGCGTGATGATGACGGCCACGGCACCGAGCTGCCACCACCGGACGCGCGGCACCAGCAGGATCACCAGGCCACAGCCGGCGATGATTCCCCAGCCGGCGGGTGGCAGGTCGAGGAAAGCCAGGCCCGAGAACACCGTGATCCCGGCGATGCTGCCGATGATGTCGAGCCGGTAGGCGCTCAGCGGCTTGAAGCGGACGAAGATGCGCGCCACCGCCTGGCCCAGCCCGGCCATCACCCCTGTGGTGAGCAGGAACACGATGCCAAGGCTGACCGGCTGTGGCAACGCCGGAGTGCCGCGGAGCCCTTGGAGCGGGCGTGGCCCGGACAGGCTGGCCAGGATCACTGGGAAGGCGAGCACGAAGCCGACCAGGGCTAGCAGCGCCACCGGCGTCCAGCGCAGGTAGTCCCGCTGGCTACGGGCGTTCAGGAACCCGATGCCGATCCCCAGGAAGCTGGCAATCAGCACGAAATTGGTCGCCTTGGTGACGTACACGTTGTTCGCCGTGACCCAGCGGATCAGGGCGAGCTCGACGAACAGCATCAGGAAGCTGGCGAAGATTAGCCGGGCCTGGTCCCCGGGTCGTCTTTCCGGCGCTGCCGCGGGCTGCTTCGCTTCGACTTGCCTGGTGGGCTGGCCGCTGCTTGCGGTCTCGATCTCGGCGATGTCGGCCCTGTCCTCTTCAGAGAGCTTCCCGGTATCCACCGTGCAACCGTAACGAATCCGCGCTGCCATATCTCAGGAACATGCGGCAGGCACGGCCGAACCGGCTGCTCAGCCCACTTGCCCCCAGATCGCGACGTCAATCATGCCGGACGGAAGCCATGCAGCCGTTGGCGCGGATGGCGCGGTTCGCAGGGGTGCGCCGGGCGGCGGGGCGGTGCGCCGGGCGCGATCCGGGGCAGGAGCCGGACTGCGCCCGGAGACCGCTGTCAGCGGGCACACCCGCGCTCCGTGGACAGGCGCGCCCTACCCGTAACCCCAGAGCGGTCACCGACCCGCACCCGGCGCACACCCGTGACACGTATGGCGCCTGCCGCCAGGTTCATGAGGGTCTCGTCACCGCGGCCAGGGCCACGAACGGCGGGGCGGGCTATTATTTCATGCTTGACTTATATAAGTATATGTTGATATTTTGACCGGGTGCACGCCTTCGATGTGCTTGGTGATCCGGTGCGGCGCCGCATCCTTGAGCTCCTCGCCGACGGGGAGATGACCTCCGGTGCGGTGTGCGCCATCATCCGCGAGGAGTTCGGGATCTCCCAGCCGGGCGTTTCACAGCATCTGAAGGTGCTGCGTGAGGCCGGTTTCGCGACCGTGCGGCCGGAGGGCACCCGCCGTCTGTACGCGGTGGACTCCGGCCCGCTGCGCGAGGTCGATGCATGGCTCGGCCGCTTCCGGCGCTTCTGGACCCCGCACCTGGAGGCGCTGGCCACCGAACTGGCCCGGGGCAGACGGGAACGCCGCCGCGATGGCCCGGGCGGGACCACGAAGGAGATGACCACATCATGATCGACGTCACACAGCAGATCAATGCCGTCCGGCGGCAGGTCGGGACGCGTGTGCTCGAAGCGGGCGAGGCACGCACCGTTACCGTCAGCCAGTCCTACAACGCCCCTGTCGAAGACGTCTGGGACGCGTGCACGAATCCCGAACGCATCCCCGCTGGTTCCTGCCCATCTCCGGTGACTTGCGGGTAGGTGGGCGGTATCAGCTCGAGGGCAACGCGAGTGGGACGATCGAGCGCTGCGACCCGCCGGGCAGCTTCGCCGCCACCTGGGAATACGGAGAGCAGGTGAGCTGGATCGAAGTACGGCTGACCGCCGAGCCGGGGGCAGGACCCGGCTGGCACTCGAGCACATCGCGCATGTGGACGACGGGCAATGGGCCGAGTTCGGCCCGCGCGCGGTCGGCGTCGGCTGGGACATGGGTTTCATGGGCCTGGCCGTGCACCTGTCGTCCGGGGGGCCCGTGGACCGGCGAGAAAGCGCGGACTGGGCCGCGTCGGCCGAAGGCAGGGAGTTCATGTCGCTGGCCAGCCAGCGGTGGTGCGACGCGAGCGTCGCCGCCGGTACCGACGAGGCCGCCGCACTGGCGGCGGCGGACCGGACCACCGCCGCCTACACAACCACCGGCAGCTGAGGGGTAGGCGGGCCGCCCCCTCAGCTGCCGTCTCTGGCGTCAGTCCACGTGTGGATGGAGCGTAAAGGCCCCGGTTCCCTGGAAGATCTCCTCGTTGACGATGAAGGCCATCGCGGTGATGTAGAACACGGCGAGCGGTGCGACGGCGAGCCACACCAGCCACTGCCGGCCTTCGGCCCGCTGCTCGGTGATCCAGCGCCGCACCGGCGGCAACCGGAGCACGATCAGCGGGATGCTGACCGCGAGTGCCTGGTAGAAGCGCTGGTGGAAGATGGGCATACCGTCCCCGTCCGCTGCGCCGAAGGGCGTGAACCCGTCGAGCAGCAGCAGGTGTACAACGGCGAAGAACCAGATGACGTACGTCATCCTTTGCAGCTTTTTCCAGTATTTCCCGAGTTTCCGCTGCGCCGGGGTGTTTGCCGTAGCCAGGACCGGAAGGGCCAGTGTGATAATGAAGAATCCGGTCAGCAGGAACGTGTGCCCGGCGAGCCGGCCGAACACGCCCCCGGCGAAGTTCGTGGTAATGGCCGCGGTGGTCGTGTCCGCGAGACCGATGACTGCGAACCAGATGCCGTACCACCGCCGGAGGGGGGCGATCCACTGCGCCCCGGTCAAGGTGATCAGCGGGGTAATCGACAGGGCGATGTACAAGCAGAACACGCCCCCGGTCCCCAGCACATCGGCTTCCGTCGCGGTCAGGGCGTCATTAGCGTTCAGACTTACCCAACCTGGCATTATGAGGATAATCGGGACGAACACGGGGAGGCGCATGAGGAACAGCGCTATGGAACGTTTCCTGATGGTAATGGCTGAGAATTCGTAGTACTGACTCGGCCTGGTATCTACGACGTCACTTCTACCCATCTGTGGCTCTCTCCTTCCGTAGAACGAGGCGCCGCTCCCAGCGCGGATGGTTCATGTGCAGGCTAATTTGCTTTACTCGGCGTCGGTGCCGGCTTCGGCGTGCTTGGCTTCGCATTGTTATCCGCGGCAGCCGGGTGCAGGAAATCATTATCTTCCAGATCTGCGCCATTGCCCGCGCCTGCGTCCGCGTCTCGGAAGACAAAGAAGGGGAATCCGTGCACCGCAACCTCAGCAACCCCGATAAAGAGAGGGATCAGCAGCAGCATCAAATAAGCGAATACCATCCGGTTCTTGAAGCGGCGCTGCCTGCCCTTTGCGTCCAAGCCCTTTCCGGAGCTCCGTCGTGCCCCGGCGCTGGCCCTGCCCGCCCGGGATGGTGCCGCCTGTGCTCTCCGGCCCGTACGGGCCGGTGCCGTCCGGGCTGGTGCCGCCCCGCCCGCGCGCGCTGGTGCCGCCCTGCCCGTCCGGGCTGGTGCCGCCCCGCCCGCCCGGGCCGGTGCCGTCCGGGCCGCCCTGCCCTCCCGGGCCGGTGCTATCCGGGCTGGTGCGGCCCGGCCCTGTGGCCTTGGCCTGGCGGCCGGCGAGGCCTCCGGCGCCCAGCTGTCTGGCCCCCAGGTCTCCTGGCTCCGGCTTTCTTCCTGCTCCCAGGCCTCCTCTAGGTTCTGCCAGGCGTCTGCCTCCGCTCCCGGCAGGGCTGGGTCGGCGTCGGCGTAGCCTTCTGTGGCCTGCTGCTGCCGTGGCCTGGCCTGTGGCCGCGGCCGGGCGGCTGGCGCCGGCGGGGCGTCTTGCTCCCAGGGCTGTTGCTCCCAGGGCTGTGGCTCCGCAATCGGCATCGCCGGGCCGGCGAAGTCTTCGGTGACCTGTGGCCGTGGCCTGGCCTGTGGCCGGGCGGCTGGCGCCGGCAGGGCCTCTTGCTGCCAGTCCTGTGGTTCCATAACCGGCATGGCCGGTCCGGCGTCTTCGGTGACCTGCCGCCGCGACCGGGTTTGTGGCCGTGGCCGGGCGGCTGGCTGGATGCCTTGCTGCCAGTCCTGTGGCGGGGCGGCCGGCATGGCCGGTCCGGTGCCAGTGTCCTCGGTGGCCTGCGGACCGGGCAGGGCCTCCGGCTCCCCAGCCGTTATCGCGGGGATGGTGAGGGTCCTGGTGACGTACGCGGCCACCTGGCCCAGCTCAGCCGACAGCCTGATGGCGCCCGCCCGCAGCTCGTCGGCCTCCTGTGCCGCCGCCTCACGTATCGCGTTGGCCTGGTACTCCGCCTGCCGCTTTATCTCCTCGGCCTCCCGCTCGGCTTCGCGTGCCGCGTCGACCTGGTAGGCCGCCTGCCTCCTGACCTCGTCGGCTTCCCGCTCGGCGGCTTCACGTATCGCGTTGGCCTGGTCCAGCGCCTCCTGCCTGATCCCGGCGGCCTGGCTGTCGGCATCCGAGAGGATCCGCTCCGCCAGCCGGACGGAGTCCGTGTTCTGGAATCCTCCGGCATCCTGCTGCACGGGGTCATGCAGCTCGGCCGGACGTTCGCCAGCGAGATGCGGCATCTCCGCGGCGCCGGCGCCCGCCGGCCACTCCTGGCCGGCGGGGGGCATCAGGACCTGGACCGGGCCGTTGCCGAACGCGACCTCGTAATTCGACGGTGGCGCCGCGTCTGCGGCGTGCTGGCCTGACCACTGCGGCGCTCCGTCCGGTCCGCCGTCGGCGGGAACCCGCACCCGTGCCGCCGGCGCTGGCGGCAGCGCCGACGGTGAGCGAGGGTCGTGACGCGGCGCGGCGGCCGGTTCCCGTCCTCGCGGGGAGGATCCGCCGCCGGCACGTAGCCAGTCCGACCCGCCGCTGGCTGGCCAGCTGGGGTGGTCCTCGCCGTATGGCCAGCCGGGGGAGGCGCCGTTCGGCGGCGAGCTGTCGTCGCCCGTGGTCCAGTCTGGTCCGCTGCTGGCTGGCCAGCTGGGATGGTCTTCGCCGTATGGCCAGCCGGGGGAGGCGCCGTTCGGCGGCCAGCTGTCGTCGCCCGCGGTCCAGTCCGGGCGGCCGTCGCCGACCGGGCCGTTTTCGGCAGACCAGTCCGGATCGTCCCTGCCAGGAGCGTTATATGGCCAGCTCGCGTTCTCGGCGCGCATATTGGGTCCTGTCCTCCTACGGAGCCAGTTCTGTCGCTTGCCCTGAGGTTCCAGCCCGGCGGCGCCCGCCGCTGCCGGGCTGGGGCACCGGTCCGGCGACGGCTCAGCCGGGTCCTGAGCCCGGCGGTGGCGAAAACCGCCGCCGCCACGTCGGCCATGGTGGCCATGCCTTCGCCCACTCCCCCGTTCGGCCGAGCCCGGCCCTTGCCCAGGCAGCGGATCTCCATGAGCCTGCCGCCGGCACCGAGAGTCCTGGCCGCGATATTAGCGAGGGCCCCGGCTGGTCCGTCTGCGGCTCGCGGGACGCTGAAGTGCTTCGTCGGCGACGGGGAGGGGACGCGGAACCGCGGGCGCCGCTTCGTGAGGGAGATGCGGAAGCGCGCGCGGCGCTTGCTGGCGCGGCCGTGCCCGCCCGCATGGCGGTGGGAAGCGTGGTGACGATCAGCGCAGCCGCAGCCACGTGGGTGGCCGTTTGCTCGGGGGCTCCTACGTCGCCGCGGAATCCCCTGCTGAGGGTCATCATCTCCGTCGTCTCGTGCCGGGTACAGGTGGGCGGTGCGATTGCCCTTGGCCGTGCCCGGAACCGCAAGCCCGGCCATGCGGCAACCGCGCAGTCCCGAACCTGCCGTTCCCGGCTACGGGGGAACGTGCGCCAGATTCGGGGGATCTGCCCCGATTCGTGCGCTTGGCCGAGCCCCGACCGTAATCCGGCTCTTCTCAAGGGCATCCGCACAGGTGCCACCGGCAGCCGAGCCCCAGACGTGCGACGTCCATGGTCCACGATGGCCTCCAACAGCGGGGAACTACACCGAGTCCAAGCTTCAGCCCCGGTGTGGCGAGAGTATCCAAGCCGGGCCGCACCGTGCGGCAGATTGGGCTGCCCAGTCACTCACGCAACGGGACGGATACCCCCTAAGGGGCCCAAGGGCGCGCAGCATTGCCACAGGCAGTCGGCGGCGTTCGCAAGGGCAACTGCCCTCTGTTAGTGCTGGTGTCCGACGTGGGATACCGCCCAGACTGCCTGGCACCTACTTTCAGGACGTCTGAACGGCGCCAAAGGTTCACCGGCCGGCCGTCTTGCCGTCTCTCGGCCCACCGGGAGCGCGGCTGAGACTGGCAGCAGGTCGCTACGAAGCGCCGTAGCGGGTCACTGTGAAACGTGACAGCAGGTGGTTACGAAGCGCGATAGCAGGTCGCTGCCAAGCACGGCAACAGGTCCCCTATGAAGCGTGGTAGTAGATGTCGACGCTGGCCGAGCGGCCACCGTCGAGACGATGCACAAACGTGCTCGATGGCGAGCAGTGCGTGGCAGCCCAAGGCGGGTTGCGGAAGTCGATCTCGAGAATCGTGAGGTCGCGGCCCGCCGCGAGTCCGGTGATGTCGGCGCGTACCCCGATGTCGATTGCCCGGCGCTCCTCCGCGGACCAGCTGTCGAGCCCGCGCCAGATTCCGTTCACGTCCTGGACGACGACGTCGCTGCGGTAGAGATCCCGGTAGGTTCGCGGTTCGGGCGCGTCGTGCAGCCGGTCGTAGAACGACTTCCATTCGTACCCGCGCGATTCCTCCAAGTCGCCCTGATCGCGCTGCCGGCCGCCGGCGCGGGCGGTCAGGTCCGCGGCGAGACGCCGGCGCGCGCGGCTCAGGCGGCTGCGCACGGTGCCCACCGGCACGCCGGTTATCGCGGCGATCGCCTCGTAGGTCCGGCATCGGGTGAAGTGGCGCAGGACGAGCGTGATGCGCTCCTCCTCGGCGAGGGCCTCGATCGCGGCCCAGACCCAGTGGCGAAGCGCGTGTTCGTCAAGGACCTGCTCTGGCCCGGGCGTGCTGGCCCAGGCCTCCAGATCGCCGCCGACGACCTCGTGGCGAACGCGCCGGATCTGCATCAAGGCGCAGTTGCGCACGATCATCCGCAGCCAGCGACCCACCGCTGCGGGGTTGCGGATGCTGTTCAGGCGGGTGAGCGACACCATGAAGGCTTCCTGGACGGCATCCATCGCCGCATCCCGGTCACCGAGCACAGCCAGGGCGGCGGCATACAGCGCAGCGCGATGCCGCTCCACAAGCATTCCGAACGCGCCAGCCTCGCCCGCCCGTGCCAGCACCACGAGTTCTGCGTCGCTGATCACCTTGTCCGGCACATACCCAGGATGCATCGCCGGGGCGAAAGGTTCACGAACTCCTGGCGCGGCTGGCGCATCTCAACACCAGACCTTGCCCGCGAGCATCCGAAGGAGCCCAGCCATGTCAACAGCAGCGAACAAGTCCCTCGTCCGTGCCTTCGTCGAAGCCTGGAACGCCAAAGACCTCGACCGCTTCGACGACCTGATGTCACAGAGCTGCCAGCTCACCGTCGGCGGGGCCACGATGAGCTGCAGCCCATCCGCGACCCGTGCGATCGCCGAACACTGGTTCGGTGGCTTCCCCGACTACCGCTTCGAGCTCCTCGACCTCATCGCCGAGGGCGACAAGGTCGTGGCGCGGATGCCGTTCACCGGCACTCACACCGGCCAGGTCCTGGATCTACCGCCCACCGGCCGGCCAGTGCAGGTGAGCGAAATCGTGATTTTCCGTATCGCCGAAGGCAAGATCATCGAGGCGTGGGAGGAGTACGACGAGCAGGGCATGCGGCGCCAGCTCGCGTCCCCGCCCCAGGTGCCGTCCCGTACGTAGCCACGCCCCCCGCCGCCAGGACGCCCGGGCGTGGCCCGCCCGGGTGCGCCCGCCGACCCGGATGCACCGCCGGCCCCGGGGTGTGGCGCTGGGCTCTGGGGTGTGGCGCTGGGCTCTGGGGTGCGCGCCGGACGCCTTAGGAGAGCACGTGGGTCAGCGCCGGCGCGACGTCGGCGAGCCTGCGGAGCGGCTCGCTCATGCCACCGCCCTGGCGGGCCAGGGCGGTGGCGGCCCGCTCCGATTCTGCCGTGGGCAGCGGGCAGAGCACGTGCAGCCGGCTGATCCCGGCCAGCGCCAGCGCCGGGTCGCCGCCAGCGGTCGGCAGGCAGTCGGAGAGGAGGACCACCACCCGCTCGTCAGCGGCGGCGCTGGCCAACTGGGCGGCGGCGGCCTGGAGCGCGCCCGCCAGGTCGGTCACTCCGTGCCCGCGCAGCGCCACCAGCTCGCCGACGAGGTCCCCGGAGGCGCGGCGGGTGCCCTGCGCCTGCAGCACCGTGACCCCGCCGCTGAACGCGATGATCCCGGGAGACAGCCGCCCGTCCACCGCGAGGACCACGCTGGCCGCCGCCACGGCCGCCAGGGCGACCGCGAGACCCGACATCGAGCCACTGCTGTCGATCGCCAGGCACACCGCGCGGCGGTGGGCGAGCCAGGACCGAGTCACCAGCTCGTCGGTCCCCGGAGGCCAGGGCCCCGACCAGCGGTCGAGGGTGCGATCCAGGTCGAGATCACCCTCGGCGCGGCCGGCGCCGAGCCGACGGGCGCCCCGGGCCGGCTTCTGGCCGGCCCTGCCCAGCCGGAAGAACACCCGTGCCGCCAGCCGCCGCGCGGCGGCGCGCAGATCACGGTCCGTGGCGCGGGTGAGGTCGGTAAGGAACGTGACCGTGGCGTCGGGGTCGGCGGCCAGCAGCCGCGCGAACGCATCCTCGTCGAGCCGGCCGACCCCCGGCGACACAGCGGCGAACGACGGGTGCCTGGCGGCCAGCTCGGCGCGGCTGATGGTCCGCCGGGCGCTGGTCGCGCCGTCCCTGGCCCGGGCGCGGCGCGCCGCCGAGGCGGACTCGTGGTGCAGGGCCGGCGCCGGTGCGCGGCGCTGGCCGTCAGCTTTTCCCCGGCCGTCCGGCGCGGCCGTCTCATCGGCGCCTGGCAGGCCGCTGCCCTGGCCATGGGGCAGCGGCGAATCCGCTGGCCAGAGCCCCTCCAGCAGCTCATCCAGTACCGACTCGGGGGTCCGGTCACAGCCGTCGGCGACCCGGATCCGCCCGGAAAGGGCGGCGTGCGCGGCGTCGCGGGCCGTCGCCCGCACCATGCCGGTCTCACCGCGCAGCCGCGCCAGGCCGGTCATCAGCAGCACGAGGTCGATCGCACCCCGCACGGACGCGCCCATGCGCACGTCGCGGTGCTCCCGGGTGGCCCGGGTGAGCGTCACCGCGAAGTCCACGACCTGGCCGCTGCCGCAGCCGGTGATCGCGGAGGTGATCTCGCACTCGGCGGCCGCGTCCTGGTAGCCGAGAACGACCCGGCAGATCCGGTCGGCGATGGCGTGGCTCACCCGCGCGGTCCCGATCGCGTCGAACGGGTTCATGGCGGCGACCAGCCGGAAGCCTGTGCTGGCCCGGACCATGCCGAGCCTGGGCACCGCGATCTCGCCCTCGGTGAGCACCGTGATCAGGACGTTGAGGGTCTCCTCGGGGACCCGGTTGAACTCCTCCAGGTACAACAGGGCGCCGGCCCGCATCGCCCGCAGCAGCGGTCCGTCGGTGAAGCTGGCTGGCACGTACCCCTCGTTAAGCACCTGTGCGGGGTCGTACTGGCCGATCAGCCTGGCCGGCGTGAGCTCGGCGTTACCCTCTGCGAAGACCACGGCCCGGCCTGCCTGGCGGGCGATGTCCCGCAACAGGGTGGACTTGCCGGTGCCAGGCGGGCCCTCGATCACCACGTGCCGGCCGGCCTCCAGCGCGACGGTGAGCACCTCGCGCTCCCGCCGCAGCCCCACGATGGGCGGGGCCCGGCCCGCCTGGCCCGCCCCGCCCGGCGGCGCGGCGGGCAGGCCCGGGTCAGGAGCTGCCATACACGATCACGCCGCGGACGTTCTTGCCGTCCAGCAGGTCCTGGTACCCCTGGTTGACCTGGTCGAGGGTGTAGGTCGTGGTGATGAGCTCGTCCAGCTTGAGGTCGCCGGATTGGTAGAGCTCCACCAGCCGCGGAATGTCGTGGAACGGGTCACCGGAACCGAACAGGCTGCCCTGGATGCGCTTCTCGAACAGGGTCAGCAGGGCGCCGGGAAGCTCGATCGTGGTCTTGGTCGGGTCGGCCAGCCCGGTCACCACCACAGTGCCGCCCTTCCGGATCGCGTTGAAGGCGTTCGCGACGACGTCGGGGGTCACGATGCCCACCGTGACGATCGCCTTGTCGGCGCCCACGCCACGGGTCAGCTCGGTGATCAGCTCCTGGGCCTGCTCGGCGGTCTCGCAGCTGTGCGTGGCGCCGAGCTGTTCCGCGATCTCCCGCTTGTTGGCCAGCGGGTCGATCGCCACCACGTTCTTGGCCCCCGCCAGCGCGGCGCCTTGGACGGCGTTGATGCCGATCCCGCCGATCCCGTAGATGGCGATGGTGTCGCCCGGCTCGGTGGCCGCGGCATGCACCGCGGAGCCGAAGCCGGTGGGGACCCCGCAGCCGATCAGCACGACCTTGTCCAGCGGCAGGTCCGGGTCCACCTTGATGGCGGAATGCTCGGAGATGACCGCGCGCTCGGAGAACGTGCCGAGCATGCACATGCCGCCGAAGTCCTCGCCTCCGCCGTGGAACCGGTAGGTGCCGTCCGCCAGGCAGCCGTCCAGGATGGTAGCGCCCATGTCGCACAGGTTCGACTTGCCGGTCGAGCACCACCGGCAATGGCCGCAGACCGGCAGGAACGAGCAGACCACGTGATCGCCGGGCTGCAACCGTGTGACGCCCTCTCCGACCTCCTCGATGATCCCGGCGCCCTCGTGGCCGCCGACCATTGGGAAACGCGGCACGATGTCGCCGTGCCGCAGATGCTCGTCCGAATGACACAACCCAGCCGCTACATAACGGATGAGCACCTCGCCGGCCTTGGGGGGATCCAGGTCGAGTTCGATGATCTCAAAGTCCTGGCCTACCCCGCGCAGGATCGCGGCCTTGGTCTTCATTGATCCCTCCTGATTCCCCAGCGCGGCAGGCGGCTGCGGGCGCGGCCCCGGACCATGCAGCGCGGCGAGGCGGGGTGCGGCCGCAGTCACTCAGACCGGCGCAGTCCGATGACCTTGATGTCACCCTAGGTCCGGTACGGCCGGGGAACCAGCCCCGGCCGCTGCCAGCCGGGCCCAGTAGGTTCGGCTAGAGGCCCCGGCAGTAGGGCGCTGGATCAGGGAGCGGGTCATCCGCGCCCGGATGGCAAGGCGCGAGAACGCCGCCAGGCGGGATGCGGGGGCACGCGAGCCCGGCAGTTCTATAGCCGGGGCCTCTAAGCCGCTGACCGTCGAGGAGAACGCCATGGTTGTCCCGCTCGTTGGCCGCTCGTTGGCCGCCGTCGCCGGCGCCCTGCTTGTGCTCACGGCGTGGGCCAGCGTCATCGGGACGCTGATGGTGCCCCGCGCGATCACCAGTTGGCTGACACGATGGACGGACCGGATCGTAAACGGGGCGTTCCGGCTGGTGACCGGCGTCATCGACGATCACCAGCTGCGTGACCGGGTGCTCGCCGCGCAGGCGCCGGCGATCCTGCTCGCGCAGCTTTTCGTCTGGCTGGGGATCTCCTTCGCCGGGTACATGCTGCTGCTGTGGCCGTTCGAACCCAGTGGGCTGGGGTCGGCTTTCACCGGCGCCGGGTCCGCGATGTTCACCCTCGGCTTCTCCGAACCGCGCGGTGGAGTGCCCTCGGCGATCGTGTTCGTCGCCGCGGTGACCGGCCTGATGACCATCGCGCTGCAGATCGCCTACCTGCCGACCCTGTATGCGGCGTTCAACTGGAGGGAAACCGAGGTGGCGCTGCTGAACGCGCGGGCGGGCGTTCCGTCATGGGGGCCGGAGCTGCTGGCGCGCACCCATTACGCGCTGGGGTCGGGGGTCTCGACCATCGACACGCTGCCGGACCTGTACGCCCGGTGGGAACGCTGGGCCGCCGACATCGCGGAAAGCCACACCAGCTACCTGCCGTTGGTGCGCTTCCGCTCGCCCCGGCCGCTGTCGTCCTGGGTGATCGCGCTGCTCGCCGTGCTCGACTCCGCCGCGCTGATCC
>DASYQM010000486.1:0-7942 GCA_036005525.1 Streptosporangiaceae bacterium
CACGATCGGGCTCGGCCGGATCCGCCCGGTCGTCGGGAACGACTGGGGATGGTGGCGGACCGTCACCATGAACCTGGACCGGATCACCGCCCTGGCCAGCGGTGACGGCCGAGGGCTGGTACCCGCGGGCGCGAAGCACGACCCCGTCGAGCAGCTCGGCGTGCTGCGCGAGGCCGCCGAGGCCGCGCCGAAGAGCTTGCGCTGGAAGGCCAGGGCGAAGGTGGGCGACCGGGTCCGCTGGTACGAGATGCCGGAGGAGACCCCGCACCACTAGATGTTCGACGCGGACTTCGGCCTGCCGGACCGAGGGCGTGCAGGGCTTCCCGGAGATCGTCAAGGCCGAGGACCGTGCCGGGCTTCCAGACGGTCCCCAGCTACGACATGGCCAGCGGCCTGGGCACCCTGGACGCCGCCAAGCTGGTGCGCGAGCTCGGGCGCCGCTAGCGGCTGCGGTTCCGGTCCGCCGGCGGCGCCTGCGTAGGGTGCTGTCATGGCGTCAGCGTCGCATCGTCACCCGGCCGGGGCTGACCGGTGGAGCTGATCCTTGACGACGCCGTCACCGTCACCATGGCTGCGGGCACCGGCCCGGGGAGCATGCTGGTCCGGGATGGCCGGATCGCCGCGGTCGGGCCGGCCGGGCAGGTCCGCGCGGCGGCATCGCGCGGCGCCGTCGTCGCCCGGCTCGGTGGCGCGACCGTCATCCCCGGGCTGATCGACGCGCACTGCCATGTCTCCGACGTCGGCTACCTGGCGGCGGGCGCCGACTGCAGCCAGCCGTCCGCGCCCGGGATCCCGGCGATTCAGGCGCGGCTGCGGGAAGCCGCCGGCCGGACGCCGGAGGGTTCCTGGGTGACCGGGAGCGGCTACGTCGAGTACAAGCTCCGCGAGGGCCGTCATCCGACCCGCGCAGATCTCGACGAAGCCGTGCCGGACCGCCCGGCGGTGCTGTACCACACGTCACTGCACGCCTGCGTCCTCAACACGGCCGCCCTGCGGGAGGCCGGTTTCGAGGACGGGCAGCCAGACCCTCCGGGCGGTGCCCTCGGCCGCGACCGCGAGGGCCGGCTCGATGGCGTCGTGTACGAGGGCCCGATGTTCGCGCTGTTCGAGCGCAACCTCCGTCATGACCTCACCCGGATGGACGCCGCCCAGCGCGCCAGGCTCGTCGACAGCGCGGGACGCTACTTCGCGGAGCTGGGCGTGACCTCGGCCTCCGATGCTGACACGCGCCGCGACACGCTCACCGCCTTTGCCGAGGCGGACGAGGCCGGCGCACTCCGGCAGCGGATCTACGGGCTCGTCGTCCACGATCAGGTGGACTGGCTCGCCGCGTCCGGCCTGCGGGGCCGCCGCTCGGACCGGCTGGCCGCCGAGGCGGTGAAGATCTGGTCGGACGGCGGGATGAGCAGCCGGACCGCGGCGATCCACGGCACTTACCCCGTCCCGCCGTACGGCTCGGGCATCTTGTTCTTCGCGCGCGACGAGCTGACCGCGATGGTCCGTGACCTCGACTCCCAGGGGTTCCAGCTCTGCATCCACGCCCAGGGGGACCGGGCGATCGAGACCGTTCTCGGCGCGTACGGCGCCGTGCTGGCCGGTTCCCCCGGCAACCCGCGCCGGCACCGCATCGAGCACGGGGGCGCGATGTACCCGCCCCTGATCGCCCGGGCCGCGGAACTCGGCATCGTGGTGGTGAGCCAGCCCGGTTTCTTCTCAACCCTGGGCGACGGGTTCGCGGCCGCGTTTCCGGATCGCAGCGACCAGCTCTACCCCTTCGCGTCCTGGCTGCGCGCGGGCATCGTCACCGCCGGATCGTCGGACGCACCGGTCATCACCGCCGACCCGCTCCTGGGCATCAGGGATGCGGTCGTGCGCCGGACCGGCGAAGGCCGCGTGCTCGGCCCGGGCGAGCGCCTCGCGGCACGCGACGCGCTCGCCCTCTACACGCGCGGAGCAGCCTTCGCGATGCGCCGCGAGGACGAGATCGGCTCGCTCGAGCCGGGCAAGCTCGCGGACTTCGTGGTGCTGGACAGGAACCCGCTCGACGCGGACCCCGAGCAGTTCGGCGACATCCGGGTCCTGGCAACGGTCGTCGGCGGGACGCCCGTGTACCAGTCCGGGGACATCCTCCCCGCCGGCTGACCCCGTGACCCGGCTGCCGGTGTCCGGCTCCCCGTCTTCGCCACGGAGCGGCACTCCCCGGCCGGACCGGGCGCGCACATATCCTCGGACGCATGACAGACCGCCCGCTCGTCTCGTGAAGCCACTGCGGATCTGGCTGGTCGGTGTCGGTACGGTCGGGACCTGGCTGGCCACCGTCCTGGACTCGCAGCGGGAGCGGCTCGCGGCCAGGTACGGCCTCAACCCGGTGATCGTCGGCGTTGCCAGCGCCCGGGGCGGATTCGTCTACGACTCCAGCGGCCTCGACCTGGCCTCCGTGCTCGCGCCGCCGGGCGACTGGCCGCCCGGCGGCCGGCGGGGGGTGCGCCATTGGCCGAGCACGATCGACGGGCTGCGCGCCACCGAGGCCGACCTGCTGGTCGAGGTGTCGGCGAGCCCGCCTGGCGATGGGGAGCCCGGGGTTACGCACATGCGGGAGGCGCTCCAGCGCCGGATCCCGGTCGTCACCTCCAACAAGTGGCCCGTCGCCCTGCGCGGGGTCGAGCTTGCCGCGCAGGCGCGGGCCGAGGGCGTGGCGTTCCGCGCCGAGTCCACGGTCATGTCGGGGACGCCGGTGCTCAGCGCGCTTGCCGAGGGCCTGGCGGGCGCTCAGCCGGCCGCGCTCCGGGGGCTGCTCAACGCGACCGCGAACTTCATCCTCTCCCGGATGGCCGACGGCAGTTCCTACGCGGATGCGCTGGCCGAGGCGCAACGGGCCGGCCTCGCCGAACGGGACCCCGCCGCGGACGTCGAGGGCCATGACGCGGTGGCGAAGGTGATGATCCTCTCGGGCCTGGTCTTCGGCAGGCAGCTCCGGCGCGAGCAGGTCACCGTGCGGGGCATCACCGCCATCACCGGCCAGGAAATCGCCCGGGCGCGGTCGGCCGGCGGGCGCGTCAAGCACGTCGCGACGCTCGGCTTCGACGGGCCGGGCGGAGCAGGCGGCGTGAACGGCCGGGTGCAGCCCGAGTTCGTCCGTCACAACGACCCGCTGGCGAGCGTCGACGGCACCGCGAACGCCGTGGTGTTCCAGGCAAGCCCGGTCGGGCAGGTCACCATCATCGGCCCGGGCGCCGGACCGGAGCTGGCCGGGCAGGGAGTGCTGAGCGACATCATCGCTGTCGCGAGCCGGCGGGCAGGAAGCTCCTAGACCTGCCAGGCTGGGCGCATGACTTGACTGCGCCGACCCCGGGCCCGGCCGACGGGCCGCTCACCGGCGACGACCGGCCGATCCTGGAGGGTTGCACGCCGAATGGCGCCGCGCCGACGAAGCGGTCGCGGGCATGGGCTTCGACGTCGGTGGTGAGGCTTATTCCCTGCGCATGGTGTACGTGGACATGATCGGCGAGTACGCGCGCCACAATGGTCACGCGGACCTGCTCAGGGAGAGCCTCGACGGCGTCAGTGGACGGTGATGACGCTCAACGGTGATTCCCGTCGAGGTGGTGCCCGCGCTCGCGGGCCAGGCGGGCGAGGAGGTCATTGGCCTCGGTGGCGCCCGTCCCGATCTCCCAGCGCTCGGTCGCGGTTAACTCGTAGACCTGCCGCCAGTAGTTGCGCTCCGGGCGGCCGTTGATGTGGCTCAGCCGGTACAGCACCTTGCCGTTCGGCTTCATGATCCATGTCCACGACAGCGTCGCGAGCTCGCTGGTGTAAGTGGTCTCGATCCGCCCGATTTCGCGCGCGGTGAACCGAGCCATGTGACACCCCCCTTTCCCCCGGGTGGCTCCATCAGCCCCCGGAGGCGCACTCCCGGATGATCACATTGCGTAGTTGAGTGACAGCATATCGGAGAAGGCCACCGGCTCGCCGCATGTAGCCGGTAATTGACACCGGGTTAGCCCGGACTGACCCCGCTGACCGCGTGATCTCACCGGCTGGCCCGGCCGCGGGCACACCGCGGCCGGCCTCCCGCCGCACCTCCTAGCGGATATCGTCATCTTCGGCGCCCGCGAGGCCGGGCCGCCACCGGGCGCACCAGAGGGAGGGCGGGTCGATGATCATCGACGCCCACAGCCACATCCTGAGCCTGGCCGCTGACCCGGAGTTCACGGTCGAGTACGGGCGCGAGGGGTCGCTGTGCATCTACCGGAGCATGGGGCGCGTCCCCTCCCACCGTCTCCCCACCGAGGAAGAGTGGGAGGCAAGCGGGTTCTCCCGGGCCGGCTGGCCGCTGATCGGCCCGGACGAGGCGCGTCGCGATCATCCCGGCTTCGACAAGATCGTCGTGCTGGCCGTCTCACCCCAGTACCTGGACGGGCGCCTGATCGGCACGGTCGACACCAGCGGGCGGCTCGGCGTCGAGGGCCCGCCGGACCCGGAGAAATGCAACGACTACATCGCCGCCGTGGTCCGGGCGGACCCAGGGCGCTTCATCGGTTTCGCCTCGGTCAATCCCGCATTCCGCGGCCCGGCCGCCGCAGTTGCGGAGCTGGAGCGCGCCGTGACCGGCCTCGGCCTCGCCGGAGTCAAGCTCTACCCCATGTACCAGCACTGGGCCGCCAACGACCGCGACCTCGGCTTCCCCATCTACCGCAAGGCCGCCGAACTTGGCATCCCGGTGATGATCCACCAGGCCGGGTCCACCCGCATCGACGCCAAGCTGGAACTGGGCCGCCCGGCGCTGCTGGACGACATCGGGCGCGAGTTCCGCGACCTGCGGGTCATCATCGCGCACTGCGGGATCCCCTGGGTGGACGAGGCGCTGTTCCTACTGACCAAGCACCCGCACTTCTACGGCGAGCTGTCCTACCTGATGGCCACTCTGACCCGGCGGGACCTGTTCCTGCTGCTGCACCGGTGCGAGCCCGCGTTCGTGCCGCTGGAAAAGATCTTCTTCGGCACCGACTACCCCGGCTTCCTCTACGACCCGGTCAAGCTGGCCGGCAAGCTGATGAGCGTCAACGAGGAGGCTGCCGCGCTCAGCCTCCCTCCGATCCCCGATCACAAGCTCCGCGGCATCATGGGCGACAACGTCGCCGCGCTCCTCGGCATCGAGGCGTGAGCTGAGGGGCTGACGGGCTGACGGGCCCTCAGGGCGGAGGCGGTGGCGCGGCGGGCGGTGTCCTCGGGTTGTAGGTGTAGGCCGCCTCGATGGGCGTCTCGTACCAGGGGCGGTAGAAGGCGGGCAGGTACGGCTCGACCAGGGTGCCGAGTTCCGCCCACCGCCGCACCTCGGCGGATGGCCGGTACACCCGCTGCGCCACCGCCTCGGCGAAGCGGTCGCGGACCCGGGCCTCGTCCACGACGGTGACCCGGCCGCCCTCCATCAGCACCCGGCCGGCGGCCATCACCGTGTCGATGTCGCCGGACTCGGCCCGGTCGAGCACCACGTCGAGGAACGGCTCGGCGTCATACCGGCCGGGCGGGAAGAAGATCCGGTCCTTGCGCACGACCAGCAGGTCGGCGTACCGGCCGGGCTCCAGGCTGCCCAGCCGGCCGGGCATGCCGAGGGCCCGGGCGCCGTTCGCGGCGGCCGCGCGGAGCACCTGCTCGCTGTCCAGGCGGCCCCGCCCGAACTCGCGCGGCAGCCGCTGCAGGTAGCAGGCCAGCCGCAGCTCCGTGAAGAAGTCGTCGCGATCGGAGAACGAAATGCCGTCGGTGCCGAACGCGACCCGGCCGCCCGCGTCCATGATGTCGCGGACCCGGCAGATGCCCGTGGCCAGCCGGAGGTTCGAGCCGGGGTTGTTCGACGCCACCGCCCCCGAGTCGGCGAACACGGCGAGTTCGGCGTCGGTGACCCAGACGAAGTGCTCGACCACGGTCTCCGGCGTGAGTATCCCGAGGTCCGCCAGCCGGCGCACCGCCGGCTTGCCGTAGGCCTGCAGGTTGTAGAGCATCTCCGCGCGGGTCTCCAGGACGTGCGTGATCAGCCCGGTGCCGTGCTCGTCGGCCGTGCGGCGGCACCGCAGGTACAGCTCGTCGGAGCAGGCAGGCGTCCAGTCCGGGGCGGTGACCAGCCGGACCCGGTCATCCCGTCCATGCCAGCAGGCGGCAAGCCGCTCGAAGCTCGCCATCACCTCGTCCACCGGCCAGGCGTAGCCCATGGGCGAGGCGCGGACCTCCGCGGCGAGCTCGGCGGGCAGCCGGGCGAGGAACCGCTCATCCGGCTCGTGCGCGTACGTGTTCTGATCGCGGCTGACCAGGCCGAACGCCGTGCGCAGGCCGGCGTCCTGGTAGGCGCGGAGGGCCGGCTCGCAGCCGAAGTCCGGCAGGCTCGGCCGCCCGTAGTACATGTCGACGGTCCCCGTCTGGCCGCCCTTGATCGCGGTGATCAGCCCCCACAGGATGCCGTGGTAGAGGTCCTCCTCCGCGATCGGGCCGACCGCGCCCTGGATGTGGACGTTGGCCTTCTCGAAGATGTGCTGGTAGAGCCCGGGCCCGATGGCGAGCTCGGAATGGTAGTGGCAGTTCACGAACCCGGGCAGCACGAAATGCCCGGCCGAACCGAGCACCCGGTCGAAGGGGCCCATGGCCGCCATCGCCTCCCGCGGCCCGGCGGCCACGATCGCGGCGTCCTCGATGACCAGGCCGCCGTCCGGGATCAGGGTCTGCGCGCCGAGTGAGACGACCGGGTCACCCAGCACCAGCAGCCGCGGCATCCGGCTACCCCGGCGACGGGACGACCATCCGGTCCAGCACCCGGCGGAACGCGTCGTTCGCCTCCCGCAGGACCTTCTGCTCGTCCACCGTGGTCAGCCGGCGGTCCTCCATCACGATCTTCCCGTCGATGATGGTGGTGTCCACGCAGCTTCCGTTCGCCGCGAACACCAGATGCGAGAACAGATGGTCGGCGTTCCCGGGCATCAGCGGCGTGAACATCTGGCTCTTCAGGTTCACCAGGATCGCGTCCGCCTTGCGGCCGGGCACCAGCCGGCCGGTCTCGTGGCCGAGCGCGTCCGCGCCGTTCCTGGTGGCCATCCGCACCACGTCCGGCGCCTGCTGCAGGCTCGCGTCGACCCGGCTGGCCCGGTGCATCAGCGAGGCGAACTTCATGACCTCGAACAGGTCCCTGCTGTTGTTGCACTCCGCCGCGTCGTGGCCGATCCCGACGTTGAGCCCGGCATTGAGCATCTCCGGCAGCCGGGCGATGCCGTTGCCGAGCTTGGCGTTGGACGACGGGTTGTGCGAGATCTGCGTGCCGGTCTCCCGCATCAGGGCGATCTCGGCGTCGGACAGCCACACGCAGTGCGCGGCGATGCAGTTCCGGCCGAGTATCCCGGCGTCATAGGCCACCTCGGTGGGACGGCGGCCGAACCGCTGCTTGGAGTTCTCCACCTCGGTCAGCGACTCGTTCAGGTGGATGTGGATGCCGGTGCCGAGTTCGTCGGCGAGCACCCGGGCGTCCCTGAGCAGCTCCTCGGACGCCAGCGGGAGCCACTCGATGCCGATGTAGACCTCGACCCGCCCGTCCCCCGCGCCGTGCTTGGCCTCAAAGGCCGCCTTGTTGTCGTCCAGGGTGTCGAGGTCGTGCTCGGCGTCCGCCACGTCGTTGGACAGCACGGCCCGGATGCCGATCTCCTCGGCCGCGTCGGCCAGCGCGTCCAGCTTCCGGTACATGTCGTTGACCGTGGTGACGCCGCACTTGATGGATTCGCTGTAGCTGGCCAGCGCGGCCCAGTACGCGGCCTCGTAGTCGAGCGCCCTGATGATCGGGTACCAGCAGGTTTCCAGGTACTCCCAGAGCGGCAGGTGGTCGCTCCACCCCTTGCCGAGCGCGGTGTGATAGTGCAGGTCGACCAGGCCGGGCAGCACGGCCTTGCCGCTGGCGTCGATCACGCGC
>DASYQM010000487.1:0-9343 GCA_036005525.1 Streptosporangiaceae bacterium
GGGTTAGGCATCATTCGCGGGGCGGGCGGCCGCGGCGTTCCGGGGCATCACAATGGTGGGCCCGGCCGGTTCCCACCAGGGGGGGTGCTGGCGGCAGCACGACGCCCGGCGCCTGGTGGCCAGGCCGGGCTTCACCGGCCGGGACCAGCGAAACCGCCAGGGGCGGCCGGGTGGCAGGCTGGCCTGGGGCGTCACAGTAATCGCGGCAAATCGGGATATTCGTCCGTTTCGGTTGCGCGCGGGTGTGGTAGAGGACGAGAGTCATGCCCGTTGCCGCCAGACCCCTGACCGAAAGGTCGCCCAACACCACGGACGACCAGCCCGAGCCGCCGCCGGCGGCCGGTCTCCGAACGCCACCTTGGCCATCCCGGGTCGCGCCCGCACGGGCAGCGAAGCGGACCGGCCAGATTCCTTGCGGGTGCCACCATGACTAATGACGCAGACCTTATGACCGACATCGACGGCGAGGGCGCCTTCGAAGTCCAGATGCGTGGCTACAGCCGCCGCCAGGTGGATGAGTTCGTCGCGCGTTCCCGGAGCCAGGTCCGCGACCTGGAGGAGCGGATCGCGCGCGCGCACGACGAGACCGAACGGGTCCGCCTGGAGCTGACCGCCGCGCGTCAGGGCCTGGCCGGCAAGCCTGCTCACGAGGAGATCAGCGAACGGGTTGGCCAGATTCTCAAGCTTGCCGACGACGAGGCCAAGGCCCAGCGCGTCCGCGCCCAGGAGGAGATCGGCAAGCAGCGCGAAGAGGCGAAGAAGGAAGCCGACAGGATTCGCACCGAGGCTCGGGAGCAGACCGAACGGATGCTGACCGCCGCCCAGGAGCAGGCGGAGAACGCGATAGCGACCGCCCGGGCCGAAGCCGACAAGATGCGCAACTCGGCCCGCCTGGAGACCGAGCGGGCCATCAACGAGGCGACCAAGGACGCCGAGGACAAGCTCGCCTCCGCCAAGGCGCAGGCCAAGCAGATGATGGACGAGGCCACCGTCCGGGCCAGCGCCATCCATGACGGTGCGGAACGGCGCCTGAACCTGCTGACGTCCAGGCACACCGAGACGATGCGCCGGCTCACCGAGATCCGCGACGTCGTCACCAACCTGGTGGCCAGCGAGACGTCGCGGGGATCGCTGGAAGACGAGGTCAGCAAGTCGGTCGCCAGCACACTGGGTGTGGGTGGCGGGTCCGGAGCCGCCGCCGGTGCCCGGCAGGGCGCCGCAGCCGAACCCCGGCGCGGCCCGACCGGCCGGGCCGGCGCGCGCGAACCCGGCCAGGAGCGCGACAAGGGCGCCGACATGCCGGCCGCGCCGGCGCCGCCACCCGCGCCGGCGCCACCCGCGCCGGCGCCACCCGCGCCCGGCCCTGGCCACGCCGGCCAGCACACCAGTGGCGGGCGTGACCACCCCGGTGCCGGGCGCGACGCGCGACCCGGTACCGCCGCTAGCCCGGACCGGCCGGGCCCGGACAACGGAAGCGCCGAGGCTCCCGGCGGGGCCGGTGGTGTCGGCGAGAACGTCCGGATGCTGCCCGAATAACCTCCGGGCGCCGCCAGAATGAGGTCTGCCGTTGTCTGCCTGACGAGCCAGCCCTGTTCCTCGCCAGGCGGACAGCGCACCTCAGCACGCGGACAGCGCACCTCAGCACGCGGCTGATGCACCTCAGCACGCAGCTGATGCACCTCACCACGCGGACAGCGCACCAGGGCACATAGGCGGCCCGCCCCGGCCGCCCGTCAGGCGGAGAGCGCGTCGATCCGCCGCAGGATCACACCTTCGCGCAGCGCCCACGGGCATATTTCGAGTTCCGTGAGGCCAAACAGGTCCATCGCCGCGTCGGCCACCAGCGCGCCCGCGGCGAGCTGCGGCGCGCGGCCTCGCGATACACCGGGCAGTTCGCCGCGTTCGGAGGACGACATCGTCGCCAGGCGTTTGGCCAGTTCCGCAACGTCGGCGTGGCTGACCACGCGCCGGACATAGAAACCCTCACCCGACGGCGCCGCACCGGTGATCCTGGCGAGCTGCCGGAAGGTCTTGGACGTCGCGACGGCACGGTCGGGCGGCCCGAGCCGGGTCACCTCACCGGCCCGGCGGGCGATCTCGGCCCGCACATGCCGGCGCAGCCGGCGCGTCTCGTCGGCCGTGGGCGGATCGCCGATGAGCCAGTCCCTGGTCAGCCTGCCCGCACCGAGCGGCAGCGAGATCGTCACGTCGGGCACCTCATCGATGCCGGCCGCGATCTCCAGCGAGCCGCCGCCGATGTCGAGCATGAGGACCTTCCCCGATGACCAGCCGAACCAGCGGCGCACCGCCAGGAACGTCAGCCGCGCTTCTTCCGGCCCCGGCAGCACCGTGATGTCGACGCCGGTGGCGGACTTGACCGAGGCGAGAACGTTGTCCCCATTGGATGCGTCGCGGACCGCCGAGGTGGCGAAGGCAAGCAGCTCCTCCACGCCCTTGTCCTCGGCGATCTGCAGCGCTTCCGCCACGAAGCCGCGCAGCCGCACGGCAACGCTGCGGGACAGCTTCCCGTTCTCGAGGCTGTCCCCGAGGTGGAGTTCTGCCTTGTGGGAGAACACGGGCAGCGGGCGCCCGCCCTGATGGGCGTCCACCACCAGGAAGTGAACAGTGTTGGACCCGACGTCCAGAACCCCAAGTCGCATACATTGACGCTACTGGGCCGGGCAAAGTAGCGCCGTCCCGGCCGGTCACGATAGGAGATCGGAATGGCCCAGACAGCGCGTGGCATAAAGATCGAGCCGGGCCGCAAACGAGTGCGTACCTATCTGGCCGGCCAGCTCGTCGCCGACACCATCCACCCGGTCCTCGTCTGGGAAGGGCCGCACTACCCGGTCTACTACCTGCCGGCGGCCGATATCCGGGCCGAGCTGGTCCCGGTGGGCCGGACCGAGCACTCCCCCAGCCGCGGCGACGCGCAGGTCTTCGACGTCAAGACGGCCAGCGCGACCGCCCCGGCGGCCGCGCTGCGGTATCCCGAGTCCCCGCTGGCGGAGCTGCGGGACCTGGTCCGGCTGGACTGGAGCTCGATGAGCGAGTGGTTCGAGGAGGACGAGCCGGTCTACACCCACCCGCGCGACCCCTACACCCGGGTGGACATCCTGGCCAGCTCCCGGCACGTCCGGGTGGAGCTCGACGGGATCACCGTCGCCGACTCCCGGCGCCCCCGGATCCTCTTCGAGACCGGGCTGCCGCCCCGCTACTACCTGCCGCTCACCGACGTGCGGATGGACCTGCTGCGGCCATCGGACAGCGAGTCCCACTGCCCGTACAAGGGCACAGCAGGCTACTGGTCCGTGGACACCGGGCGGGGCGAGCACCGCGACATCGTGTGGACGTACCGTTTCCCGCTGCCGGAGAGCCAGAAGATCGCCGGGCTGGCCTGCTTCTACACCGAGAAGGTGGACCTCTACGTGGACGGGGAGCTGCAATAGCGCCCGCACAGCCGTTCAGCTAGAAAGGCCCGGGGCGGCGCCGGAGCCGGCCGCGGGAACGCCGGCGTCCTCGATGCGCGCCAGCGACGGCCCTCGCCGTGCGGAGATCGCCGCCGCGGCCGCCTCGGCCCCCCGCATCGCCCGCAGGACGTTGCCGCCGGCCAGCCGCGCGCAATCCTGCTCACTCCAGCCGCGGCCGAGCAGTTCCGCGACGAGCGCCGGGTAGCACGAAACGTCGGCCAGGCCGTCGGGGACATCGTCGGTGCCGTCGAAGTCACCGCCGAGGCCGACGTGATCCACCCCCGCCACCTCGCGCACATGCTCGACGTGGTCGGCGACCTGGGCCAGCGTGGCCCGGGGCGGGGGGTTGCCGCGCGCGTACTCCCGGCGCACCGCTGCCCGGCTCGCCCGGTCCCAGGGATCCATCCCGCGCCGCTCCAGCTCCGCCGCCAGCGCCTGCTCCCAGTCCCGGCACGGCTGTGAGACGAACGCGGGCACGAACGTGACCATGCACACGCCGCTGTTGCCCGGCAGCCGGGCGAGCATGTCGTCCGGCACGTTGCGCGGATGATCACACAGCGCCCGCGCGCCGGAGTGGGAGTAGATAACCGGCGCCTCCGCCACGTCGAAGGCATCGCGCATGGTCCGCGGCGAGGTGTGGGACAGGTCGACCAGCATCCCGAGCCGCTGCATCTCGGCCACGACCTGGCGGCCGAACGCGGTCAGCCCGCCGGCGGCGGGGGCGTCGGTCGCCGAGTCCGCCCAGGGCACGTTGGCGTTATGGGTCAGGGTCAGGTACCGGACCCCGAGCTCGTGGAGCACCCGCAGCACGCCCAGTGAGCAGGCGATGCTGTGCCCGCCCTCGGCGCCGATCAGCGACGCGACCTTGCCCGCGGCGAAGATCCGCTCGGCGTCGGCTGCGGTCAGCGCCAGTTCCAGCCGGTCCGGATAGCGGCCGACCATGCGGAGGACGAAGTCGATCTGCTCCAGCGTGGCGGCCACGGCCGCATCCCCGGCCAGCGACACCGGCACGTACACCGACCAGAACTGCGCCCCGACCCTGCCCTCCGCCAGGCGGGGCAGGTCGGTGTGGGTGAAACCGACGGGGCGGGCCAGATCCGTTGTGCCGAGATCCTGGCTGCCCGCCTCGCGCAGCTCCCAGGCGAGGTCGTTGTGGCCGTCCACGAGCGGGCTGCGGCCAAGCAGCGCCCGGGCGGCGTCGAGGCGGCTGGTCACCGGCCCAGCCTACGCAGCGGCCCGCCCCCGCATTCAGCCGGTTCCCGCGGCCGGTAAAAGCACCAGCGGCGATTGTCTTTTACCGGCGGAACGGCCTATAGCGACAAAACGGCGGCGCCGTGCACCCTGTCGGCGGCCAGGTCGGCCAGTGCCTGGTCAGCCTGATCGAAGGAGTACCCGGTGGTGGTGACCTTGATCCGCAGACGCTGGGCCAGGGTGAGGAAGTCGGTCGCGTCGCCCCGGGTGTTGGAGGTCACGCTGCGCAGATTGCGCTCCTGGAACAGGTGGCGGGAGTAGTTCAGCGTCGGGATGTCGGTGAGGTAGATGCCGGCGATTGCCAGTGTGCCGCCACGGCCGAGCGCGGCGAGCGCCGGTGGCACCAGGTCGCCGATCGGGGCGAAGATGATCGCCGAGTCGAGCGGCGCCGGGGTGGGATCGTAGGAGTCCTGCGCGGACGCCACCCCCAGGCTCAGCGCCAGGTCACGGGCGGCGGGAGCCCGGGTGAACACGTGGACCGCGGCACCCTGCGCCATCGCTACCTGAGCCGCCAGGTGCGCCGACCCGCCGAAACCCCAGATGCCCAGCGTCCCGCCCGGCGGGATCTCCGCGCGCAGCAAGGCCCGGTAGCCAATGATCCCGGCGCACAAGAGCGGGGCGAGCTCGGCGTCGGAGAATCCCTGCGGCAGCGGGTGCACGTACGCGTCCGCAACCGTGAGGAACTCCGCGTACCCGCCGTGGATGTCCCAGCCGGTGTAGACCGAGGCCGGGCAGAGGTTCTCCTTACCGTGGCGGCAGTACTCACAGGTGCCGTCGGTCCCCGCCAGCCACGCGGCGCCAACCCGGTCACCGGGGGAGAACCGGGTCACCCCACGCCGGGCCAGGCTGCCGGGCACAGCCGGGCCGGTCGCCACCACCTCGCCGACGACCTCGTGGCCGGGGGTGATGTCGGGGGCACGCGGCGGCAGGTCACCTTCGGCCAGGTGCAGATCGGTGCGGCAGACGCCACAAGCCCGGACCCGTACCAGCAACTCACCGGGACCGGGCTCGGGGACGTCGCGTTCGATCAGCCGGAGCGGCCCGGTGGCGACCAGCGCCACGGGCCCCGGCTCGTGAACCACCCACGCACGCATGCGCCAACGCTAACCCCCCGGCCCGATCCGCCCAGGAGTGGCCTGCCCCTATTTGCATTCGGCACTAGGTATGAAACCGGCAAAACGATCATAATGCTATTCGGATTACCGGAACCCCCCATGCTGATGGCCCTATCCTGCTACGCTCGCTGCTCCGGGGGGATATGCGAATCTCCTTCGTAGCAAAGTCGTTGCCCGTCTCCGTCACACCCCGAGGCCGAGTAAATGAGATGGCGTCTGCGGTCCGTCCGCACGAGGATCCTCCTGCTCATACTCGTCCCCGTGCTTTCCCTGGTCGGGGTCTACGCGTTCGCTGTGAGCATCACAGCCAGGGACGCGGTCAGCCTCTCCAAGGCCAACACGGTGAAGAGCACCACCGGCAATCCCACGGGTGCGTTCCTGGCCCAGGTGGGCATCGAGCGCATGCTGGCGGTCGTGTACATGTCCGCCCCCAGCGGCGCCAACCTCGCCAAGCTGGAACTCCAGGAGACGAAGACGAACGCGGCGACGGCGGGCCTGCGGACCGCGCTCACCTCCAGCGCGGTCCAGGACAACGCGTCAGCGACGCAGAAACGCGCCATCAACGTCCTCCTCCGGTCCGCCGCCAGCCTGCCTAGCCTGCGCGCGCAGGTCTCCGCTCAGATCATCCCCAGCTCGCGTGCGTTCGCCGAGTACAACGCCATGATTCAGGATGCCTACGGCGTGCTGAACGCGGCGATCCGCCAGCAGAGCAACGCGGGGGTGGTCTCCCAGGCGCTGGCGTTTGTGCGGATGGGCCAGTCCGGGGACATGCTCTCGCAGGAGAACACGCTGCTGACCGCGGCCGTCAGCAGCGGCAAGTTCACCTCGGCCCAGCTCCAGCAGTTCACCGAGCTCGTGGGCAGCCGCCGGGCCTTCTACACCCTGACGCTGCCCGACCTCGACCCCCGCTACCGCATGTACTACCTCCGCGATGTCAGCCCGCGGGCCCTCGCGGCGCTCACGGCGCTGGAGGACACCGTGATCAGCAGCACCCGGCCGGGGTCCGTGCCGCCGGTCTCGCCGGTCGCGTGGCAGCAGGCGGTCGGGGCGGTCGGATCCGGGCTCACCGCGGCGGGCAATCAGGCGGCGACCGCGATCACGAGCCAGGCCAACGCCGATTCCCGCGCCACCTACGTGAGGCTGTTCCTGGTCGGCGGCCTGGGCCTGATCGCGATCATCGTCTCCATCGTCCTGTCCCTGTTGATCGGGCGCCGCCAGGTGCGCGAGCTGTCCGCGCTCCGGCAGTCCGCCCTGGAGCTGTCCAACGAGCGCCTGCCCGAGGTCGTGCGCCGGCTGGCCGCAGGCGAGGAAGTGGACGTGTCCCCGCAGCCGCTGCATGTCAGCGCCACCTCCGACGAGGTCCAGCAGGTCGGCGAGGCCTTCAGCAGGGTGCAGCAGACCGCTGTCGAGGCCGCGGTGGGACAGGCACGGCTCCGGCAGGGCATCAGCCACATCTTCCGCAACCTGGCACGCCGCAGCCAGTCGCTGCTCCACCGGCAGCTGACACTGCTCGACGCCATGGAGAGGCGGGCGTCGGACCCGCAGGAGCTTGACGACCTCTTCCGGGTGGACCATCTCGCGACCCGTATGCGCCGGCACGCCGAGAGCCTCATCATCTTGTCCGGTGAGGCCCCCGCCCGCGGCTGGCGCCACCCGGTGCCCCTGGTGGACGTGCTCCGGGCCGCGGTCGCCGAGGTGGAGGACTACACCCGGATCAAGGTCACGGCGACCACCGATGCCTCGCTCGCCGGGCCCGCGGTCGGCGACGTCATCCACATGATCGCTGAGCTCGCCGAGAACGCGACGATCTACTCACCCCCGCAGACACCGGTGTCGATCACCGGCAGCATCGTGGGCCAGGGCTTCGCGGTGGAGATCGAGGACCGCGGGCTCGGCATGAGCACCGCACACCGGGATGAGATCAACGCCCAGCTGGAGAACCCGCCGGCGTTTGACCTCTCCGGCAGCGACCAGCTCGGCCTCTTCGTCGCCGGCCAGCTCGCCAAGCGGCAGAACATCCGGATCACGCTGCGCCCCTCGCCGTACGGCGGGACGACCGCCATCGTGCTGATCCCGCGCGCGCTGGTCGCCCCCGAAGGGGCTTCGGCCAAGGACACCACGCCTCTTCCGGTCGGGAGCAGCACCCAGGCAAGGGCCCGGCATGCCATCGGGAGCGGGCACGAGGCGGACGGTCCCGATGACGGGCAGTCCAGCACGCCCGCTCCCCCCGTTCCGGTCGCCTCGGGCCTGCGCGGGGAGTGGGGGCCCGCCATCGACTGGCCGACAGCCAGCCCGGCCGGCTCCCGTGAGGACACCGATTACCGGCCGCTGGGACATCCAGACGAGGAAACCCTGGACCGCCCCCCGGACGAGTTCTCCCCTTGGCGCCCGGCCGGAGGCAACGGGCCCGGCAGCGCCATGCCGGCAACGGCCGAAGACACGCCCGGGGCACCCCTGGATGCGTCCGGGCTCCCACGGCGGGTCCGCCAGGCGAGCCTGGCACCGCAGCTTCGCGAGAGCCCTCCCCGTCCCGGCCCCTCCGCGGACCTCGGGGTGCTGTCCGATCCGTCGCCGTCCGAGTGGTCCCAGTCCGAGCGGTCCCCCGACCGGTCGCCGGAGGAGACCCGCGTCACCATGTCGGCCATCCAGCGCGGCTGGGAGCGCGGCCGGTCCGTCTTCGACCCCTCCGGGCGCAACGGGGAACACACACCCGAGCCGGAGGCGGGATCCGAGGCCCCCGGCGGCACGGATGCGCGACCGGCCGCGGATGCCATGGAAGGCATGGACGCCGGTGCCGCGCCAGCGGGCACCGAGCCACCCCCGGGCGCCGGGCAGACCACGGACGAGATCATCGACGCTGACTCCACGGCCGCCCGGACGGACGGCGGCGGCGCGAGCGGCGGGACGTACCGAAGCAAAGACTGACCAGGGGAAATGACGTGGTTGAGGCCGAGCGGCTCGCAGGTTCAGACAACGGTTCAGACGCCGACCTGAGCTGGCTGCTTGACGACCTCGTCACCCGGGTCGCGCAGATCGACAAGGCGCTGATCCTCTCCCGCGATGGCCTCGCCATCGGGGCCTCGCGGGGCTTCACCCGCGAGGATGCCGAGCACCTGTCCGCCGTGGCGGCCGGCTTCCAGAGCCTCGCGCGAGGCGCCGGGCAGCACTTCGGCGGCGGGCGGATCCGCCAGACCATCGTCGAGATGGACAACATATTCCTGTTCGTGACCGCCGCGGGCGAGGGCAGCTGCCTGGCCGTGCTCAGCCCGGCCACGGCGGACGTGGGCCTGATCGCCTACGAGATGGCGATCCTCGTCAAGCGCGTCGGGCCGCACCTGTACGTCAACCCCCGGCCCGAGTCGGCCGAGGGCTGGGCCGGATGAGCAGCCATGGCCCCACCCGAAGACCGATGGCTTGACCAGGACGCAGGACCCGTGGTCCGCCCCTACGCTCTCATCGGCGGCAGGACCCGGCCGGCCGGGGAAACACTGGACGTGATCGCGATGA
>DASYQM010000488.1:0-7600 GCA_036005525.1 Streptosporangiaceae bacterium
ACGTCGCCACGATCAGGATCTGGCTACGCGACCCCGTCCATGATCCAAGAAACAGGCCCTAGCCCGGCCGCAGCACCGCCCGTCGACCACTTCGCCGTCATGCCGGGCGCTGTGGTTTCTGGTTCACATCTTGCGCCGCGCCGCCGGGCACTTCAATGTGCTCTGCGAGCCAGGCAGCGGCGTATTCCTCCATGTCGACCTGCACGCCCGCGCAAGCGTCGACCACCATCCGGTCTACGAACGCCCGCGGGATCCGGCGCGTCTTCTGTACCCGTCCGCGGCGAACGACCACCGACGGCAGTCGCCCCTCGTCGGCCATGCGCGCGATAGTTGTCCGGCTGACGCCAAGAAGCTCCGCCGTCTCCTCCAAGTCCAGCAGCGGCCTGTCAGCGACGGGATCGGCCGATTTGGTCGCCTGAGCGTCGCCAGATGTAAGCGCGCCTGCAAGTGCCCGGATTACCGCCTCCAGCGCACCCGGCAGTAGCACCACGCTGTCGGCAGATGCGGCGGGGGCCGAAGGACTAGCCCGATCGTGCATCGGGCCTCCCCCCGGTGCATTCCGGGCCCTGGCGGGCCGCCGTCGCGCGGTGGCCGAACCGTGGGTCGCGGTAGCTGCGGGCGCTGAACCCCAACCGCCCGGTGGTTTTGGTGATCTCCCACCCGCGTTCGCGGGCGAAGGCGTCCCCGTCGGCGAAGATGCGGTCGGATAGCTGCCGCTGGAACCGTGCCATCCACCCGGTCAGGCGGCGGGGCACGCTGCCGACGTGCCGGGCTGCGGCTGTCTGGGTCATGAGGTGCTGCCTTTCTTCAGCCGGCTTCGGCCTGCCAGTCGCCTGCCGGTGTGGTGGCCCGCGCCGGTCCCGTCGCGTCCGCGCCGTCGGGCCGCATCGGTGCCTCCGGCGAGCGGTGCAGGCACCTGTTGTCTTCGGGACTGGGTGTGGTGCTGGCGGCCGTGGCGGAGGGCCGCGGTTCGGGTACGGCGGCCACCCGCGGCTGTCCCGCCCGCTCGCCGCGGTCGTAGGTGGCAGCCGTCTGCTCGCCCAGCCGGTGGCTTGCCTGGAGCGGGTCCGCCGTTACGGCCCTGGTCTCGGCGGGGGCATGCTCATTCCCGGTAGGCGCGGCTTGCGGGTGGGGTTCGCTGTCTTTGGCTGGTTCGCGTTCGGCCTGGTTGATCAGGTCGCAGGCCCGCTGCGCTTGGGCCGCCGCGGTAACGACGAGCCTGGTGTCGTGGTTCAGCGCGGACAGCCAGCCGGCGATGTAGCTGGCGGAGTTCTCGAAGATGTCCGGCTCCTCGATGCCGGTCTGGGCGCACAGGACGGATGAGCTCATCTGCGCGACGAGTTCCTCCCGGGCGTATTTGTCTGACCCGAAGTGGTCGAAGGCGGCGATCCCCGGCCGGTTCAGCCGGGTGGGGTGGCCGGTGGAGTGCCCGGCCTCGTGGAACGCCGTCGCGTAGTAGCCCTCGCCGGTGCGGAACTGTGATCGCAGCGGCAGCCGGATGGTGTCGGTGACCGGGTGATAGTCCGCCCGGTCCCCCGCGACATGGACAAGCTTGGGGCCGCGCGCGAGGTAGCCATCCAGGACGGCCTGCGGTCGGCTGATCTGGCTGTGCTCGCCCGGCGCGGGGTGGAACCGTTCGGGTAGGTGGTCGGCCTGGGTGGCGTTGAACACCCGGTAGTAACGCAAGACCGGCAGCTGCTTGACTGCGATCTCGCTGGTCTGTGGGTCACGCTGCTCGGCCTGGGCCTGTTTCCAGAACACCACCAGGGTGGAGCGTTCGCCCTGGCGGACCTGGCCGCCCAGGTCGCTGATCTGCCGGTAGGTGCCCCAGAAGGGGGAGCTATAGCCTTCCTCGGCGGCGGTCAGGGCGAGCAGGAACACGTTCACGCCCCGGTAGGGCTGCCCGGTGGACATGGACCGGGGCCGCCCGGTGGTGGCCTGCCACGGTTTGCGCCAGGGAACCGTACCGCGTTCCAGCGCGGTGATCATCCGCTCGGTGACGATCCGGTGGACCGTGTCGCTCACCCGAACAGCCCCATATCAGCCCGCCTCCGCCTCGTGCTCGGGCTCGGCCAGCGCCTGCCGGTAAGTCCGGGCCGTCATAGCGGGGATGGTCTCGGTGGGTTCGCGCAGGCCGCGCTCCGCCGCCTCGGTCCAGGCCAGCGTGGCGTCCTGGTGGATGTCGGCGGCCATGGAGTACCGCGAGCCCCAGTCCGGTGTCCCCTCGGCCTGGCGGGCCGCCTCATAAGCCGACCGGTATCCCCGGTCGAGTTTGGCGAGCAGTTCGGCCGCCTCCGCCGCCGAGGCCTCGGCCAGGAGGGCGTTCCTGACTTTGCTGTTCATGGCTCAGCCCGCCTCTGCTTCCAGCTCGGACTCGCGCTGGTCCCGGGCGGCCTGGGCCTGCTCTGCCTCGGCGCGCTGCATGTCGCGCCAGGTCTGGATCATGTCGCGGGCGGTTTCCTCGGCCCCGGCGTGCCATTCCCGCTCGGCGTGGGTGGCGGTGGCGTCGTCGTAGCTGGCCAGCGCCTGGTCCCATTTCGCGGCGATCGTGTCGGCGTCTTGGCCGGCTTCTATCTGGCGGATGATCAGGTCGTGTGCGGTCTGGGCGCCCTTCATCCACTCGGTTGCCGTCTCGGTTTCCGGCGCCGGGGTCGAGGGCGTCGTGGCTCTTTCTAGGGCGTTCATGGCTCGGCCTCCAGTTCTGGTTCCGGCGCACGCCTTTGTATGTCTGCCTTTCCGGTGCTGGTGTGATCGGCGGCTAGGCGCTGGATCTTGTCGCGTAGTTGGTGGCTCAACCAGGCCTCGACCACGTACTCGGGGGGGATGCCGCTGCCCGGGTGGTGGCTGGCGTCGCGGTCTGGTGGCTGTGTCATTCCGGTGGTGTCCTTCCGCTCGTCTGCGGTGATACGAGGCTCGGCACCGCATTGGGCGAATCGCTGTGATGCCCCGCCTTGAGCCGCTGCCCGTGTCCGGGTCGCGTGGCCGATCGGCGGATGTCTTGGGCTATGCCGGTTCCGTGGGCGGGGCGCCAGCCCCATGAGGGCTGGTATCCGGGCCTGTCCAGTTGGTCGTCATCGAGGCCGGCGCCGGCGCACCAGTTGCCGCGGATGGCGCGGCGGCGGGCGGCGTTGGCCGCTGCCCGCTCGGCCCGGGTTCGCTCGGGGGCGCGCTTGTCCCACCAGCGGTTGTAGATCCAGGCGACAGCGTCGCGGAGGGCGGGGCTGACCGTTTTGGTGTCGCCATGGGCGATCCTCTGAATGACCCGTTCGCCTGCGCCGATCGCGCGGGCGATGCGCGCCGAGCCGTGGCCCATCACCTGCAGCGCCCGCAGCCGCAGCATGGTGCCACCCGCGTCCAGCCGCTTGATCTCCGGTTGCGTCGGCGGCGTGGCGGAGGCATGCCGTTCCTTATTGGGGCGGCCGGGCGGCTGTGACCAGCGCGGGGCGTAGCGGCCTACCGCTGCCGGGGCGTTTGAGCCGACGGTGTCGACGGTCATGTTGCTTCCGCCTCACGGTCGGGCTGGCGGCTGCTGATATGCCTGGCCTGGTCGTGGCGGAGGAGCTCGCCGGTGAGCTGATGGCGTTCTTCGCTGCCGGCTTGGAAGCCGTCGAGGATGCCGTGGACGTAGCCGCGGGTGTCCTGGCGGGCGCTGAGCCCGGTGTCGTGGCCGAGGGTGAATCCGGTCTGGTAGCCGCCGGACAGGTGTGCCTGGCGTCCCTGCTCGTAGGCGGCTACCCGCAGCTGCTCGTCGTGCTCGTGGCTGTGCCCGATCAGTTCGGTGATCGCGTCGAGGGTCTCGCGGCGCACCGGGACGTATTCGCTGTCGTCGCTGCTCACGGCGTCGGCGTCAGGTTCTCGCTGCGGGGCGGGCGAGCGATCGCCGGTCATGGCCGTCTCCCGGCGGCCTTGCCGTTGGGTGTGCCGCGACGCTGGGCGTGGCCGCAGCGCTGGGTTTCGATCATCATCTGCTCGGCGAGCGCGGGCAGGATCCGGGTCTGGTATTCGGCTTGGGCGGAGAGCATCGGGGGGTTGCGTTTGGCTTGGAGGTAGAGCACCGACCACAGTTCGGAGGCGATGTCGAGGGCGTACAGGCACAGCGGGTGGTCGCCCCAGCAGGGGCCGAGGGTGGCGGCGAGCTGCCCGTAGCCGGGCCGGTACACCTGCTCCACCCAGCCCGCCAGCTTCGCCAGCGCTTCTTCCCGTGCCTGGCCCGCCAGCTTCCACCACCGCGGCGGCGGCGGCGGCCGGTAGAACCCGGCCTCCCCGTCGCCGTCACCGGCGGGCAGGATGCTGGTGAGCTGGGCGGCGAGGACGGCGACCTGCTCATCGAGGCCCTGCAGGGCGGCAAGAAGCGCGGCCTGGTCGCGGACAGCGGAGCCGAGGCCGGTGACCAGGGTGCCCAGCTCGGCCAGCCGCTCCCCGATCGCCCGGAAGTGTTCCGCCTCCCGCTGGTCGAGGACGGCGAGCCGCTCGCCGTGGTCGGCGAGCTGGCGCAGCGCGGCGTCGAATCCGTCCATCGGTGCTAGCTCCAGGGGAAGGAGGTGCCGGGCGGGAACGGGTCGGGTGGCAGCTCGTCGTCTCGCACTGCCGGCACGGGCTCGGCTGCTGCTGCGGTGGCGGGGGTGAGGACGGCGATGGCCTGGCCGCGGCGGCGGGCTTTTTTGTAGGTCTTGTCGTTCCAGGCGGCGGGAAGCCGGGCGATGACCGGGGCGCAGCCGCCGCGGATGACCAGGGCGAACCGGGCGGGCAGCTGACGGATCATGTCCGCGGTGGCGATCTCGTGGCGGGAGGTGTGGTCTTTGCCGTGTTCGGTGAACGCGGCCTGGCCGCACAGCTTGGACGCGGCGTCCAGGGTCGTGATGTCGGTGATCCCGGGGAGGAATACCTTCACGCTGGAGGTGTCCAGTACGACCTGTTTGCCGTGTTCATCCCACCGGCCCGCTAGTTGCGCCTCGCCGTGGGCGACGGAGATGACCTGGATGCCTTTGCCGCCGGAGTCGGACAGCCAGGCGGGCAGGGGGACCGGGCAGATCTGGGTGACCTCGTCCAGGCCCATCAGCAGCGGCGGGTCCAGCCGCCCACCGGCCGAGGCCTGGCCGAGCAGCTCGGCCTGGTAGTGGATCTCTGAGGCCATGGCGGCGAACAGCGGCGCGACGGGTGCGTCTTCGTGTTCGGAGTCGGCGATCATGTACAGGGTGCCGCGGGAGGCCAGAAACGCCTTGATGTCGAACCCGTGACCGGCGGGCAGCACGGAGGTGGCTAGGGCGGGGTCGGCCATGAACGACAGCGCTCGGGACATGACCATCCGCACCGTGGAGGCGGTCTTCTGGGCCTCGCTGCGCAGCTCGGCCAGGGTCAGCGCCCAGTGGGTGGCCCCGGCGGCACGCAAAATCTCCTCCGGGGTGTCGGGGTCGGCGCCCAGTACCCACCGGGCCACCAGGCGCATGTCGGCGCTGGCGAGGGCGGCGGCGTGGAAGTAGGCGCGCAGGTAGTCCGACGCCTTGGCCGACCAGAACGTGCCGTCCTCTACCCCTTTCTGCGAGACGGCCTGGGCGAAGTCATCGGCCCGGCGGATCGCCACCGCCTGCTGTTCGCACTCCTGGACTGGCGACCAGGCGAAGGTGGAGGGGATGTTGCCGATGGATTGCGGGTTGAACACGTGCACCGGGCCAAGCTGGGACCGGACTCCGGAGGTGAGGGTGAATACGTCGGCCTTGGTGGTGGTGGAGATCACCGGGCCCGGGTAGTGCAAGATGACCGACGCCAGCAGCGCCGTTTTGTAGGTCCGCGGGGGGGCCATCACCAGCACGTGCTCTTCCAGCGGCACGGCCAGCCGGTGCCGGTATTGCGCCCGGCCCAGCAGCACCGAATGTTCCCGCGGCTGGCTGGCCCGCAGCCACGCCGACAGCGACGGCCGGATGCGCCCAGACCGGCGGAACGCGGCCAAGCGGCCCCACCGCAGCCACAGTTCCGCGCAGGTGGCGTACCCGCGGCCCGGGTGCAGGCGTAGGTGCAGCCGCAGCCGGGTGTGCCGGACCCGGTGCCGGGGCAGGTGGCAGCCGGGGGTGAAGGCCCACTTGGCCACCGCGGCCAGGGCCAAGATCACCGCCAGCCCAATGACGATCTTCACGGCGTGCCTCCGTTCCGGGCCGCTAGCACCGCTGTGCGCAGCGCTGTCCTGGCCGCCCCGGCGTTCAGGCCGGCCTGCGGTGCCAGTGCGGTGCAGATCGGCGACACCTCACCGGCCGGGATCTGGCCAAGGGGCCCGTGCCGTTTCTCGACGAGGGCCAGGAACCGGTGCGTCTTGCTGCCCGGCCGCGGGCCCGGGCCGCCCCTCCCCCGGCGGGCGTGCCGACGGTCGGCGGTGATCGCCGGTACAGCAGGGCGGGTGGCCATGGCCCGCCGTCGCGGGGCGACCGGGCACTCGGTCACGACCCAGGTCCGGAACCCGGCCAGCGTCGAAACCGGCGCCACCGCCAGCCGCAGCCACCACAGCAGCAGGCCGCCCACCATCGCCAGCGGCGTGGCTTCCTCGCCGACGAGGCGCTGGCCCAGCTGCTGCTGCCGGGCGATCGTCCACGCCCGCACCACCCCGATCAGCGTGTCGGAGGCCAGCGCGTAGGCAACTGGCGGCAGCACCCAGACGGCCAGCGCCCGCCATCCCGGCGTGGCGGCCAGCGCGTTCATCGCCACCGACGTGCCGACCGAGGCCACGTTCAGCGCTCGGGCCCGTACCGCCCGCCGCCCGTGCAGTGCCAGCGCGATACCGAGCGAGGCGAACACCAGTGCCGCCACGTCCGGGATGGCGGCCTGCACCGCGGCGACCACCGGGACATGCTTGTAACCGGCGACCAGCTGGTACTGGGCCTGGTACGACACCACCGCCGCGGCGGCGGCCAGCACGGCCAGCCCGGCCATCGCGGTGCGCAGCCAGGCACCCGACCGGTCCCCCGGCTCCCCCCGTCCCCCCTGTGGGCCAGGCATCTGCTCGCCGCCATGGGCAAGCAGCTGAGCAGCCGGGCCACCGGTGGCCGCTTCCCCCCGCAGCCGCTCGCCAGCGCGCAGGTGACTCGCCGCCAGGGTCAGTTCCGGCACATAGCCGGCCGGTCCGGCGGCTGGGGCAGCGCCATCGGTGGGCTGGGGCCGCAGGTACCGCGGGCTGGGGGTGGTCACGGCTGGGCCGTCCACCACGAGGGCAGCTTGGTGTTCTTGCCGCGGGTGCCGCGGTTGATCAGCTCGACCGCGGCCGCGGCCACGCACTGGGCTTGGGCGCTGCCGGTGGACTGGCGCAGCTGCCCGGCCCGGCTGATCAGCCCGGACACCCCGCCATGCGCGCAGGCCAGCCGCTCAACCGCCCGCTGCTCGGACAGCTGGCCGTCGTAGCGCTGGCAGATCAGCCCGATCCCGTCGATGACCGGGCCCTCCAGCCCGGCATCCCCGTAGGCGTCGCGGATGATCCGCAGCGCGCGCGACAGCACCGCGGCACCGCCCCGGGCGTAGACGCGGCGCAGCGTGGCGACCGCGCAGATCCCGCCGCTGCCCCGGGCGATCCGCAGCCCCAGCGCGCGGACGATCCGGTGCACGTCGGCCTCGGCGTCCC
>DASYQM010000489.1:0-6628 GCA_036005525.1 Streptosporangiaceae bacterium
CCGACGTAGACAGACATGACCGGGCCTCCTTCCCGAGCTCGTACTGACCCGGAAGCTAAGCTCACCGGGCTGAGCAGGGAAGGGGGTCCGGCCTCACGCCCGGCCCCCATAGAGTCAATCCTCGCGTGCCATCACCCGTTCCGGCTATGAAGCGGATAACTGCCCTGACCGGCTCTGGTCGCTGGTGTGCCCGCCATGAGAGTTGTGGCTGTGCTCGGCCTTTCGCGGCCGGTCGGACTCGGCGGTCGCCTGCGTAGGCGGTTGCGGGCGCAGGCCGTCCATCAGGACGGTGATGAAGGCGCCGACAAGTTCCCGGGATGCGGGTTGCGCGCGTGCGATCGCGTAGGCGGCCTCGCCGATCAGGGTGGCGGTGACAGCCGGATCGATGTCGGTGCGGATCGCGCCGTCCTGTTGCGCCGCGATGATCATCTCCTGCCCGGCCCGCGCCAGTTCTGCCCGGAGGGCGGTGGTGGCGGGCAGGTGCAGCCCGCCGAGTTGGTCGCTGATGGCGTGGTGGGCCGCCTGGAAGGCGATCAGCTCGGCGAGGAAGGTGCGCAGGGCCTGGTCGGGGCTGGTCTGGTGCAGCAGGTCCCTGGCGCGCTGGACCACTGGTTCGAGCAGGCCGGACACCGCGGCGTCGAGGAGGGCGTCCTTGCCGCCGAAGGCGCGCACGACGGTCCCCGCGCCCAGCCCGGCCTTCGCGGCGATGGCCTGGACGGTGAGTGGTGTGCCCGGCTCGGCCAGCAGCGCCGTGGCCGCCTCCAGGGCGAGCCGCCGGTTGCGCACGGCGTCGGCCCGGCGGCCTGCCTTGACGGGGGTTGACATCTGGAACGCCCCTTCCATATTCTTAATCGGAACGTGCATTTCATTTATCGTATCGCAAGGGAGGGAACCCAATGAACGAGCAGATCCTGATCTCGGGCGCAAGCATCGCCGGGCTGACCGTGGCGCACTGGCTGGGCCGGTACGGCTTCCGCCCCACCGTCGTCGAGCGCGCACCCGGGCTGCGCCCGGGCGGCAACGGGGTGGACCTGCGCGACCAGGCCGTCGACATCGCCGAACACATGGGCATCATGCCGCAGGTCCGGGCGGCCGCCGCCGACGTGCAGGGCATGAAGTTCGTCGATGCCGAGGACCGGACCGTCGCGCGCATCGACACCACGGGCGCCAGCGAGGCCGAGATCATGCGCGGGGACCTGGTGGCGCTGCTGCACCAGGCAGCCGGCCCGGGCGTCGAGTACGTGTTCGGCGACTCCATCCGCCAGCTGGAGCAAGACAGCGACGGCGTGACGGTGTCTTTCGACCACGCCGGCACCCGCCGTTTCGACCTGGTCATCGGCGCCGACGGGCTGCACTCCACGGTCCGCCGGCTGGCCTTCGGCCCGGAATCGGACTACGTCCGGCACAAGGGCCTCTACGGCGCGTTCGCCAACGCCGACGCGGCCCTGGGCGAGAACCGCTGGGTGACGATGTACAACCTGCCGGGCAAGATGGCCGGGATTTACCGCTCCGGCAACCACGCCCAGGCCAAGGCGCTCTTCATCTTCCGCTCCGGCCCCCTGGCCTACGACCACCGCGACGCCGGGCAGCACAAGCGCCTGCTCAGCGACGCCTTCGCGGGCGAATCCTCGTGGAAGATCAAAGAGCTGCTCGCCGGGACGCTGGCCGATCCGGACTTCTACTTCGACGCGGTCAGCCAGGTGCACATGGACTCCTGGTTCTCGGGCCGGGTGGCGCTGGTGGGCGACGCCGCCTGGTGCGCCTCACCCGCCTCGGGCGCGGGCGCGGAGCTGGCCCTGACCGGCGCGTACCGGCTGGCGGGGGAGCTCGCCGCGGTCGTCGGGAACTACCGGGCCGCCTTCCCCCGCTACCAGGACGGCCACCGCGCTCTGGTCCGCACCAAGCAGCGGATCGGCTTCAACCTCCGCCTAATGGTGCCCAAGACCGCGGCCGGCCGACGGATCCGCGACACCCTCGCCCGGCTGCCGCTCATGCGCGTGCTCGCAGCCGTGCAGCGCCTGGCGCCAACCAGACGACGGCCCACACTGCCGGACTACATCCCCGCCCGGCTGGCGCTTCCGCCGGGGGGCGAGGTCCGCCGCTTCGCCGCGTAGGCCGAGCAGCCGCTGTTTTACGGCCTGCTCGCCTACCAATCGCTCAGCCTCGAACGAGAGGTCCCGCTCGAGTCGGCCCGGTCATGCAAGACCGCCGCGCTCGGCGCGGTGGAGACCGCCGCTGCCGCCATCTACCGTGTGTTGCCGCAGCTAACCGGCAGCGACGCCCACGAGCTGGTGACAGCCGTCACCGCTCTGGCAGTACGCCCGCCCAGCCAACTCCCTGCGCCGCCTTTACGAGGAGGACCCCTGCTGGCGCACGTGGTCGTCGACTTCGTTCCCCGCCCTGCCAGCATGACCCACAACTTGATCACGGGCATGCTGGTTCAAGGCGAAGGGGGTGACGGCCAGGTCCTGGGGGCCTGGGCGTGGTGGTTCGGCGCGTGTGAGTTCGGCTATGTGAAGGCGTAGCAGGTCGTTGGGGGTGCAACGGCGTCTGCTCGGTGATGGGGCTACGGCGCCGCCGGATGACCGGGTCGGCGCAGCATCAAGGTGCGGTTATGCGCCAACGATGAGGTCGGCCACTTGTTGTGGTTGGTCGACCTGGACGAAGTGCCCGGCGCCGTCGAGCAGGTGCAGGTTGCTGTTGGGGAACAGCGCGGCGAAGTTCTTGGCGACGCGGGGGTTGAGTGTCCGGTCGCGGGCACCGAAGATCACCCGGACTGGGGGGGTGAAGTGGCGCAGCTCCGGGATGCGCCGCCTCCGGGTAAGCACCGTGCCGAGCAGGTCGTCGTTGAGCCGCCAGAACGCCGGCCGGGCGGGCAGGAACTGCTCGTACAGCTGGGGGACGAGCAGCTCACGCACCGCGGGGTCCTGGATGAACGTGCCGACCTGCCAGGCGTACAGCCGCCTGTCCAGATCTGGCCAGCGCCGGACAATGGCGCGGGCGGCCGTGCGGACGATCGGCGTGGAATACAAGGCGATGGCTCGCGGGCGGCGCAGGCTGGGGATCCAGTGATAGTAGGTGTTGAGCAGCACCAGCGTTTCGATCCTCCGGGGGTTGCCCAGCGCCCAGTCAATGGCCGGCGGCCCGGAGGCGTCGTGCGCCACGAGCACCAGCTGGCCGGCCCCGAAGTGTTCTTGTACCGCTTCGGCGACGACAGCCAGGTCGCCGACCTGGTTGGCTGCTGTGTATGGGTAGCCCGCCGGCTTGTCCGAGCGGCCCCAGCCGAGGAAGTCGAAGCGCACCACAGGCTGACGGCCAGCCAGATGGGGCACCAGCCGGTCGTAGAGGTGGGTGTTGTCGGGGAAGCCGTGCATCAGCACGACCGGCACCCCGGTGCCGGGCACCACCTCGGTGTACAACCTGTAGGGTCCTCGCGCCACGGGCAGCGTCTGGGTCGCGGTGTCCATGACAGTCAGTCCTCCTCTTCTTCCCCGTTCCAGCCCGGGAGGGGTCTGCCCGGCACGGCCGCGCCAATGGTCGCCCGCAGGTGGCAGCACTGCCCTGGGACTCGTGTAGCCGTTTGTCTCTAGTGGCTGTCGTGCCCGCGCCGGCAGGCGTCATCAGGCGTGAACACCGCCACCCGCCCATGGGTGGCGCCCGGCCCAGGAGGCGTGCTCTTCGTTGCATCAGGGCAGAAACTATCGCCGCCGGAGGCGGCCGGCCAGGAAGAGATACCGGCAGAAGAGCGGCAGTTTCACCTGGCCGTAGCGGCCTGCCTTGTTACGCGCTGACTGGCGGCGGTTGGCTGTGGATGGTGTTCCTGCGTGCGGCCGGTCCATCTGCAACCGGTCATACTGGCCGGACCGGCGCGTCTGTCACGGCCCAGATCGGGCCGCGCTTTATCCCAGGAAGGCGCTGAAGCGCTGCGCCGGGACGTGTTGCGGTTCGGCTTGAGGGATATGCCGGCCTAGCCGAGGGTGTGGGCCGGGCGGCCAGCCAATGGGCCTGCGGGGGGCCTGGGGTGGTGGTATTCACAGCCGCTGGGTGCGCGAACCACGCCCGTTGGTGTTGCCCCGCCCGGCGGCGGTTCAACCGGCCGCGGCGGTCAACCGGCGATGGTCAGGTGGTCGCCTGGGAGGGCCCACGGCGCGCGGTGATCCGGTTCCGCATCCATCCGGCGGCGGCTGCGGCTGGCCACAGCCGGGTCGCCAGGTTCCGGGCCGCGATTCCGGTCCGGGTGGCGGGGACCATCAGCGCGGCGGCGATCGCGATGCTCCCCTGCCTGGGGCCGGTCAGGGTGCGGTGCGTGGCTTCGTACCGGGCGAGGGCTGCCCTGTGGCCGGTTCGGGTGGCGGCCAGTTCCTCGGCGAGGGTGTAGGCGCCCGCGATGGCCAGAGTGGAGCCGTCGCCGAACAGTGACACCGACGAGGCGGCGTCCCCCACGAGCACGACGCGGCCGGCCGCCCAGCGGTCCATCTGCACCTGGCTGACCGAATCGAGCCAGAGGTCGTCGGCGGCGCGCACCCGGTCCAGCAGTTCCGGCAGCCGCCAGCCGCCGCCGGCGTAGGCGTGGGCCAGCATCTGCTTATGCTGTCCGATGTCGCGGTGGTCGAAACCCTCGACCGCTGGGCTGCGGAAGATGAAGGCCGCCATGGCGCGGCCGCGGACGGGGTGGATGGCGACCATCCGGCCGGGGGCGTTATACATGACGACGTCTCGTTGGTGCTCGGCCGGGGCATTCAGCTGCATCGTGGCGATATAGAGGCCCTTATGCCGGACGAACCCGGGCTCGGGCCCGAAGGCCAGACGGCGGGTGGCCGAGTGGAGCCCGTCGGCTCCGATCACCAGGTCGAACCGGTGCGGCGGCGCCTTTTCGAACGTGACGTCCACGCCGCCACCGTCTTGGCTGAGCGCGGTCATGGTGTCGCCAAACCGGAACTCTGCCGAGTCCCGGGCCGCCTGGTACAGGATCGCCGCGAGGTCGGTGCGCGTCAGCTCAACCTCCCGGCTGCCCGTCGCCCGCTGCAGGGCCCGCATATTGACCCGGCCGACCCGGCGGCCGGCGCGGTTGACAAAGCTCAGCGCCGTGGCGTCCGTGGCGGCTTCGCGCAGCCGTTCCATCACGCCCATCCGCTCGGCCACCTTCACGGCCCGGCCACGGACGTCCACCGGACTGCCGCTTGAGCGCAGCCCCGCGGCGCGTTCCACGACGGTGGGGCGGAACCCGTGCCGCGCCAGCCAGTACGCCACCGTGGGCCCGGCGATACCGGCTCCAGAGATCAAGACTGTCGGGTTGGCCCTGGCGTTCATCACACGCTCCTGCCCATCGGGTTCTACACCTTCGGAGTATATGACTAATCGTGAAAGTTAGTCAACTATACAGCATAGGTTTGACCAAGGTTCGCACCCGGTCATACGTTGGCTATATGGGCGCGAGGTCTGAGCGGCTGCGGGATCCGGGGCAGCGCGCCGAACGGGCCACGGCGATCCTTGATGTGGCGGCGGACTTGCTGCTGCGCCACGGCTACCGGCGGGTGACCATCGACGACGTGGCCGCCGGCGCCAATATCGGCAAGGGCACCATCTACCTGCACTGGAAGAGCCGCGAACAGCTGTTCAGCGCGGTGTTCGGGCGGGAGGTGCTCTGCGCGATCGACGAGCTGCGGCAGGCGCTGCTGCAAGATCCGCGGGTGTGCCTGCTGCACCGCTTCGCGCGCACCTACTTCCTCGCCATCGTGAACAGGCCGCTGTTGCGCGGGTTCCTCCTCGCCGACCCCGACCTGCTCGGCAAGCTGACCACGTCCCGTGGCACCACCCGTGACGACCGGCACAGTGCGATGTCCCGCGCATACCTGGAGCTGCTCGCCGGACACGCCCTGCTCCGCGACGACATGGACATCGACGAGATCGGTTACGCCTACCAGGCGACCTTCGAAGGCTTCCTGCACCAGGAAGCAGCCGCATCCGCCGACGGCCTCGATCAGCAGGCGGACCTGCTTGCCCGGACCATCCGGCAGGCCTTCGAAAGCGGCCGAGTGCTCCCCACCACCGAGCTGCAAGACGTCGCAACCGTCGCCATCACCTTGCTCACCGACCTCACCGACGCCGAGCGCGCCGAATCCAGTGGGCATCCAACTGCCGGCTGAAGGACCAGGCTGGCCCGCCAGGGTATGAGAGACGGTCCCACCCTGGCCCGATGCCGCGTTCGGCGCGGGCTGTGGCGTTCGCGCGGTTGTCTGTGAGAGCCCGGAACATCCCTACATCGTCCGCCCCCACCACACCCAAGCAACCACCCCGCCCCGTCCACGGCGCGCGCTGATCCAGCACAGCCACCGGCGCCAGCTGACCAGCCATACCTCAACGGGTCACAGTGTGGGTGATCATGATCGCCGCACTTAGGGTCGCATATTCGACCGTCCGGCACATCTTCCACGGCCAGCCAGCCGACCGGACTGGCGCGCATATCGAGGGCGGGTCGGCGCGCGTCCTCCCTGACCTTCGATGCTCAGCGCTTTGATGCCAGTGCCTTACGGTTTGGTGGCGGTGGCTAGAGCTTTGGGTCCGGGATTCTGAACAAGTGCGTATGGCCTGGTGGCCGCCCTGGAGCGATGAAATGCTCACGGTGGCC
>DASYQM010000490.1:0-4564 GCA_036005525.1 Streptosporangiaceae bacterium
AGCCAGGCGAGCCTCCGCAGTCGTGAATGCCCGCCACCCCTGATCGGGAGCCTGGCGGCGTTCAGGTGCGGGTGAGCTCTTCTTGTTGCCCGGCGAACCACGCGGCGATCAGCTCACCGCTGCGCCGCACATGTTCCTTCATCGCTTCCTCGGCTACCTGCCCCGAACGCAGTTCCAGCGCGCTCAGAATGACCTCGTGCTGGCGCAGGTTCTCCTCAAGAGCGCCCCTCGAGCGAAGGGCCTCGATGCTGAGGTTGCGCGGCAGGGTGAGGTTCAGCGCTGCGATCAGCTGAACCAGCCGTCCGACCCCAGATGTTTCGTGGATGAGTTCGTGAAACCGGTTGTGGTGGCGTACCCAGGCGGCCCGCGTGTCGTCGTGCGCACCGCCGGCGAACGCCTCGGTGAGGCTGTCCCGGAACGCGGCCCACTCCTTGCGGAGGCCATCCAGCTGCTCTGGGCTGCTGCGGGCCGCCGCCAGCCGCGCCGCAAGACCCTCCAGCTCGGCGCGGATCAGGTATCCGTCGCGGATATAACCAGGCTCAGGCCCCTTAACCCGCAGACCGCGCCTGGGCCGAGCCTCTATCATGCCGACGACCTCCAGGCGGCGCAGGGCCTCCCGGACCGGCTGGCGGCTCACGCCGAACCGCTCGGCGAGGTGCTCCTGCCGCAGCCAGGTGCCCAGCGGATACTCACCCACCATGATCGCGTCAGCGATCTCGCCGACGAGCCGATCAGCGACCGACGGGTCCTCGCCCTCTCCGCCCCTGCTCATCTGGACCCAGCCGCGATCGCAGCGCGCTGTTCGGCGGCCCGCCAGGCACGGTCGACCGCCTCCCAGGTTCCCCTCATCCCAGCCAGCCGCGCCGCCCGTGCTGGCGCGTCCGCCTCAAGTGCCGCGGCAAGCCGGGCCCGGGCAGCTGCGGCGGCCGGACTGCGGGCGGTGTGGCGCCCGGCGACCCATGTTGCCGCGACAGATTCGCGGGTGGCGTGCTCGACCACGTACCCGACAGGATCGGCTGCTTCGGCCACGCCGAGCAGATTCAGCGCCACGACATCAGCGGCCGCCCCCGGCCGGAGCGTGCCAAGATCGGGACGTGCCAGCGCCTTTGCTCCGCCTGTAGTGGCCATGGCCAGCACCTCCGTGGCGGTCAGCGGCGACCCGGCCAACATCGCTGTCTGCAGCGCGGCCCGCATCTCGGCAAACATATCCGGCTCCCCAACGGATCCGTTCGAGTCCAGGCCCAGCGCCACGCTGACACCCGCGCTGAGCAGACGGCGCACCGGGCACGCGCCCGCGCCCAGCCGCACGTTCGAGCCCGGACAGTGAACAATCGTGGCACCCGCCCGCGCGACCCGCCCTATCTGCGCGTCATCGAGCCAGATTCCGTGGGCGAACGAGCCGGCCGGTGACAGCAGGCCCGCCCGCTCCATGCGCGCAACCGCGTCCGGGGCAAGCCGCTGCCGGGCACTTTCCAGAAGATGCGCATGCACCCGCCGGGCGCCCGGCACCATCGCGATCGCCCGCAAAGCATCATCGCTGCACCACTGGGGGGCGACGGGCCCAACGCCATCGATGCTGACAAGCCCGTGCTCCCCGAGCAGCCCGGAGACGACCTGGGGGAAGCTCTCCGGGGTGACGCCCCGGCCGGGAGCAAATGCGTCCTTTTTGCGGCGCAGGCCGTTCGTGGCTGGCGCGTACTCGTCCTGGTCGGTGAGGCCGAGAGCGATAAACGCCCGGATCCCCGCCTCGGCGCATCCCTCAGCGGTAGCGCCGACCCGCTGGGCGTAAGCCGCCGCATCACCGAAATCGTGGCAGAACACCTGCACCGCGGTGATCCCGGCCGCCAGCGCAGCATCGGCCGCCGCGTACGCCTCGTCTCTAGGGGAAAGCGGGGTGAGTGCGCGAACCTCGAGCAGGAACCGTTCCAGCGGTCCCGCGCCGATGCCGTGGGCGGCCAGCGGCACACCGCGCGCATGCGAATGCGCATCGATCAAGCCGGGCAGCACGACGTCATAGGTCGGCCCGTGGCCGCCCGGTGGTGCGTTATGCAGATGGGCAATCCGGCCGCCGCCGAGCTGGATCACCGCGGCGCGCCGGGGCGGTGCGCCCGCCTCCACGATCGCCACTTTCGCGCGGACGGTCTCGCTCACAGCCGGAACAGCTTCGCCGCGGTGCCGCCAAGGCAATGACTCAGCTCACCAGGGTTCAGCCCTAGGGCATGATGCTTAGCGAGCTCCACCCCCAGGTTCTGCGCGCCGTCCGAGCCGAACATGAGCCGATCCGGGCCCACCATTTCCGCCAGCATCGCGGTGTCCAGCGTCCCGCACCACGACGTCTCCAGGTAAACGTTCGGGCACAGCTGGGCGACCAGGCCAGCCTCCCTGGCCGCCACGCCCATGCCCGCGTGCGCGAGCACGATAGGCAGGTCTGGCCATTCCTGGGCCAGTGGCAGCACATGGCTGGGGCTGGCGAACGGCTGCCCGGCACCGCCGGTATGCACCATCAAGGGCACGCCGAGCCTGGCTGCCTCCGCGAACACCACCCGCCCATCCACCGAGGAAGGCTCCACCGCATGCCCGAGCGTGTGCAGCTTTAGCGCCACAAAACCAAGCCCGGACACGCAGCGTTCCGCCTCCGCGGCGTAAGCGGCGTGCTCCTGGTGCGGGCTCATGTTCACGATGCCCCGGACCCGCCCAGCCGTGGCCTTCGTCAGAGCTGCGATCCGGTCGTGCACCGCCGCCGGATCGCGTGCGCCCGGAAATGGCATCACCAGCATCCGGTCCAGGCCATGACGCTCGGCCGCAGCCAGCACCGTCTCGTCCGGAACATCCAGGTCGAACACCCGGCAGTCGCCCAGATGCTGGTGCGCATCGATCAGCACACCAAGACGATACCCATCATCTGGATCCAAATTTGGTCGCCGACGCTTGTGCCGATCTGATCCAAGACGCCGCTACGCTGACCGGATTCCCTAGCGAACTCAGCGGGGATCTTCCGGCAGGCACGCTGAACATCCCCGTTGCCGAAATTGGCCACCGCAACAGCGGTGTGACGCTGGAGCCCCGCTGCTGGCCGCGCTGTCACGTGTATCCTCACAAGCCATGCAGACTCGCCGAGCCCCGTCATGACCCACTCCGGCCGGGCCGGGCCTGTGAGCCTGTTCGTCAACGGGACGTTGATGCGGGGCGAGCCGCTGCACGCCAATCTCGCAGGAGCGACCTTCATCGGACCTGGTCAGACCGCCCCGCGCTACCGCCTGCTGTCAGTGCGCGACATCCATCCCGCCATGATCCCGGCCAGCCCAAGCCAGGGAGTGGCTGTCAGCGGCGAGTTGTACGACCTTGACCTCGGGCAGCTGCAGCACGTGCTCGACGAAGAACCACCCGGCCTCGGCCTCGGGGTGGTGGAACTCCAGGGAGGAGACCTGAGCCTCGGGATCCTGTGGACCGCAGCGCGGCTCCCAGATCAGGCGGAGGATATCTCGGCGTTCGGGGGGTGGCGCGAATACCGGGCTTCCCAAGGCTCCCCAGGAACGCCACATTCGGATCCATAACTGGCTCGGAAGCTGCCAGGATGCCTGCCTGGCCCGACGCGGGCTGAGTCCGCCGCCACCGCCAGTGCCTGTTACGCCTGCATGAGACACCGCCTCAATTCGCGTCTCCGCCTGGTGACGCTGCGCGTCCAGGATGGCCGCCATCGCGAGGAAGTATGGGGCTGGTTTGGAGGCAGCCCTCCTGTCGGCAATGTCATCCCGCATGCGGTGGCGGGCCGCCACGGCAGGACACCACACACACACCTACTGCGTGGTGCGGAACATGACCGCAGTGCCGTACGCGTTCATCTCGGCAGATCGCATGCCGTAGTGCCGGGCCGCCTCGCTGGATGCACCCGCCGGGCGGCGCAGCGCCCCGTGCTAGGCGGGGCATAGCGTTCGTTCGCCGGAGCTCGCCAGCCTGCTGCGCTGTTCCAGGTATGTTTTGACGCCATCATGGATGATGTGGCCTACTGCGACCTTTGTGAGATGGACCGGAGCTACTGCATGCACGGGCTCCGGCATGCCCGTGACCGCTGCGGTCACCAGCGTGCGCTTGTCGCGGTAGAGGACGGACTGAGGTTGCCATTCGTCCTCCCGGCTGTCCTGGGGGAGTTCTTCTGTTGGCGCTCATCCCGCCAGCTCCCTGCCCCGGATCCCAAGTTCCGTAGCGAAGGGCTCAGGCCGGACTATGACGGCTTGCTTGCCGGGCGACCCGCTTCAATCGCGCGCCTGGCCGGGCACAACCGGACCGCGACCACAGAGCTGGTCTACCGGCATGAGCTGCGCCCGGTGATCACGACAGGCGCCGAGGTGATGGGCCGGATATTGAACGATGCGTGATAGTAACCCCGCTTGGCCAAACAAGGGTCGTCAAGCTGCTGCGGCTGGCGATCTCGGCGGTGCGCTGGCGCGCACCCTGCAATCCCTGCGCGCCGAACGCGGCTGGTCGCTGGACCAGCTGGCCGCCAGGTCGGGCGTGAGCAAGGGTGTCCTGGTCGCGCTGGAGCAGGCGCGCTCCAACCCGAATC
>DASYQM010000491.1:0-4023 GCA_036005525.1 Streptosporangiaceae bacterium
TGCGCCCGGTGCAGCCGCCTGGCGCTGTCCCTGAGTGTGGCGGAGTGGATCTTCGCCCTGTCGCAGGGCCTGGCCGGGTACTCCGCGGCTGACTATGACAGGGTCGCCCAGCTCAGGTGGTAGCAGTTATCCTGCATGTTCGCACCCCAAGACGCCGCGCCAATCCCGCCAAGCCAAATCTGGTCCCACCCAAACAGCACCAACTCTGACCGACTCAGATCTGGCCGCATGCGGGCACGCGGACAGCGGCATGACCGGATGGCCGCAGCGCACGCCATCTGCGGCAGATGCGCTCGTTCTTGGCACATAGCTGCTATGGATAGTTATTCAGCATGGTCAGCTGTCTAATGGGACGGACCCAGGAAGGCTGGGCCCCCGGCAGTGCGGAGGCCACTTGTCGCCGGCGCACACTCCCGCCGATAGGTGCGGCCTCGGGGGATCGTGGGACAGGGAAACTGCGCGCTTTGTAGCGGGGTGTTCGGTGTGGCTTGCCCGCGGGCCGGGTGCGATCTGGGCACTACGACTGGCGCCGTCTGGCTATCTGATCAAGCCTTCGTCTTGCTCATTGGCCTGCGAGTCGAGGGGCGAAAGCTGACGCCCGGTTCGGTTTATCCCGAGGCCGGGGAACTGCCTGAGGTCCATGCTGCCGTGAGGCGCCGAGCGCGGGCGACGCGGGCGGTCGCGCCGTTGCGCTGATAGCACTCGATGGCCCACTGTGTCATTTCTGTGGCTCGCGTGCGGTCACCGGCCAGGTGCAGGACTTCTGCGAGATTGAGCGCGGCGTCACCTTGTATCCAGGGGGAGTCTGTGGTTCTGGCCAGGCTGTCGGCTTCTTCAGCGCCCGCAAGCGCCGCGCTGGCCTGGCCCTTGCGGGCGAGCAGCCGGGATCGCACGCCGAGGCCCATCACCTGCGTTGCGAGGTCGTCCCTGCTGCCGAGTTCCAGGCCGCGCAGTGCCCACTGCTCGGCTTCGCCGTAACGGCCCAGCGCGTAGAGCGCCTCGGCGAGCGAGCATGCTTGGGTGGACAGGTAGGCGTGTTCGCCGAGTCGCTCCAGCTGCTCGCAGCCCTGCCTGGCTGCGCGCTCTGCAGCCGCATGGTCGCCGGCGAGCATCTCGATTTCCCACGCCTCTTGCATCCACATGGCTACCTGTAGCCGCATCCCCGCTCCTTCATCTGGGCCAGGCTCTCGGTCAGCAGCGGCCGCGCTTCGTCGAAGCGCCCGAGTTCTGCCAGGATGTAGGCCCTCCACCCCACGAGGTAGGGCTGATAGGTCGCGCTTTGCGCTTCTGCGTCTTCCAGCCACCGCAGCGCCTCGGCGCGAGGCGTGGGCCCCATGGCCATGGCTGCCGCAGCCCAGCCGCGACTGCTGGCCTCGAGCCACAGCTCGCCCGCTTGCCTGGCGTGCTGCATCGCGCGGGTGAAAGCCGCGAGCGCGGCGCCGTTCTGGACGCGGATGAGGCCGATCTCGCCGGCCGCGTACTCCAGGACGGCCAGGGCGGCCGCGTCGCCGTCTTGCTCGATGGATGGCCGCGCCTCCTCCACCAGGGCGCGCAGCCCGGCGGCCCAGCGGTCTGGGTCGACTTGGAGCCGCCAGGTCGCGCCCGCCAGCCGCGTCCGCAGTTCGCCAACGCGGTCACCCGCGGCGGCACACTGGCTGGCGATCCGTTCTGCCCGCGAGATCGCTTCGTTCAGCCTGCCGGACTGCGCGAGGCCCAGATCAGGCTCTGCTGCACCGGGTGATTCAGCCCCAGCTGCGGCAGCAGCGCTTCGGCGCGTTCGAGCAGGCTGACCGCGGCGCCGGTGTCGCCGCGGTCCATCGCCCGCCGACCCGCCTTATCGAGGTGAGCGGCCGCGTCGGCTGCCAGCTGCCGGGCCCGCTCATCGGCCGGGCCGAGCTCGCACCGGTAACCGAACGCCTGCTCGAGGTGGTAACCGGTGATCTCGTCTAGCTCCACCAGGCCGGCGCCGCGCTCTTCGAGCCACCGGGCGAACCGCTCGTGCAGCTGCGCGCGGTCCGCCTTGGCCAGCGCCTGGTAGGCGGCGTCGCGGATCAGCAGATGCCGGAACCGGAACGCGTGCTCACCCGGCAGAACCGCCCGGTCCGGGCGCACCAGGTCCTTGTGGATCAGCGTCATCAGCCGCCCGGGAACGTCCCGTTCCTCTGGCGCCATCACCTGCACCGGGCCTTGATGGAACGACTGGCCCTCGACCGAGCCGCACTCCAGCACGGTGCGCTCGGCGGGCGCGAGCTGATCCAGCCGCGCCGCCAGCAGCGCGGTGATGGTCGGCGGAGTGGCCAGGTCGGCGTCGCCTGACTCGGCCAGCAGCGCGAGCATCTCTTCCACGAACAGCGGGTTGCCACCCGCGGTCGCCTGGACGCGTTCCCGCACCCGGGCGTCGATGCCGGTGCCGGGCGGCACGAGCTCATCGATGAGCGTGGCGGTCTCGGCGGGCTGCAGTGGCTCCAGCAGCAGCGTGGTGGCGTTGAGCTTGCCGCCGCCCCAGCCCGGGCGGGAATCGAGCAGCTCCGGCCGCGCCATGCACAAGACCAAGATAGGCGCGTCCCGGCTGAAGTCCGCGAGGTGCTCGATCAGATCGAACAGCGCCGGCTCCCCCCAGTGCAGATCATCGAACACGACAACGACCGGCGCGAGCTCGGCGGAACTCTCCAAAAGCTTGCGCACCGCCCACGCGATCTCGGCCGGCGACGTCACCGCCGCCTGCTCACCGACCAGCACATTGACCGCGGCGGCGACCTTTGCGTCGCGGGCCATGAGGCCAGCGGCACCCGAGCAGCCGTTCTGGGGGTCGAGCAGCTGCTTGGCCATCGAGACCACCGGCCAGTACGTGATGCCCTGGCCGTAAGACAAGCAGGTCCCGGTCACCACCGTGGCATCGATGCCGCGCACGAACTCGGCCGCCAGCCGCGACTTGCCCACCCCGGCCATGCCCAAAATCGTGAACAAGCCGCACGAACGCTCGGCCACCAGGTTCGCGAACGCCTCGCCGAGCATCCGCAGCTGGCTGCCCCGGCCCACCAGCGGCGCCCCGCCCACCCGGGCCCGCGGCCGAACGTCGCCGTGGACCTGCAGCAGCCGGTAGGCGCTCACAGGCGCGCTCTTGCCCTTCAGCTGCAACGGCTCCAGCGGCTCCGCCCCCACCGCGTCGCGGACCAGCGCCCATGTCTGCGGGCCGATCACAATCTCGCCCGGCGCGGCCGCCTGCTCCAGCCGCGCCGCCAGGTTGACCGCATCACCGGTCGCCAGCCGCTCCTCGGTGCCGGTGACCACCGGCCCGGTATTCACGCCGGTGCGCACGCTCACCGTCGCGCCGAAATCGGTCTCTAGCTGGTGGTTGAGGACCGCGATCTGCTCGCGCAGCCCGGCGGCCGCACGCACCGCCCGCAGCGCGTCATCCTCGTGCAGTACCGGCACGCCGAACACCGCCATCACCGCATCCCCGATGAACTTTTCCACCGTGCCGCCGTGCTGTTCGATCACCCGCCGCGCCGCATCGAAATACCGGCGCATCACCTGCCGGAAGCTCTCCGGATCCAGCCGCTCCCCGAGCGCCGTCGACCCGGTCACATCACAAAACAACACCGTCACCGTCTTACGCTGCTGGCGAGGCGCAGGCACAGCCACCAAAGCCGCGCCGCACTCATTGCAGAACCTGGCATCCGGCGGATTCTCCCGCCCACAGCCAGCGCAAACCCTCACACCATCAAGGCTAAGCCCCAACCACCCGCACGCGGCAGCAGAAGAACCGCGACATGCCCACCGCCGCCAGCAGCCCTGACAAGCTCAGCTGCCCAGTACGGCCAAGCTCAGCCAACGCCAGAACACAAATTCTGTGGCCGCCTCCCGCGGTGGGAACACGCACTAATGCTACGTTCCTCTTTGAGTAGTTATCTTGGGTACTGGAGCATTGACGTGCTATCTGGAGGCGGGTTCCGTGCCGAAGTACTTAAGGGCGCGCGCGCCGCAAGATGGCAGCGAAGCCAGGAAGATCCGCAGGCTCGC
>DASYQM010000492.1:0-6584 GCA_036005525.1 Streptosporangiaceae bacterium
CGCGGCCGCTCGTCACACTGCCGTCGGGTTCCGGGATTGCTCGTGGAGGCCTGCCGGGCCGAGGATGTGGATGCTGTCTGGTGAGGTCGCCACCAGCCGGTCAGCACAGAAGTCCCGCAGGACCCCGGGCCACTACCTCGCGCACCGACCCGACAGCATCGGCCAGCTCCTGCTGCGAGTCGTCACCAACGGGATAGCGACCATCGGCGGCCGGCCACGCGACGATGTACCCGGCCCGACCATCTGACTCCCCGCTGCGCGTCGGCGACAGACCGTCGGCGGATGCCGATGTCTGCCGGTTCCTGGCGGCCAGCCATGTCAGATCCGGCCGATCCCGTCCCGCCAACGATCGCCAACGGATGATCAAGAGGCCCGACCGCCTCCTGGCGATCAGGCCGCTGACCTGCACTTCCTGGTAGCGGGGGCGGGATTTGAACCCGCGACCTCTGGGTTATGAGCACAGATGGCACTGTTCAACACCAAGGCATCATCTGGCGAGTCCGCCCAGCGCTCCCTGGCAGGACCCGGTTGCGAATGGATCATTTGCCGAGACCGGGCAGATCGGAAGGATTGAGCACGCGGAGATCGCTGCGAGCAAGGACGGCGAGATTGTCGGTGACCAGGATCAATCCCCGGACCTTGGCCGTGGCGGCCAGGAGGCCGTGGATGGCGGGGAGTGGGTTGCGAAGGTTCAGGTACCTCCGGTCCTCCGCGATCTGGGCGGGCAGCAGTCACGGAATGTGACGAGCGGGTGGAACGGGCGGCGGTAGCACCGCGCCGAACGCCGGATTTGAACGGCTGCGATCAGTATCGGCCATCCGCGCGACGCCGTGCAGGCCAGCCGGTTAGGGCACCGGCTCAGGCGCTGTCACACGCACCCGCGAGGGTGAAGCTGCCAGTCTCCTTCCGGCATTCCTTCCTGCCCGCCCGCCTGCGGCGGCGGTGGTTTGCCCTCTCCCCGATCGGCCGGCATGCGGCCAACGCGCTGCGCGCCTGACGGCCCGATGAGCGGGACGGGGCGGCCGCCCTGGGTCAAGCTGCCGGTCAGCTGCCGGTGTTGTGCCTGGCCGTCCTGCTGGTGATGACCGAGCCTGGACTAGTGCACGGCCGGCCGCCGCGATGCCGTTCGCGCCGTGGGTGGACATGGAGCACACCGGCGAGTCGCTGGTGTCCAACCGGGGCAAGGATGCGCTGTTGGAGGGCACGCAAGCGATCTAGGCGGTGGCGGGCATCTTCCCCGGCGAAGCCGGCAGCCCGCAAGATCGCACGCGTGGACAAGGAGATCGAAATGAGAGACTTGACCGGTAAGACGGCGCTGGTGACCGGCGCCTCGCGGGGCATCGGCCGGGCCATCGCCGAACGGCTGGGCGCCGACGGCGCCCGGGTCGCCGTGCACTACGCCAGCAACGACGCGGCCGCCAAGCAGACCGTGGCCGCCATCGAGCAGGCCGGCGGGCAGGCGTTTGTCATCCGCTGCGAGCTCGGCGTCGACGGCGACGTAGGCACCCTGTTCGCCGGCCTGGAAGCCGGGCTGAGCGGAGTGCCGCTGGACATTCTGGTCAACAACGCGGGCATCCTGGACCTCACCCCGTTCGACCAGGTCACCCCCGAAACATTCGACCGCAGCTACGCGGTCAACGTGCGGGCACCGTTCTTCATCATCCAGCGGGCCCTGCCGCTGCTGCGCGACGGCGGCCGCATCATCAGCGTCTCCTCCGCCACCACCCGGATCGCCTCGCCGTTCACCCACTACGCGATGGGCAAGGGCGCCATCGACGTCCTGAGCCACACCCTCGCCCAGGCACTGGGTCCACGGGGCATCACCGTGAACACGGTGAACCCCGGCGTCATCGACACCGACACGGGCGCATGGATGCACAGCAGCGCGGAGGTCGAGGCGGCGATCGTGTCGGCCACCGCGCTGGGACGGGTCGGGCAGCCCGCCGACGTCGCCGGCGTGGTCGCGTTCCTCGCCTCCCACGACGCCCGCTGGGTCACCGGCGTCACGATCGAAGCCAGCGGCGGCAACTGGCTCGGACCGCCTATGAACTGAGCCGTGCCACGCCCAGAGCCGTCCTATCCCGCTCCTGCGCTCCTGCGGCCCCTGGCCTTTCGGTCCCCCGGGTCCGGGGCGGCCTCGATGACAGCAGCGGGCGTAGGGAGCAGCAGCGTGCCTGAGCGCCACGTCACCAAAGACAAGCTCGTCCAACCCCTGGACGAGGGCGCGGAGTCGGCAGGCACCGGCCTGCCGCGAGCTACCCGACATGAGCCGAAACAGCAGCGCCTGATCCACACCGTCGAACACAAATGCCGAGCCTGGACGGCGGCCGGGCGGCCAAGCCCGCAGATTGCCCGTCGGCGCGGCCTCGATGATCATGCGGACGACCTATCACAACGTGCAGATCGGCGGGACTGCGCGTGTTCTCTCGGACCTGCTCCATCACTTAGCGATGTCGTGCATGGACCCGGCCCCCGCCGACCGTCGACCCGTGCAACGGATTGGTCTCAGAGTCCGCCGTCGGGCCGGGGATGCCCGTCGATGCTGCGAACGAGTGGCAGGCCGACGCTGACTAGATCTCGCCTGACCTGGCGCGCGCCCTATGCAGCTAAATGAGGGCGTTCACTCCAGCTGCGGGCGATGTATGAACATACGGTTCGGCCGGCCGGGGGTCTAGGCGCGGACGGGGTCGGTGCGCTGGCCGGGGGCGCTGCCGCGGCTGGTCTCGGGCGCGCGCTGGGCGCCGGGGAGCCACAGGGAGAGCAGCACGGCGGCGGCGGAGAAGCCCGCGGACCACCAGAACGCCAGGTGGAACGCGTCCGCCAGTGTGGCCGGGTGCGTGGCGATGGCGCCCTCGAGGATCACTGCCAGGACGGCGGTGCCGAACGCGCCGCCGATCTGCTGCGCGGTCCTGGTGAGCACGCTGGAGTGCGGGATCTGCTGTTTGTCCAGGCCGATGTAGCCGGCGACCATGACGGGCATGGTGACGGCTCCGAGGCCGAACCCGCGGATGACCATCCAGACGGCGAGCAGCCATTCGCTGGTGTGCGGCCCGGCCAGGGCGAACGGAACGGTCGCGGCGGCGACGATGGCGAAGCCGGCCAGGGCGATGACGCGTGAGCCGAACCGGTCGATGTTGCTCCCGGCGACGGTGCGGGACAAGAGGGTGCCGATGCCCTGCGGGACGAGCATGACCCCGGCGGCGAGCGCGGTGGCGCCGCGGACGTCCTGGTAGTACAGCGGCAGCAGGAGCATCGCGCCGTACAGGGAGAAGCCGGAGAAGAACAGCACCGCGCTGGAAGAGCCGACTGATCGCCTGGCGAGCAGCCGGACCTCGACGAGAGGGTGGCTGTTGCGCAGCGCGTAGCCGGTGAAGGCCGCGAGCAGCGCGACGCCGGCGACGAGCGGGACGATGACGTCGGGGTGGGCGAACCCGGCGGCGGTGCCCGCGTTGGCGAGGCCCAGCAGGACGGCCGAGGTGCCCGGCGCGACGAGGAGCAGCCCGGGCACGTCGAGCCTCGGCTTGCCGGGGCCCGGGCGGGCGGGCGCGCCGGTGTTCAGGTACCGCCAGGCAAGCAGGATGCCGATGACGCAAAACGGCACGTTCACCCAGAACATGAACCGCCAGCTCAGGTGGGTCAGGATGGCGCCGCCGATCAGCGGGCCGAGGATCGGGCCCAGCAGCGCCGGCAGCGCGACGTAGGTGACGAGCCGGCCGAGCGACTTGCCGCCCGCGGCCTGGAAGACGAGCGTGGTCATCAGCGGGAGCATGAGGCCGCCGCCGATGCCCTGGACGACCCGCCAGCCGATGAGCGAGCCGACGTCCCACGCGAGGCTGGACCCGACCGAGCCGGCGAGGAAAACGGCGAGGGAGAAGATCCACAGCCGCTTGCCGCCGAACCGCTGCAGGCCCCAGGTGCTGAGCGGCACCGCGATGCCGAGCGCCAGCAGGTAGCCGGTGCTCGCCCACTGGATCGTCGTGACCGAGGTGTGCAGCTTCACCGAGAGCGTGTGCAGGGCGACGCTGACGATCGTGGTATCGAAGACGACGGCCAGCCCGCCGACGACGAGGATCAGGGCGGTCCTGATCACCGCGGGGTCCAGCTTCCCGGCCGCGGGCTTGGCTGGTGTGGCTGCCATGCCACCCCTCTCTTCATAAGAGATGAATCCTTCTCTTACGAAGGCTAGGGCACGCCGATAAGGAATGCAAGCCTCTCTTAACTCCCCAAGGGCCGCTATGCTGATTGCCGTGACCGAGCAGGCACAACGGACCCGGCAGCGGCGGCGCGGGGAGGAACTGGAGGCCGCGCTGCTGGATGCCACGTGGCAGGAACTCGTCGAGGCCGGCTTCGCCAGGCTGACGATGGAGTCGGTCGCGGCCCGCGCGAAGACGGGCGTGGCGGTGCTGTACCGGCGCTGGCCCAACAAGGACGACCTGGTGATCGCCGCCATCCGCCACCACGGCACAACGCACCCCGTCGACATCCCCGACACCGGGAGCCTGCGCGGCGACATGATCGCGCTGCTCACCAGCTTCAGCAGCACGCGGGTCAGCTTCGCCGCCACCGCCAGCGCCGTATTCTCCGGCCTGCTGTCCAGCACCGGCCTCACCCCGGCCCAGGTGCGCGAGAAGATCCTGGCCGACCGCCCGCTGCAGTCAGACCAGGTCTTCGCCCGGGCGCACGAGCGCGGCGAGATCGACCTCGACCGCATCCCCCCGGCCGTCCTGACCATGCCGTTCGACCTGATCCGCCACGACATGCTGATGACCTACAAGCCGATCCCGCCGGAGCGGGTCCTCGCGATCGTCGACGACCTGTTCATGCCCCTCGTCGCCACCAACCGGCCCAGATAGCCCAGAAAATTGCACAACTTTCTGGCTCACTCACGTCTGAAGTCCGGGTCGCTGATCACGAAGGCAGACGCTGACCCCTGAATAAAGATGCGCAGGCGGGACTCGCTAACATCGGCATGAGTGCGCGTCCTGGCCGCTGCGGGCGGCGCTCCCGCCGTCCCAAATCGGCCCGTTCTGCGCAGCTCATCGGTTGGTCGCGCAAGCCTCGTCGCCGCCCATAGCGGCGGCTCGGCGCGCGTTCTCGTTGACCTGCCGTGTCGCTCAACGTGCTGCTGAAATAGTCGCGTGGACGTTCTGAGCAGCCGGATCCTGGTGCGGCCCAGCGACTTGGACCGCAGCCGCCGCTTCTACCGCGACGTACTGGGCCTGGCCATCTACCGGGAGTTCGGACCTCCCGACGATCCCGGGTGGTGTTCTTCTCGGCCCGGGATTGCTCGAGGTCTCCGGGCACATGGCCGGCCCTCCCGGGCACTCGGTGATGATCTGGATCCAGGTCCGGGATGTCCACGCCGAGCACGCCCGGCTGGCCGCGGCCGCAGTCCCCATCATCCGGGAACCCGCAACCGAGCCCTGGGGCTTGACCGAGATGTGGATCCAGGACCCCGATGGCATCCAGATCGTCCTGGTCGACGTTCCCGCCGATCACCCTCTGCGCCGCGACCCGCGATCGGCGTCACCGCCAAGATGACGAGCTCTATGCGTTGATGAGCGTGCGTTCGGGCTCTGCGACGAGTGAGGACACCGCTGATCGGATGGGAAGCCGGCGTTGATCGATCCGATGCCGGGCCCGTACGGCAATGCTGGGTCCCACACCGAGCGGCGGCACCAGGCGGAAGTCGAGCCGCTGGCGCCGCGCAACCAGCGAAAGGAAGATCGATGCAGAGCCTGATGGTCGACTTCATCATCTCCCTCGACGGCTACGGGGCCGCGGAGGGCTGGCCCGGCTTCTGGGGCATGGAAGGGCCCGAGTACTTGGGGTGGCTCGATGAGCAGGAGGAGCACACGGCCCTCATGGGAGCGACGACCTACCGGTTGATGTCCGGGTTCGCCGCGCAGACGCCCGGCGAGCCCGGCATGGCGGAACTGAACGCGCAGCCGAAGGTGGTGTTCTCCTCCACCCTGGAGGAGCCATTGACATGGGCCAACACAGAGCTGGTCGGCGGTGACGCGGTCGGCGCCGTGCGGGCGATGAAGCAGGAGTCCGGCCGCCCGATGCGCACCCTCGGCAGCCTCGCCCTCAGCCGGTCATTTCTCCAGGCCGGCCCGGTGGACCGCTACCGGGTCGTCGTCTTCCCCGTCATCACCGGTGCCACCGGCCGTGATCGGATCTTCGACGGGTACCCCGACGTCGCTCTCGAGCTCGTCGACCACCGCACCTTCGACGGCAGGTTGCAGATGCTCGAGTACATCCCCACAGTTCTCGACGGCCCGCCGGGCGCCGTTGAGTCTCCGAGCGCCTGAGGAACATCCTCGGACTCGCAACCGCGCTGATCACGTGAGGCACCGCACCCACCGCCCAGCCCACGTTGACCGTGTCGGCGCAGACGGCACGGTCACCCTCTCCCGCCCCGACGTGCGCCGTGAACGGTCCGCTTCGCGGCTATGAGCGGATGCGTCGGTATGAGTGAGCTTCGTCCGTCTCGGCGTGCTGGGATGATCTTGGTGCGGGCAGCCGGGGTCGGCAGAGGGGGGTCCTCATCCGGAACGCGGGGCCGGGCGGATGATGGGGGA
>DASYQM010000493.1:0-3291 GCA_036005525.1 Streptosporangiaceae bacterium
GATGTCCCCGCGCACGACGTAGCCGACCTGTACCCGCGCCGCGCCGGGCCCGGCGGCCTGCATCGCCAGAGCCCCGGCCAGGTTTCCCGGCACGTAGTCGTAGCCGAACGCGGTCAGCAGCACCGCACCGGTCCGTTCGGCGCGCGGGCCGAATTCCTCAAACACCTCGCGGATGAACGGTGGCTCGCCGCTGGAATCCAGGTAGACCGCGCCCGCATCCGCCGCCGCGGCCACCACGGGCCGGCCGACCTTCATGAACGGTCCCGCGGTCGACACGAGCACGTCACCGGCCCCGATGAGGTCCCGCAGCGGCCCGGGTCCTGCCGCCGCCGCGACCGCCGTCTCCAGTTCGGTCCCGTCGCCTGCCTGCGAGAGCCGGGCGGCGAGCGCGCTCAGCCGGCTCTGGTCGCGGCCCGCCAGGACCGGGCGCGCCCCGCTGGCGACCAGCGCCCGGGCGGTCAGCGCACCCATAAAGCCCGTGGCCCCGTACAGCACGATCCGGCCCGGCATGACATCAACCTACGCGGCGCGGGGGCGGCCTACGGCAGGCCGCCCCGACCCGGACGCGGCGTAGATTTATCCGCACGAGATGGGCCGTGCCGGCGGTCACCGGCCGGCGATCGCCGGCGGCCCGGAAAGGGGCAGGCCCTGACATGGCCGGGTCAGACGCCAAGGATCGCATCATTTACCCGCTCGAGAAGCGCGTGGTCAACCCGATCGTCCTGCTCGCGTGGGACCTAGGTCTCCCTCCGCCCGGCGACGCCCTGCTGGAGACGACCGGGCGGCGTACCGGGCAGCCGCGGCGCACGCCGGTGTGCGATGGCCTGGACGGGGATACCTTCTGGCTGGTGGCCCAGCGCGGGCGCCGCGCCGACTGGGTTCAGAACATCGCCGCGAACCCGCGCGTCCGGGTCAAGTTCCGCAGCGGTTCCGGCGTCGGCTGGCGGGCCGGGACGGCGCACATCCTCGACGAGGACGACCCGCGCGGGCGGCAGCGGCTCCTGGCCCAGGCCAACCTCGCGCGCCGGTGGTGTGCGCGCGCGTCAGCGGCGATGGGCACCAGCCCGCTGACAGTACGCATCGACCTGGGTCCCCGTTAATCCTCACCAGGGCCGCAGCCCCCACCGGTAGCGAGAAGGAATAGGAGAGCTGGTGGTCACGATGCAATATTCCCGGCAGCATTTCGCTTCCACGCTGCGCAAAACAGGATTCCCCGAGGTAGCCGATGAGGCCCTGCGGGTTCTGCCCGATCCAGTCGATGAGGACCAGATCGCCGCGTTCCTCGCGCCGCACGCCATCACCATGGACGAACTCATCAGCCGGATGGGCGCCGAGATGTGAGGCCAGGCTGAGCGACCGGCCCGCCCTTAACCCGGTGGCTCACGGGTCGCTCCCCCGCGCTCACGCAATCAATTCGAACGAGCGGCACGGAGCCTGGCGCGTGCTCACCGCAGCCGGGTTCCGCCGGCCACGACGGCCGCCGGATGGGCTAGCTGGCCGGGGTCCTCGCGGGGGTCGTGATGGTAGGTGACGATGTCGGCGGCAGCTGCGACGCCGAGGAACCGCCGCGGCCAGGTACTGGCCGCGGCCAGCGCGTCTTTCGGCTCAAGCCCCGTCTGCGCCAGCAGCGCCACCTCCCCGGGGATCGACCCCGTCACATCGGTGCCGGCCAGCACCGGCACGCCGAGCCGGACGGCCAGCGGCAGCAGTTCGGTGACCCGCGCCAAACCCTCCCGCAGCCTGCGCCGGCGCCCAGGCGTCATGTCCGGGGCGTCCAGCAGGGCGAGCAGCGCGCCGAGGGTCGGTGTCCACGCGGTTCCGCGGCCGGCCATGTCCCTGATCGCGCGCTCGTCCAGCCCGAAACCGTGCTCCACGGAGTCCACGCCCGCCGCGACCAGCTGGCCCGCGTCCGGCACGGTCGAGTGCACCGCCACCCGGGCACCGGCCTCGTGCGCCGCAGCGACAAGCTGGGCGATGGAATCGATCCGGTAGGTGGCCTCGGCGTCAGTCCCGGCGGCCAGATCGGGGAAGTCAGCGATCACCTTGACCCACCCCGCCCCCCGGCCGATCTCCGCCAGCGCAGCACTAACCAGGCCGGCCTCCTCGACCGGCGCGCGGAGCAGGTCCGGGAAGTAACGGCCGGCAGGAGCCAGGAACCGGCCGGCCGCCTGCAGCACGGGCATCCCAGGCCCGGAGGTGAGCTCCAGGATCACCCCGCCCGGAGATCCGACGTCGCGCACCAGGGTCACCCCGGCCTTTGCCCAGGCGATCAGGGTCGCCCGGGCCGGGCCCTCATCCAGCGCCACCAGGCCAGCCGGCCCGGAACCCACGGCCGGGTGGGCGTGGGCATCAACCAGGCCAGCCAGGATAAAGCCGCCCGGCAGGAGATCGGCACCGGCCACCGGCCGGTCATGGATAGAGCCCGCCGCATCGATCCACCACGACGCGATCTCCTCCCCGAAGGGAAGCTCAACGCCCCGCACAGCCCAGGCCGTCATGCTGTCACGGTAACCACGAGCAACTCAGCACGCCACCGCCAGCGCCCAGGCACTGGTGGCCCCACACCGCACACAAGACCACTGACCTAAGGCTGCGTGGCTGGGGTTTGCGGCTACCCTGAAAACATGGGCCAGTCCCCGCCCGAGCTGCCGCCTATACCCTGGTCAGCGCCGTTGACAACGCCTGCCGTGGTGTCGTGACACACATCACCCTCAAAGGCGAGCGCGTCGCCGCGATCGTCTCCGAATCCACCCTGGCGATGTCACAGCTCCTCGCTGTCTTGCTGACCAGTGAGACGGCTGCCAGTGCACTCCCAGCGGCGCTGCCGGCAGCGTTCCCCCGGGCAAGCTCCCTCCCGGATAATCACCTGAAGGCGTTCGCGGGCGAATTGCGTGAGGCGGTCGCCGCTGAGTCGCCCGAGCGGGTAAAGCGCGTTCTGGATGACTGGCAGGCCGTCGCCGAGGTTCGCGCCGGAGAGCGCCCAACGTGAGCGGAAGGCCGCGCGCCTGCAGGCCCTGTGACCGCGCCGATGGCTCCTGCCGCGTGGCCTGCGCCTCATCGCGGATCTGGCGGCTCTGGTCTGCACCAGGTAGTCAAACACCACCGGCCGCTGCTGCGGACCCTGGCCCTGGGCCCCCCGCCGACTGGGTGCCGCCGACCGGGACCCCGGCCCGCCCGCACCCTAACGGTGGCATCGCGATGGGTGGCAGGCACCTCTGCGCCGGCTCGGGCGCGCGGGACCGGGAGCAACCCCGATGGCGGTGCCCACCCCGCCGGACGCTCCAGCTGTCC